>DATIUS010000106.1:0-15319 GCA_035466655.1 Candidatus Sulfomarinibacteraceae bacterium
ACGATCCACGCGATGATCCCCATGACGTCCCGTTCCTTTCACGTTGGTCGGCCGAGATCCGGCCGGGAGTTGCCGAGGTCAGGTCAACCGTCGATCGACACCTGCGGCTCCACCGTCCAGAGCATCAAGCCGGCTCGCGCCGGAAGACCCCGACGACCCACAGGACGATGAGCTCGAGGATCGTCCAGCCGACGAACGCGACGATCGCCGTCAGGTCGAAGATCGATCCCGAGGCCCGGAGTGCGTCCGTCCTGAGGATCCCTTCGAACGGCCCGACGAACAGCTGGCTGATATCGAGGATGCCGGACACGAGGGCGTTCGCCTCCCGGGCGTCGAGCAGCAGCAGGACGAAGCGCAGCCCGATGACGACCTGGACCAGCCCGAACAGCAGGACGACGATGCGTCGGGTCAGCTCGGGACCACCGGGCCGGTACGTCGAGGTGCTTCGACTCTCGGTTCGAACCGGCGTCTGGACGGTGCCCGTCGGCGGCGCTTCCGGTGTCGCGGCTGCCGCGGGCTCCGAGGTGACGACCGTTCGGTCGACTTGATTCATCGTCATGTCCTTCTCCCGCATCCCTCAGGCATTCCTGGACAGTGGAGCCACGCTGACCACCGTCCGGAGTGCCATCACGAGTGTCCGGCCGGATCGGCCCGGCGTCATGACGGGTCGTCATTGTCGGCCCGGCGACCCACGGGGCCGGCATGCCCTGGTTCCCACGACATGACCGCCTTAGTAAGATGCGAAGCGGCCAATCATTGCGGGACCGGGAGGAACTGGTGACCGTCTCCGGCATCGAACTTCAGCCGCACGAAGCGCGCCGCGCGCTCGTGCTCCACGATCGTCCACTCGTCGTCGACTTGATCGAGTTGACGCTGAACCACGGCATGTTCGTGGTGACCGCAGCTGCCAGCCTGGCGGAGGCGGAAGAGGTTCTCAGCAAGGCGCGGCCGCACCTCGCGGTCGTCGACATGGATCACGACGACAGCATCGCCCTGCTGCAGCGACTCGGCGTCTCGAACACGCTCGAGAAGAGCGTGACGCCCGTCCTCGGGCTCACCCGCCGCGGCGACCTGAAGACGAAGCTCAGGGCGTTCGATCTCGGCGTCGATGACATCCTGACCGTGCCCTTCTCGCCCGAAGAGCTGCTCGCACGGTCCATCGTCATCACCCGACGCGCTTCAGGATCCGACCGGCCGATCGTCCCCACGATCCGGCTCGGCGAGATCGAGATCGACATCCTCAATCGCATGGTGCGGGCCGGCAGCTCGGTGATCCACCTCAGTGGCATCGAGCAGAGCCTGCTCTATCTTCTCGCCAGTCTGGGCGGGCGCGTGGTCACCCGTGACGAGATCCTGGATGCGATCTGGGGTCCCGACTTCGTGGCGGAGAGCAACGTCGTGGACCGCCACATCCGCAGCCTGCGGATCAAGCTGCAGAACGACTACCGGCATCCACGCTTCATCGCCACGGTACCGGGGAAGGGCTACCGGTTCATCCCCACGTTCTCGAACATGGGTTGGACCGGCACGCCGAACACCACGGCCGAATAGCCGGCTGACCCTCGGCATCAGCCGGCGGCGTCATGACGAACCGTCATGACGGATTCGCACCCGGGCATCACAGTTCCGTGACGCGTCCGGCGCGCGGGCAGAGACGGCGATTCGGTTTGGCCTTGGCGCGTGCGCGAGCCGTCGCCTCCGAGGGCCCGAATGCGCACACGAGGATCTCGCGACAGGAAGGCGGCAGCGATTTCCCAGCCGCCGCTCATCCGGCGAATCGGCCTGCTCCTCGACGCGCTTCCCGAAGCCGTCGTGACCACGGATCGAGAGCATCGCCTCACCGGATGGAATGGCGCCGCCGAGCGGATCCTCGGGTTTTCCTCGTCGACCATGGTCGGCGCCTCGGTCTTCGAGATCCTGGCCCGCGAGCTCCGATCCGCCACGGTGGCCGACCTGAGGGCCGTGCTGGACCGAGGTGAGGCCTGGTCCGGCGGAGCGCTTGCCCGCAATGCAGCCGGGGCGGCGGTCGAGCTGAGCATCACGGCGGCCCCCGTCGGGCGCCCCGACGCCCCTCGCGGCCACGTCGTCGTTGCCCGGGACATCACCTCCCGCACCCGTGCCGAACGGACGGCCGAGGCCGCCGAAGCCCACTTCGCCGAGTTCATGGCGGCGGCGCCGGCCATTGCCTTCATCAAGGACCACGAGGGTCGCTATGTCTTTGCCAATGAGCACGCCCGCCGCCTGACGGGCGATCGGATCGGGCTCCTGTGGCCGGGGATGACCGACTACGACCTGTGGCCGCCGACCGTCGCCGCCCAGATCCGCGAGAATGACGCGCTGACCCTCGCGGGGACCGTGCCGCTGGAGTTCATCCAGGTCGTGCCGCTCGATGATGGCCCGCACACCCTGCTGCTGCGCAAGTTTCCCCTGCGCGCAGCGACCGGCGAGCCGCTCATGGGCGGGATCGGCCTCGACATCACCGACCGGGTGCGATCGGAGACCGAGATCGAGCTCGGCCACGAGCGCGAGGCGCATGCGTCGCTCCTGGCCCGGGAGCGCGCCGTCGTCGCCGACGGGCTCGTCCGCCTGCGGGCGAGCGGGACCGTTGAAACCGTCGCCACATCCATCACCCGGCTGGTCCTGGGCCTGCCGGGCATCGGGATCGCCGCCATCCTCCTGTTCGAGCTCGATGGGCGGACGACACCCGTCGGCCTGGCGCTCGCCTCCGGACCGCCCCCCGAGCGGCGCTCCGTGCCGCTGGCTCGCAGTCGAACCCTCCGGAAGCGGGCCCAGGTCGGCCCCTGGGTCGAGGCCTGGAGGCCGGCCACGGGACACCCGCTCAACGAGGCGATCCGGACGCTCGGGATCAGCTTCCTGGGCTATGCCCCGATCCGCTGGCGCGACGATCTCGTCGGGATCCTCGCCGTCGGGGCAGCGGGCCCGTCGGCAGAGATCGCGGTGACCGAGCGGTTGCCCGCGATCGTCGAATTCGCCGGTCTCGCCGGGGCCTTCCTCGGGTCAAGCGTGGCCTCCCGGTTCGAGCAGCAGAGGGCACGCAGCGACGTCCAGGCGGTCATCGACCAGGGCGGGTTCCAGCCGGTCTTCCAGCCGATCGTCGAACTCGCCGGTCGCACAGCGGTCGGGTACGAGGCGCTCACACGGTTTCGCGACGGGGTCCCTCCGAACGTCAGGTTCGCCGAAGCGGCCGCGGTCGGTCTGGGATTCGACCTCGAGGTCGCGACCATTCGCGCGATCCTGCTCGCCGCCGCACGGCTGCCAACGGGTCCCTATCTCAGCATCAACGTCTCACCGGGGCTCGTTCTCGCCGGCCGCGAGTTGAGCGCGCTCCTCCGCTCCGCGGATCGCCCGATCGTGTGCGAGGTGACGGAGCATGCGGCGATCGAGGACTACGCCGCGTTCCGGGCCGCCATCGCGGGTCTCCATCCCGTCCGGATGGCCGTCGACGATGCGGGCGCCGGCTTCGCGAGCATCCGGCACATCATCGAGCTGCGCCCGGCGCTGGTGAAGCTGGATCGGTCGTTCGTGGCCGGCATCGACGGCGACCCGGTCCGCCAGGCGCTCATCGTCGGCATGCGCCACTTCGCCCTGTCCGCGGGCTTCTCCATGGTCGCCGAGGGCATCGAGACCGAGGCGGAGATGGCCGCGCTCCTGGAGCTCCAGGTCCCGTTCGGTCAGGGCTACCTGCTCGGACGTCCGGCACCGGCCCCTCGCAAGCGACTCATATGACTCCGGGCACACGACCGGCGCGCACGAAGGCCGAGACCGCGGAGCGGCCGCCGCTCAGTCCGGATGAGTCGACCGAGCGAGACGAAGTTCGACAAGCCATCCGCTTGTTCATCGCCGCCGCCGCCGCCTTCTGCGTCGCGCAGATCGGCGTCAGCGTGGCATTCGGGAGTCCACGAGCCTTCATCGTCGGCCTCATGTTCGCGGCACTGTCGGCCTGGCTGGCGATCGTTCCTCGTCGTGCCCTGGCGGTGCGTCCGGTCGCATCGGTCGTCGCCCCCACGGCGGTTGTGGTCACCGTTGTTCTCATCGCCGCCGCGCCCCTGCAGCCCCATGTCGCCATCACCGCAGCGACGGCGCTCCTGATCCCGACCACGTTGGCGCTGCCACACCTCGAGGGCGAATGGCTGCGCCGGCTCATGGTCCTCGCCTGGGCTGGGATCGTTCTGACGGGCGTCGCGGCCTTTCTGCCCAACGATCACGCCGTCCCGCCGGTCGCTGCCGGACTCCTGAGGCTGTGGGGCCTGGGCCTTGCCTCTGGGATCGTCCTCTTCCTCCTCCACCGATTGAGCGAGCGCCTGAAGGCATCGAGGCACGAGTTCCGCCAGCTCTTCCGTCTGTCATCCGACCTGGCCGAAGCGACCGAGCCCGGGGTGCTCGGTGAGCTGGTTGCCCGTCACCTGGCGGAAGCGATCGGCTTCGACGACTGCGTCATCTACGCCCTCGCGCCGGAGACTGGCCAGCTCGCCCCGTTCGGGTCGTACCCGGTCGAACGCGCGCTCCAGACCGGTGGTCAGTCGCTCGCGGCGCGGCCAGTGCTCGGGCGCGTCATCCGCGATCGGGCGCCCATCGTCATTGACGTCATCGACTATCCCGGGGAATTCGCCGAACGGGTCCGCCTGCGAACCGTCGGTCGCGAGGTCATGCTCCTCCTGCCACTCGTCGCCACAGCGGAACCGGTCGGGGTCGCCGAGCTGACCGCCAGCAAAGGGCAACCGGTCGACGAGCGGCGGCTCGCGCTTGCACGAACGCTGGCGTTCGAGGGGGCCCTGGCGATCGAGAACGGGCGGCTCTATCGCGAGCTGCGCCACAGGGCGCTCCACGACCCGCTCACCGGCCTCGCCAACCGCGGCCTCTTCCATGACCGGGTCGAGCATGCCCTCGCCCGGCTGGCGCGTCGGGAGGGAGCGATCGTCGCCATCCTGTTCGTTGATATCGACAACTTCAAGACGGTGAACGACAGGCTCGGCCACGCCCGGGGTGATCGGCTCCTGACCCTCGTGGGAGAGCGGCTGCGCGAGGTCGTCCGACCGGCGGACACGGTCGCCCGCCTGGGTGGCGACGAGTACGCACTGCTGCTCGAGGAGCTCGACTCCGGCGACGAGGCACTCGCCATTGCCGAACGGGCCGTGGGCGCGGTTGCCGCTCCGTTCCACCTCAACGGGCAACCGATCAACGCTTCGATCTCGATCGGCGTGGCGCTTCGCACCGCGCACGGCGCGACCGTGGACGACCTCGTCCAGGAGGCGGACGCGGCGATGTACGAGGCGAAGCGGACCGGGAAGGGGCGGGCCGTGCGGTTCTCTCCAGGACTCCACAGGCCCGCCGGGTCCGCCGGAGCCCCTGAGCCAATCGGCACCCAGGATCTCGAGTCGGCCGCCCAGGCGCGAGACGGCTCGGTGGCTCATTAGCTGCCGTGATCGATCGCTGGGCGATCGAGCAGCGAATCGAGCTTCCACGGGCAGTGGCGGCACGCTCGGAGGCCCGGTCACCACATGCCTCGTGACGGACCGTCATGACGTGGCGCCGTCGAGACCGAAGACTGGCCCTGGCCTCGGGAACGCCGCCACATGGCAGCCACGTCGGCAGCCACACCGACACCGAGGCGGGGTTGAACCATGGTTGCTCGACGACGCGGTGCGAGGCGGCTGTTTCCGGCCGGAACCGCCGTGGCGCTCGCGATCGGACTGCTGGCCGGCGCTCCGACGGCATACGCTGCCGATCCGGAACCGGTCGGGCTGGGAGCGGCGGCGACGTTCGCCGTCCTGGCCGGTACCCCGGCCGTCACCAACAGCGGGTCGACGATCATCGATGGTGACCTCGGCATCTTTCCGGCGGCCGCCGTGACGGGGTTCCCACCGGGGACGCTGAACGGATCCATCCATGCCGCCGACGCGATCGCCTTGCAGGCGAAGGTCGATCTCGTCGCGGCGTATGACGAGGCGGCGGGGCGAACGCCGGCCGGCGTCGTGGCGGGAGGCGCCCTGGGCGGCATGACCCTCGTCGGCGGGGTCTACAACGCGGGCGGCGTCACCCTCGACCTCACCGGAACCCTCACCCTTGACGGCCGGAATGACCCGAACTCAGTCTGGATCTTCCAGGCGACGTCCCACCTGATCACGGCCGCGTCGAGCTCCGTGGAGCTCGCGAACGGTGCGCAAGCCTGTAACGTGCTCTGGCAGGTTGCCGGCTCCGCGACGCTGGGTGCGGATTCGAGCTTCGCCGGGAACATCGTCGCCCTGACGTCGATCACGATGCTGAGCCGGGTGACGCTGAGCGGTCGTGCATTGGTGCGTGATGGCAGCGTGACCCTGATGAACGACACGATCTCGTACCCGGCCTGCATCGTCTCCGAGCCGGCGGCACCGCCGCCTGTTCCGATCGCCGGGGCAGCCGCCCTGGCCGAGGTCGCCCTGGCCCCGGGTCCCACGACGGGCCCGACGCTGCCATCGACGGACCTCCTCGCGAGGGCGGCCGATGCCGGGCCCGGGCGGGTCCCGGTGATCGTGCTGGGGATCGTGCTCGGCCTTGGAAGCGCCGGCCTGTTCATGCATCGACGGTGGCTCGGGGGGTACCGCGCCCGCTGATCGTCTCGACTGCATGACGGCCCGTCATGACGATCTCCGGGGTATCCACCACAGTCGTCCAACAGGCGGGCCCGCCCGCCTCGTGACCGTCGCATCTCCCTCCGCCAGGTGGACCCGTCTCGGGGGACAGGCCCACCTGGCTCCTTGCTGCGACCATCGCGAGGTGGCCCGGTATCATCGCTGCCCCGACACAGAGGCAAGACGAGCCGGGTCAAGCTCCACGCTGAAAGCTGAAGATGCAATCAAGCCAGCCACTCCGGAGCCTGCCCGGGCGCGACCGCGGTCGGGCTCGCAGGAAGGCCGAGCCCGAGGAGCCGATCCTCGCGGAGCTCTTCAGCGTGGAGCGGCTGGAGCAGCACGCGCGGACGCTGGCAGCGGCCCAGGTGGTCAGTCCCGCGCGGCGGCGGGGGAACGCCATCCGGCCGCGGGTCGCCGAGAACGGTCGCGTCCTGCTCGAGTCCTACCGCCTGCTCGCGCGGGCGATCAAGGACGAGCGCTCGATCACCCCGGCCGCGGAGTGGCTCGTCGACAACTTCCACATCGTCGAAGAGCAGCTTCGCGAGATCCGTGACGACCTGCCGCCGGACTACTACCGCGAGCTCCCGAAGCTGGCCGAGGGCCACCTCGAGGGCTACCCCCGCGTCCTGGGGATCGCCTGGGCGTACGTCGCGCACACAGACAGTCGCTTCGAGCCGGAGAGCCTTCGGCGGATGGTCCGGGCCTACCAGGAGGTGGAGCCGCTGACGATCGGCGAGCTGTGGGCGATCGCGATCAGCCTCCGGATCTTCCTCGTCGAGAACCTTCGCCGACTCGCTGAACGGATCGTGCGGAGCCGGGCGGCTCGCCAGATGGCCGACGAGCTCGCCGATGGCCTGCTCGGGCTCGGCGCGAGCAGCCCGGATCTTGCGGACGCCTCGCTGCGCCGGCTGTCGCGCACCGCGCTCCCGACGGCGGCGCGAGTCCAGCTGTTCCAGCGCCTGCGTGACCAGGACCCGGCGGTCACCCCCGCCCTGCAGTGGCTCGAGGGGCTGCTGGCGGCGCAGGGGACGACGGCTGAGGAGGTCGTCCGCCTGGAGCATCAGCGCCAGGCCACGATGAACGTGACGGTCCGGAACGCGATCACGAGCATGCGCCTGATCTCGTCGTTCGACTGGGCCACGTTCGTCGAGGGCGTGAGCCTGGTCGACGAGCTCCTTCGGGACCGAAGCTCCTTCGCGACCATGGACTTCGCGACGCGCGACCGGTACCGGCACGCGATCGAGGAGCTGGCACGGGGCGCTCACCGGACGGAGATCGAGGTCGCCGCTGCGGTCGTCGCGATGGCGGAGTCGACCCCGGTCGCCGATGGGCTCGAACCGTCCGTCGGAGCTCGCCGCCGGGATCCGGGCTACTACCTGATCTCAGACGGTCGCATCGCGCTCGAACGGGCCCTCGGCCTGAGGGTTCGGGCGAGGGGGCGGCTGCGGCGCGCCTACGTCCGTAACGCGACGAGTCGCTACCTCGGCACCGTCGCGCTGGCCACGGCACTCATCCTGGCCGTGCCGGTCCTCCTGTCACAGGGTGGCGCCGGGGGCGCCGCCCTCATCCTGCTGGTGATCCTCGCGCTCGTCCCGGCTTCCGACCTCGCGATGGCGCTCGTCATTCGGACGGTGACGAACGTCCTCGGCCCGCGACCTCTGCCCCGGCTGGACCTCGACGACGGCGTCCCGTCCCAGCTGCGAACGCTCGTCGTGGTGCCGACGCTCCTGACCGACGAAGCGGACGTCGAGGCCCAGGTCAGCGGCCTCGAGGTCCACTACCTGGCAAATCGCGACGGCGACCTTCGGTTCGCCCTGCTGTCTGACTGGCTTGACGCCCCGAGCGAGCAGGTCCCCGGCGACGACGAGATCCTCTCCGCGGCCGCGGCGGCCATCGACCGGCTCAACGAGCGCCACGGCGAGGCCCCCGGGGGCGGGAGCCGGTTCCTGCTCTTCCACCGGATGCGGCGATGGAACGAGTCCGAAGGCTGCTGGATGGGCTGGGAGCGCAAGCGCGGCAAGCTCCACGAGCTGAACGCTCTGTTGCGCGGCTCGGCGACGACCAGCTTCCTGACCACGCGACGGTCAGCCTCGACCCCGCCGGCTGACGTGCGCTACGTGGTCACGCTGGACGCGGACACCCGGCTGCCCCGGGGTGCGGTCGGGCGCCTCGTCGGGACGATGGCCCACCCGCTCAACCAGCCGACGTTCGATCCGGCGGCCGGTCGCGTGACCCACGGTTACGGCGTGCTTCAGCCGCGGATCACCTCGACGCTGCCCACGGAGCACGAGGCCTCGGTCTTTCAGCAGATCTTCTCCGGGCCGGCCGGGATCGACCCGTATGCATCCGCCGTCTCGGATGTGTACCAGGACCTGTTCGGCGAGGGCAGCTTCACCGGCAAGGGGATCTACGACCTCGATGCGTTCAGCGCGGCGATGGCCGGCCGGGTGCCGGAGAACGCCCTGCTGAGCCACGACCTGTTCGAAGGCATCTTCGCCCGGGCCGGGTTGGTCACCGATGTCGAGCTGTTCGACGAATTCCCATCGAACTACCTGGTTTCGGCCGCCCGCCAGCACCGCTGGGCACGAGGCGACTGGCAGCTCCTGCCCTGGATCCTCGGTCGTGCTCGTGACGAACTGGGCCGGCGAGACCGGAGATCGATGCCCGGCATCGCCCGCTGGAAGATGCTCGACAACCTGCGCCGAACCCTCTCGGCGCCCCTCTCGCTGGCGACCCTCGTCGCGGCATGGACGCTGCCGTCGGCCTCGGTGGCGGTGTGGACCGGTTTCGTCCTGGCTGCGATCGCCATCCCAGCGACGCTGCCGGTCCTGGGGGGGCTCCTTCCGCGCCGGCGGGGCATCTCCAAGCGCAGCCACGCCCGGGCCGTGGGTGGAGACATCGCGCTCGCCGGGGCGCAGATCGGCCTCACCGTGACGTTGCTCGCGCATCAGGCATGGCTGATGACCGACGCGATCTTCCGGACGCTCGTCCGCCTGTTCGTCAGCCGTCGGAACCTTCTCGAGTGGACGACGGCAGCCCAGGCGAAGTCCAGCCATGACCTTGCACTGACGGGCTTCTACGGCCGGATGGCGGGCGGCGTGGCGATCGCGATCGCGATCTCGGCGGTCGTGCTCGTCGTCAAGCCTGGGGCTGCCCTGGTCGCAGCGCCATTCGCGGCCCTGTGGCTGCTTTCACCGGTCGTGGCCAGGTGGGTCAGCCTGCCACCTCCCGAGGCGGCGGCGCAGCAGCTCTCCGCATCCGATGTCGCGTCGCTGCGACAGACCGCCCGACGGACGTGGCGGTTCTTCGAGGCCTTCGTGGGTCCGGAGGACAACGGTCTGCCGCCCGATAACTTCCAGGACGACCCCCTGCCCGTGGTCGCCCATCGGACCTCGCCCACGAACATCGGGATGTACCTGCTCGCGACGGTGGCGGCTCGCGACTTCGGGTGGATCGGAACGCTCGAGATGGTCGAACGCCTGGAGACGACGCTCGCGACGATCGGTCGCCTCGAACGATTCCGCGGACACCTGTACAACTGGTACGACACGCGCGACCTGCACCGGCTCGAGCCCGGGTACGTGTCGTCGGTCGACAGTGGCAACCTCGCCGGCCATCTGCTCGCACTGTCGAACGCCTGCCGCCAGATGATCGACCAGCCGCTGCCGGTCGGGGCGGCCCTCGCCGGGATCGACGACGCAGTCGCCCTTGCGCGCGAGGCTGCCGGGGCGATAGACGACGACCGGAGGAGCCAGACGCTCACCCGCCGCCACCTCGACGAAGCCCTGGAAGTCTGGACGGTGGCCGAAACCGCCGTGCCTGCGACGTCCGGGGCCTGGGTGACCCGGCTGGGCGAGCTCGCCGCACACGCCCGGACGCTCTCGGACGTCGTTGCCGCGCTCAACGCCGAGCGCGGGGATGGTGTCGACGGTGAGCTGGTGACCTGGGCTGAGGCGGCCCGGTCCTCCGTGGACAGCCACCTCGCCGACCTTGCACTGTTCCAGGCCGGCCCGCCGGAGTCGGTGCTCCCGACGATCGCGGAGCTGTCCGATCCACCCGCCACCGGCGGCGACGCCGGATCGCCGGCCGCCGCGCTCCTGGTTCGACGCCTCGGAGCCATCGCCGACCATGCCCAGCAGCTGTTCCGGGAGATGGACTTCACGTTCCTGTTCGACCCGGTCCGCAAGCTCTTCTCGATCGGATTCCGGGTCCGGGACGGCGCGCTGGATCCCAGCTTCTACGATCTCCTCGCCTCCGAGGCGCGACTGACCAGCTTCCTCGCGATCGCCAAGGGCGATGTCGCGCCGGACCACTGGTTCCGCCTCGGGCGCGCGCTGACGCCGGTCGGCCGCGGCTCCGCCCTCATCTCGTGGTCCGGATCCATGTTCGAATACCTGATGCCGGCGCTCGTGATGCGCGCTCCGACTCGCAGCCTGCTCGACCACACGTACCGGCTCGTCGTGGCCCGCCAGATGAGCTACGCGGCCGAGCTCGGCGTGCCCTGGGGCATCTCGGAATCGGCATTCAACGCGCGCGACCTCGAGCAGACCTACCAGTATTCGAGCTTCGGCGTGCCGGGGCTCGGCCTCAAGCGGGGCCTGAGCGAGGACGTCGTCGTCGCCCCGTACGCGACGGCCCTCGGGGCGTTGATCGAGCCGGAGGCCGCCGTCCGGAACTTCGCCCGGATGCGCATCGCCGGTGCCAGCGGGCGGTATGGATTCCGGGAGGCCCTCGACTACACGGCACGCCGGCTCCCCGAGGGCCAGGCGGTCGCCATCGTGCAGAGCTACATGGCCCATCACCAGGGGATGGCGCTGGTGGCCATCGGCAATGTGATCAACGGTGGCGTCATGGTCGAGCGCTTCCATGCCGACCCGATCGTGGAGGCGACGGAGCTGCTGCTCCAGGAGCGGGTGCCGCGTGACGTGCTCGTCGCCCGGCCGCGCGCCGACGAGGTCAAGAGCGCGGCCGACGTGCGCGACCTGGTCCCGCCGGTCCTGCGTCGCTTCACGTCGCCCCACGATGCGATCCCCCGCACCCACCTGCTGTCGAACGGTAGATACGCGGTCATGGTCACCGCCGCGGGATCCGGCTACAGCCGCTGGCTCGATGTGGCCGTGACGCGCTGGCGCGAGGACGTGACGCGAGATTCGTGGGGCAGCTACCTCTTCCTCCGCGACATGCACAGCGGCGCCGTCTGGTCGGCCGGGCATCAGCCCAGCGGTGCCGAGGCGGACAGCTACGAGGTCACCTATGCGGAGGAGCACGCCGAGTTCACGCGGCGAGACGGCTCGATCGTCACCGCGATGACGATCGTCGTGTCGACGGAGCACGACGCGGAGATCCGGCGGCTCTCGCTCACCAACCTCGGCTCGCACAGTCGCGAGATCGAGCTGACGTCGTACGCGGAGATCGTGCTCGCGCCGCAGGCCGCCGATGTCGCGCACCCGGCCTTCCAGAACCTGTTCGTGCAGACCGAGTTCGTGCCCGAGATCGGCGCGCTCCTGGCGACCCGCCGTCCGCGCTCCGTCGACGAGCCGCCGATCTGGGCGGCCCACGTCGCGGCGGTCGAGGAGGAGCCCGGCGGGGTCATCCAGTACGAGACCGATCGGGCGCGCTTCCTCGGCCGGACGCGCTCGATTCGCTCGCCGATCTCCGTCGTCGACGGACGGCCCCTCTCGAACACGGCCGGGGCGGTGCTCGACCCGATCTTCAGCCTCAGGTGCAGGGTGAAGCTGGCTCCGGGGGCAACCGTCCACGCCATCTTCTCGACGGTCGTGGCCGAGTCGCGCGGGGACGTCCTGGACCTTGCCGACAAGTACCGCGAATCGGCGACGTTCGAGCGAGCGGCGACCCTCGCCTGGACGCAGGCCCAGGTGCAACTCCACCACCTTGGCATCGAGGCCGACGAGGCCCATCTGTTCCAGCGGCTCGCCAACCGGATCCTGTACTCGGATCTGTCGCTCCGGCCAGGAGCCAGCCTGCTGGAACGGAACGACCGTGGAGCGCCCGCGCTGTGGGCGCACGCGATCTCGGGAGACCTGCCGATCGTCCTCGTACGGATCGACGAGGCCGAAGACCTGGACATCGTCCGGCAGCTGCTCCGCGCCCACGAGTACTGGCGGCTGAAGCTCCTCGACGTCGACCTCGTGATCCTCAACGAGCACGGTGCCACCTACGCGCAGGACCTCCATGACGCGCTCGAGGCGCTGGTGCGGGCCAGCCAGTCCACGATGGCCCACGAGGGCCGCCCGGGTCGCGGTGGCGTGCATATCCTGCGTGGCGACCGACTCTCGCCCGAGGATCGAACGCTCCTCCAGGCGACCGCCCGAGCCGTCCTGCTGAGCCGTCGGGGCAGCCTGGCCGACCAGGTCATCCGCCTCGAGCGCCCGGAACGGCTCGCAGCACCGGCCGAGCGCCCCGAGCCTCGGGCAGCGGCGCCTGAACGGGCCGTGCCGCGACCGGAACTGGAGTTCTTCAACGGGCTCGGCGGGTTTGCCGATGGCGGGCGGGAGTACGTCGTGATCCTCGGTCCCGGGCAGTCCACGCCGGCGCCGTGGTTGAACGTCGTGGCCAACACCTCCTTCGGGTTCCAGGTCTCCGAGTCCGGATCGGGCTATACGTGGTCCGAGAACAGCCGCGAGAACCAGATCACGCCCTGGTCCAACGATCCCGTCAGCGACCCGGTGAGTGAGGCGATCTACGTCCGGGATGACGACACCGGTGAGCTGTGGGGTCCGACTGCTCTTCCGATCCGGTGCGACGAGTCAACCTACGTCGCCCGTCACGGGGCGGGCTACAGCCGGTTCGAGCACCTGCATGACGGCATCGCGCTCGGCCTCGTCCAGTTCGTCCCGCTCGACGAAGCTCTCAAGACCTCGGTCCTCACCATCGAGAACCGGTCGGGCCGGTCCCGGCGACTGTCCGTCACCGCGTATGCCGAGTGGGCCCTCGGCACCTCACGCGGCGCCAGTGGCCCACGGATCATCACGGCACTGGAGCCGGAGACGCGCGCGCTCCTCGTGCGCAACCCCTGGAACACCGAGTTCGGCGGCCGGGTCGCCTTCCTCGATCTCGGCGGACGCCAGACGGCCTGGACGGCCGATCGGACCGAGTTCCTCGGCCGCAACGGTGCTCCCGACCGGCCGGCCGGCCTGGATCGCGGACACCGGCTTCAGGGAGCCGCGGGCGCCGGCCTGGATCCGTGCGCCGCCCTGCAGACCAGCTTCGAGCTCCCCCAAGGGGCTCGGACCGAGGTCATCGTCCTGCTCGGCGAGGCACAGGGGATCCCGGCGGCCACCGATCTCATCCGGCGCGGTCGATCGGCCGACCACGAAGCGACGCTGCGCTCCGTGGTGCGCTTCTGGGAGCAGGCCCTGGGCGCGGTCCAGGTGCGGACGCCGGATCGTTCCATGGACATCATGCTCAACGGCTGGCTCATCTACCAGGCGCTCGCCTGCCGCATGTGGGCGAGGACGGGGTTCTACCAGGCGGGCGGCGCCTACGGATTCCGCGATCAGCTCCAGGACGTCATCGCCCTCGTGACCACGAGTCGCGGGATCGCCCGGGAGCATCTCCTCCGCGCGGCGGCACGCCAGTTCACCGAGGGAGACGTCCAGCACTGGTGGCATCCGCCGTCCGGTCGGGGCGTCCGAACCCGGATCTCGGACGACCGTCTGTGGCTCCCGTACGCGGTCGATCGCTACATCGAGATCTCCGGCGACGGTGCCGTCCTCGACGAGACCGTGCCCTACCTCGAGGGGCCCGCGCTCGGGCCGGACCAGACCGACGCCTACTTCCAGCCGGAACGCTCGCTCGAGTCGGGATCGCTGTTCGACCACTGCGCGGCTGCGATCGATCGCAGCCTCGCCGTCGGTGCGCACGGGCTGCCCCTCATCGGGTCGGGCGACTGGAACGACGGGATGAACCGGGTGGGCCACGCGGGTCGGGGCGAGAGCGTCTGGCTGGGCTGGTTCCTCCATACCGTTCTCGCCGCGTTCGCGCCGATCGCCGATGCTCGTGGCGAGCGCCCGCGCGCAGAGCGCTGGCGGGCCCACATGAAGGCGCTCCGACGGGCGCTCGAGCGGCACGGCTGGGATGGGGACTGGTACCGGCGAGCCTTCTTCGACGACGGCACGCCGCTCGGCTCGGCCGTGAACGCGGAGTGCCGGATCGACTCGATTGCGCAGTCGTGGAGCGTCCTGTCGGGGGCCGCGAATCCACCCCACGCGGAGCGAGCCATGGCCGCAGTGGAGGAGTACCTCGTGCGGCGCGGCGACGGCCTGGTCCTGCTCTTCACGCCGCCGTTCGACCACTCCGACGTCGATCCGGGCTACATCAAGGGCTATCTGCCGGGCATCCGCGAGAACGGCGGCCAGTACACCCATGGCGCCATCTGGTCCGTGCTCGCCTTCGCGAAGCTGGGCGACGGCGACAAGGCGGGTGAGCTGTTCTCCATCCTGAACCCCGTCAATCACGCCAGCACCCGGGCCGGGGTCCAACGCTACAGGGTGGAGCCGTACGTCATGGCGGCCGATGTCTACACGGAACCGCCGCATGTCGGGCGCGGCGGCTGGACCTGGTACACCGCGTCGGCGGGCTGGATGTACCAGGCGGGCCTCGAGGGGATCCTCGGGTTCCGCCTGCGCGGCACCACCATCGAGATCGATCCGTGCATCCCCCGCGCCTGG
>DATIUS010000107.1:0-9159 GCA_035466655.1 Candidatus Sulfomarinibacteraceae bacterium
GATCGCGAGGGCGACCACCTCACCGTGACCGTCGAGCTGCCCGGCCGGGACGTCCGGGTCGACGTCTGGACCGCCCAGGTCGGCCGCGTTCCGGTCATCCTCCTCGACACGGACACGCCGGGGAACGATGAAGGCGACCGACCGATCACCCACCAGCTGTACGTCCGTGGGCGCGAGATGCGCCTCCACCAGGAGCTCGTGCTCGGCGTCGGCGGCGTACGGGCGATCCGGGCGATCGGCCTCCGGCCCGCGGTCTGGCACCTCAACGAGGGCCATTCGGCCTTCCTCCTCGCCGAACGAGCCCGAGAGCTCGTGGCGACCGGCGTCCCGCTCGACGACGCCTTCGACCGGATCCGCCGCGACAGCATCTTCACGATCCATACCCCGGTCTCGGCGGGCAACGAGCGCTTCGAGGCCGGCCTCGTCCGGAGCGTCGCCGGGGCCCTCCTCGACGGCGACGGCCGGCCCAATACGGGCGGCGTGCCGGTGGATCGGGTCCTCGACATCGGGCTCGGGCCGGACGGCGACACGTCCCAGTTCGACATGACAGCCTTCAGCCTCCGCCTCACGAGCGGCGCGAACGCGGTCAGCCAGCTGCACGCCACCACCGCGAACGGGACGTGGAGCGGGGTCGTCCACCGCGAGATCCTCGGCGTGACGAACGGAGTCCACACGCCGACCTGGGTCGGGACGCCGCTGCGCGAGCTCCTCGCCAGGTACCTCGACGCCGATCTCGACCACCTGGACCCGGCGACCGCCGCCAGCCGCTGGTGGGAGCGGATCGAACGGATCCCGGCGGCGGAGCTGTGGGAGGCGCACCTCCGCCAGAAGGGCGAGCTGTCGCATTTCGCCCGTCGCCGCCTGCGTGCCCAGTTCGCGCGCCACGGCGAGCCGCCGTCCGTCCTGGACGAACTCGACGAGGTCCTCGACCCGGACGTCCTCACGATCGGGTTCGCGCGGCGCTTCGCCACCTACAAGCGGGCCGGGATGATCTTCACCGACATGGATCGCCTCGCCCGGCTCGTCCACGACGCGGACCGACCCGTCCAGGTCGTGTTCGCCGGCAAGGCCCATCCGGCGGACCGGCCCGGCCAGGGGGTGATCCAGGAGATCTTCTCCCGGACCCGCCGGTCCGCGCTCCGGGGTCGGGTCTTCATCCTCGAGGACTACGACATGCGGATCGCGCGGTTCCTCGTGCAGGGCGTGGACGTCTGGCTGAACAACCCGCGCCGCCCGCTCGAGGCGTCCGGGACGTCCGGCATGAAGGCAGCCGCCAATGGCGTCGTCAACGCCTCGGTCCTCGACGGCTGGTGGGATGAGGGCTTCGTCGGCGACAACGGCTGGGCAATCGGCGGTCGGGAGACGAACCCGGACGAGGCCACCCAGGACTGGGCGGACGCCCAGGACCTGTACCGGATCCTCGAATCGGAGGTCGTGCCGGCCTACTACGAGCGCGATGCCGCCGGCCTGCCGTCAACCTGGATCGGCTGGATGCGCCGGTCGATGGCGGCTGCGATCTGGCGGTTCTCGACGACCCGGATGCTCCACGAGTACGCCGAGAAGCTCTACCTGCCGGCGGCCGGCGTCGAGGCGCTCGCGACCAGGGGCTGATTGCGGGCGGGGCCCCGCAGCCCCCCGGCTGGCTCCTCAGTCGTCGATGAGCACGGCGGCGCTGTGCGCCCCGAGCTCGATCGAGCCGAAGTCGATGGCCACGGCGACGTGCCCGATCGTCAGGTCGACGAGACGGCGCAGGCCCGCCGGGGCGCGATCCGGCATCGCGAGCTTCACGGCAGCATCGCCGACGTTCACCGCCACGAGCGCGCGCCGCCCGTCGGCGGTCCGCTCGAGCAGGATTGCCCGACCCGCCGTCGCGAGCGGGTGAACCTCGCCCCGCCGGAGCGCGACGTGGTCGCGCCGGGCGCGAATCGCGGCGCGGACGTACGCCCGGTGCACGAGACCCGCCGGCTCCACCTCTTCGAGGCGCTGCGGATAGGCGCCCCGGCAATCCGGGTCCGGGCCGCCGCTCATCGCGATCTCGTCGCCGTAGTAGATCGACGGCGTTCCCGGGAGGGTCAGCTGGAGCAGGGCCGCCAGGCGCAGTCGAACCGGGTCGCCGCCCATCACGCTGCGGGCCCGCGGCGAATCATGGCTGCCGATCAGGTTGAACTGGACGGCCGTCACTTCCGGGCCGTTGACCGACAGGTTGTGCACGAGGCGCTGCGCGAACGTCGCCGCGTCCAGGTCGACGAGGCCGTCCCGGTAGTTCGACTGGCCCCGAATGACGGCCGGGTCGATCTTCGGTCCCCCGACGAACCCAAGGATGGCAAGGGCCAGCGGGTAATTCATGAGCGCATCGAAGCGGTCCCCGGCGAGCCACTCCGGGGCGTCGTGCCAGATCTCCCCGACGAGGTAGGCCTCGGGATTGATCGCCCGCACCCGCCGCCGGAACTCCGGCCAGAACGTTTGGTCCTCGATGTCCTGCGGGACGTCGAGGCGCCAGCCGTCGATCCCGAAGCGTGTCCAGTGCTCCGCGACCCCCATCAGGTACTCGCGAACGCCCGGGTGCTCGATCCGGAGCTTGGGCAGCGACGGGACGTCCCACCACGACCGATACCCGCGCGGCCCCTGCTCCGGGCTCAGGTGATCCTCGTGGGCGTTGACCCCGCGGCGCAGGCTGAGGACGTCGTCGTCGAGGTAGAACCAGTCGCGGTAGGGCGACGCCCCGCCCGATTCGACGATGTGATGGAACGGCCAGAAGCCGCGCCCGACGTGGTTGAACACCCCGTCGAGGATGATCCGGATGCCCCGATCGTGGGCGGTGTCGAGGAGCTCGCGGAACGCGCCGTCGCCGCCGAGCAGCGGATCGACCGTCATGAAGTCGTACGCGTTGTAGCGATGGTTCGACGCCGCGCTGAAGATCGGGTTGAGGTAGAGGGCGGTGATCCCGAGGTCGACGAGCTCGTCGATCCGGGCGGCCAGGCCGAGCAGATCGCCGCCCTTGTAGCCGTGCAGCGTGGGCGGGGCGGACCACGGCTCCATCGCACCGGGCTTGACGACGCGCGGGCTGGAGGCGAACCGGTCCGGGAAGACCTGGTAGAAGACGGCGTCTCGGGCCCAGGCCGGGCTGCCGGCGGTCATCGCCACGCTCCCTCCGGACGCCGGGTCCGGCGGGGGCCGGTGATGGTGTGATACTGGGTCGCCGATGTTCGAAGCGCCAAGCGAGCTGTCTCCGTGCGGGTGTTTCCCCCAATGATCCATCGTCGCGCATGGCCGCGGCGGCCCGTCTTGCCGATCCTCGTTGCGGCGGTGCTCGTTGCCGGCTGCATCACGGGCACGCCGAGCACCGTTCCGTCACCGGCCGTTCCGTCACCGGCCGGCTCCGGCGGCGCGAGCCATCCCCCGGAGGCCTCGGCGCCCCCCGGGGGCCCACCGGAATGCCCCGAGGGGCCCGGACCGAACGAAATGCCGCGGCCGTGGTGGACGAAGCGGGTCTTCTACGAGGCGTTCGTCCGCTCGTTCGCCGATTCGGACGGTGACGGGATCGGCGACCTGGCCGGGCTCACCGCCCGTCTCGACGCTCTCAACGACGGGGATCCATCGACCGCGACCGACCTCGGGGCGACCGGGCTGTGGCTGATGCCGATCTTCGACTCCCCCAGCTACCACGGCTACGACGTGGTCGACTACGAGCGGGTCGATCCGGACTACGGCGACCTCGACGATCTTCAGGCGCTCCTCGGGGCCGCCCACCGGCGGGGCATGAAGGTGATCCTCGACCTCGTCGTCAACCACACCTCGCGCCAGCATCCCTGGTTCCAGGACGCTCTGGCCGGGGGCGCCCATCGCGACTGGTACATCTGGTCGGAGACCAATCCGGCCTGGCCGGCAGTGGCCGGAGGCTCGCCCTGGCACCAATCCCCGGCCGGCGACTGGTACTACGGCGCCTTCTGGGAGGGCATGCCGGACCTGGACCTGCGTCGCCCGGATGTCACCGACGAGGTGGTCCGGATCGCGGCGAGCTGGCTTGACCTGGGGGTGGACGGCTTCCGGATCGATGCGGCGAAGCACCTCATCGAGACGGGACCACGGGACCAGGTGAACACCCCGGAGACCCTCGCCTGGCTCCGAACGTTCCGCGGCCGCCTCCACGCGGACCACCCCGAGGCCCTCGTGCTCGGTGAGGTCTACGACCCCCGGGCGATCACGTTGGGCTACGTCACGGAGGGCTCGCTCGATCTCGTCTTCGACTTCGGCGTGGGGCCGGCGGCGATCGGCGCGGCTCGCCTGGGCGATCCGACCACGCTGACCGCCAACCTCCGCGAAGTGGCGGAACGATACCCGGCCGGCAGCGTGGCCTCGTTCCTCACCAACCACGACCAGGCCCGGGTGATGTCCGAGCTGCGGGGCGATGTCGCCGGGGCCGGGCTGGCGGCCGCCGCGCTCCTGACCGGACCCGGCGTTCCCTTCGTCTACTACGGCGAGGAGCTGGGGATGGAGGGCGCGAAGCCGGATGAGCGAATTCGGACCCCCTTCCCGTGGACCGCCGACGGTCCGGGCCACGGCTTCACGACCGGGACGCCGTGGGAGGCGTTCGGCTCGGACCCGGAGAGCGTCAACGCGGCGCTCCAGGCAGCCGACCCGGGCTCCCTGCGGTCCGCCTATCGCGACCTCATCCGGCTCCGGGCCGACCAGCCGGAGCTGGTGACTGGGGCGGTGATCCGCCTGGAGGCCTCGCGCGCGGATGTCGCCGCGACGCTTCGCGCGAGCGAGGACGGCACGGCGATCGTCATCCAGAACCTCGGGCCGAACCAGGTCCGGGACCTCGCGCTCACGCTTGACGAGGGCCCGCTGTGCGGCCGGCCGCGGGCCGCGCTCGCGTATGCCACGGACGGCGACCTCGGGCGCCTCGTCGCCCCACCGGAGATCACGCCGACAGGCGGGCTGGACGGCTACGTCGCGCTCTCGAGGATTCCAGGCCGCTCGACCGTGGTGATCGACCTCACCCCTTGACCGCGCCGATCGCGAGGCCGGACGTGATCCAGCGCTGGGCGAACAGGTAGACGATCGCCGGCGGGATCGCGACAAGGATCGCGAAGGCGGAGAAGGCCGACCACGGGGTGCTCGCGAAGTTGCCGCGCATCGCGTTCAGGGCGAGGGCGAGGGTGTGGTTCTCGACCGAGCCGGACAGGAACGTCGAGGTGAAGTAGAACTCCGTCCAGCCCGCGATGAACCCGAGGAACGCCGTCACCGCGAGCGCCGGCATCGACAGCGGCAGGATGATCCGCAGGAACGTCTGGTGGATGTCGGCGCCGTCCACGGCGGCAGCCTCCTCGAGGTCGCGCGGGATCGTGTCCAGGTATCCCTTCAGGTTCCAGATCGCGAACGGCAGGAGCCCCGACACGATGGCCAGGCCCACGCCGAGCAGCGACTGGCGAAGGTTGAACGCGCCGATGAGCGGCAGATCCACCTTGATCGAGTTCAGGAGGACGAACAACGGGGTCAGGGTGGCGACCGTCGGCAGCATCAGCACGCCGAGGATCACCAGCATCAGCGGAGCCCGCCCGCGGAAGCGGAGGCGCGAGAAGGCGTAGGCCGCGAACACCCCGATCAGAACGCTCACGAGCGCCGTCCCGAGGGACACCTTGAGGCTGTTGCCGAGGAGGCCGACGAACGAGATCGGGTTGTTCGTCGGCTGTTCGAGGACCTTCTCGTAGGACTCGAACGTCGCCCCGGCCGGGATGAGGCTCAGGCCCTCGGGGCGTGACCGGTTGAGCGGGTCAAGCGACACCGAGAAGACCCAGATGATCGGGAAGAGCACGGTCGCCAGGACGGCCAGGCAGAGCAGCTGCAGCACGATCTGGCGAGCCAGGCTCGGCTCGTCGTGTGCGCGACGTCGCGCGGCCCGGGCCACGGGCTGCGCCTTCGCGCCGACGGCTTCGCGAGCGGTCGTCTCCATCGTCCGTCCTCAGAGGTTGTACGTCTGGGTCGCCTTCGTCAGCCGGTTCGTGACGAGGGTGATCGACAGCAGGATGAAGAACATGATCACGGCGAAGGCCGCGGCGACCCCGTACAACCGCTGGACGTTGGCCAGGCCGTACGCCTGGGTCACCAGCAGCTCGGTCCGCCCCTCCGGACCGCCCCCCGACATCCAGTAGGCCAGGGAGAACAGGTTGAACGTGAGCACGAACCCGTAGATGGCGTAGGGCAGCATGGCCGGGCGGAGATAGGCCATCGTGACGTGGCGGAACTTCGCCCACGCTGATGCTCCGTCGATCTCCGCCGCCTCGTACAGCTCCTTGGGGACGCTCTGCAGGGCGCCGGTCGCGACGACGGAATTGAGCGGCCAGCCGAGCCAGGTGTTCGTGACCAGCATGGCGTAGAAGGCCAGGGGCAGCGACAGGTTGGGGCCACCCTCGAAGGACGGCAGCAGCCAGTCGACCGGCGAGGCGACCTGGCGCAGCCAGTCCACCTTGAAGACCTCGGGCGAGATGCCGAGGAACCCGCCGAACCCGGCCAGCAGCAGGTTCACGGCGCCGTCGTCACGGTCGAACATGTTCCGCCAGACCGTCGCCACGATGATCGACGGAATGACGACCGGGAGGATGTACAGCGCCCGGTAGACGCGCCGGAACTTGAGGCCCTTGACGTTGAGCAGGAGGGCGATCGCCACGCCGATGACGAGGTGGATGGCGACGTTCGAGACCGCCCAGAAGACGTTGTAGATGATCAGCCGGAGGAAGTTGTAGTTCGGGATCGCCAGCTGGCTGCGAACGATGTCGACGTAGTTGTCCACCCCGACGACGTTGGGCGGGATCCCGGTCCGAAGGTTGAGGTTCACCGGCGCCATGTCCGTGAACGACATCCAGACCTGGAACAGGAGGGGGTAGATCGTGACCACGCCCATGACGGCGAAGGCAGGGACGAGGTAGAGGTAGGCGCCTCGCTGGCTTCGTCCGCCGCCGAGCCCGCGACGCCTGAGCCCGCCGAGTCGCGAGGTCAGCGCGGTCATGGTCCTCCTCCACCGGCCAAGGGCTTCGATGATACCCCGACGGGGGCGCCGCGCCGCGGCGCCCCCGTCGGGCGATTCGAGTTGCGAAGCGCCCCTGCGCTACTTGTTGTTGGCGGTGTCCGTGAGGCTGCAGGCGGTCGCCACCTCGGCGGCCGGGTCAGAGCCGGCGGAACCGTCGGCCGGGATGACCTTGTTCCAGGCGTCTCCGAAGGGACCCCAGTAGTTGCCGAACTCGGCGCTCTGCGGGCGAGCCTCGCCCGTCAGGATGGCGTCCGTGAACGACTTCACGAGCGGATCGAGGACCGTGACGGACGTGTTGGCCGGCACGTGCCCGGCGATGTCGACGTAGGTCCGCTGGGCCGCGGCGCTGACGAGCTCCTTGGCGACCGCGATGGCCAGGTCGACGTTCTTGGAGGCGGCGTTGATGTACCAGCCGTCGACGCCGGTCATCGTGCGGGCGAGCCCGCCGGGGCCGGCCGGAACCGGACCGACGGCAAGGGCCGGGCGCGCGGCCTTGTAGTCGCCGAGCGTCCAGTTGCCGTTGAGCATGATGTCGATGTCGCCGTTCAGGAAGGCATCGTTGACCTTCCCGTAGTCGGGATCGACCAGCGCGCCGGCATCGCGGAGCGCCTTGACGTAGGCGATGGCGTCGGCCACGCCGGAGTTGGCGGTGGCGGAGCACTTGCCGTCGGCGTCGAAGATGGCGCCACCGAAGGCCGAGTAGAAGCCCCAACCGAAGTAGGCGCCGGTGATGAGGCCGACCTTGCCGCCACCCTGGACGTAGGCGAGCAGCTCGTCGGTCGTCGTCGGCGGCGCCGTGACGATCGCCGAGTCGTAGTACATCGCCACGGCCTTGAGGGACTCGGGGACCATGTAGACGGCGTCGCCGACCTTGGAGCCGGCCACGGACACCTCGCTCGACGCCGCGAGGACGTCGTCGATCTTGCCCGTCAGGTCGACCAGGTACTGGCCGCGCGCCTCGTTGCCGAGGTTGTCGTTCGGGGCGATGAACATGTCGGGTCCGCCGCCCGCGCCGGACTCGGTCTCGAAGTTCGTGTAGAGCTGGCCGAAGTCCTGCTCGATGGCCTCGATGGTGAGGTCCGGGTACTTGGCCTTGAGGTCCTCGAGGATCCGCGAGAAGGCGCGGAACTCGGCCGACCCGCCCGACGAGCCGTAGGCGTGCCAGATGGTGAGCGAACCGCTGAGCGTCGCGGGGCCGGCCTCGGTCGGGGCCGCCGTCACCTCGGGCGCCGTGGTGGCCCCTTCGCTCGGGGCGGTGCTCGCGCCGCCGCCGCAGGCCGCCGCGACGATCGCGAAGCCGACGAACAGCGATGCGAGGCGCTGCTTGGTTGTCATGGTCTGGTCTTCTCCTCCTGAGGGTCTGCTGATTGCCTGCTGCCGGCCGGGTCGTCCGGCTCGGATGTCACGACCGGGACGACCGGCCGCGCTGCATGTGGGGTGGGCCCAGAGCGGGACCCGCGCCTGTTCACCTGCCGTCGTCGACCACCTCCTCCCGCCCGTGGGGCGCACGAGCGGTCGAGTTGCGGACGACGAGCCTCGTCTCCAAGCGTTCCTGCTCGGTCGGCCCCCCGTCGCGGAGGCGGCCACCGCCGAGCAGGAGGCGCACGGCCTCCTCGCCCTTGCGGCGGATCGGCTGGTGAACGGTGGTGAGCGGCGGATCCGTGTATCGGGCCACGTCGACGTCGTCGAAGCCGACGATGGACAGATCCGCCGGGATGCCGAGCCCGAGCTCGCGCGCCGCGCGCATCGCCCCAATGGCCATCGCGTCGCTCATCGCCAGAACGGCGGTGGGTCGGGCACCGGCCGCCCACGCCCGCCGGAAGGCGTCGATGCCCCCCTCCATGCTGGCCGGGCCGAACACGATGTCCCCCTCGGTCAGCTCCACGCCGACCGCGGACAGGACGGCGCGGAACCCGTTGAGCCGCTTGGCGGTGACCCCGTCCGGCTCCATGGTGGCGGCGGCCGACGGAGGCTCGATCCCGATGACCAGGAACGCCCGGTGGCCCAGCTCCACGAGGTGCCGGGCCGCGGCCCGCGCGCCACCCTCGTCGTCGACCTCGACGCCCGGCTCGTCCGGCAGGGCCGTCGAGTCCACCACTACGAACGGAATGCCGGATCGCCGGACCTGC
>DATIUS010000108.1:0-10248 GCA_035466655.1 Candidatus Sulfomarinibacteraceae bacterium
TCGTCCGGAGCTGCTCGGCATCGATGATCCGCGGGTCGGCCCGGTCGGGGGCGTCGAGCTCCCGAATCCCGGCGACGTCGGCGGCGATGGCGCGGTAGACCGCGAGCGCGTCCGGGGTCTCCGTTCCGCTCGGGCTCGCCGGCGCCAACGGCGAGCGATCCCCACCGGTGCAAGCGCCGAGGAGGACCGTGACGGCGAGGGTGGCGGCGAGGCGAAGCCCGATTCGGGTCGGCACGACCGGATCGTACCGCCGCTCGGTGAGGGCCCGGGCTTGCCGCAGCGTGTTCGTTTCTTAACCGTCTGCGGCCTCGCGTCTGAACCCTCGGCCCGTAGGGTATGCCTCGGACCGAACCCTCGAGGTTCCATCCTCCCTCCCTCCGACCGGAGGCGCCGATTGGGCAGGCGTCTCCGGTCCTCCCTTTTCGGCACCACGCCAGTGCCCCGGTGAAAGCGATCGTCCGTTTCTGATGCGCGTGGCCGCATCATGGGGGCCGCCGATCACCTGGCGGTTGAGGGGGACCGGCCGCCCTGGCGCCCGCGGCGTGCGCCGGCAGCCGTCCTGCCGGCAGTCGTCTTGATGCGGGCACGCGCATCAAGATCGGGTGTGGGTTTCGCGGGCCGTGTTCGGACGACGAGCAGGCCATGTTCGGACGGCGACCGGGCGGTGCTCGGACGGCGCCCAGGACCCTGCCCGGACGGCGACCCGAGCCCTGGCGCAACAACCGGCAGGTGATCGGCGGTGAACGCGACGCGAAGCCGCGTGTGTCAGAATCAGCGGGATGGAGATCAGCTGGTACGGGCGGACGTGCATCCGCCTTCGGGGCCGCGACGCGGTCGTCGTCGCCGACGCCTATCCGGCGATCGTGGGGCCCACCGGCCGCGGCATCACCGGCGACATCGCCACCTTCAGCCACCCCGACGACGAGCCGCTGCCGAAGGCAAAGGGCCGCCGGACGCGTGACGGCGGAACCGTCGTCCCCACCAGCCTGGAAGAGGCGTTCACCCTCGACGGGCCCGGCGAATACGAGGTCAAGGACGTCCTCCTGACCGGCGTGCGGACCTACCGGGACGACCAGCGCGGCGCGATCCGGGGCCGGCAGACCGCGTTCGTCGTGGAGCTCGACGGCCTCCACACGATCCACCTCGGCGACATCGGCCACCTCCTGACCGAGGAGAAGCTTGGCGACATCGGCAGCGTCGACATCGTCTGCGTCCCGATCGGCGGCGCCCTCTCGGCGACCAGGGCCGCGGAGCTCGTCGCCCAGCTGGACCCCAGGATCGTCGTCGCGATGCCGGTCTGCCCGGACGACGAAGACTGCACCGACGCGATCGCGAAGTTCTTCCACGAGATGGGCGGGGACCCGGCTCCGCAGCCGAAGCTGTCGGTCTCGATCTCGACGCTCCCCGACGAGGTCACCGCGGTCGTCCTGGAGTCGCGCGGCAAGGCCTGACGACACCGGCCCCGGGCGGCGTCGGCGACGGGCCGCGCGGCCGCACCCGGATCAGGCGGGGGTTCGCTCCAGGACCACGTGCCCACCCTTCACCACGGCTCGGACGAGGTCGGCGGCCGGCCAGTACGGCAGCTGGCGATGCGTGGGCACGCGCCAGACCACGAGATCCGCAGCCTTGCCGGCCTCGATCGAGCCGATCTCGTCGCCGCGTCCCAGCGCGTGCGCCGCGTTGATCGTGACCGCCGCGAGCGCCTCGGAGGGCGTGAGCTTGAGCTCCAGGCAGGCCACCGTCATCACGAACGGCAGGCTGGTCGTGGGCGACGTGCCGGGGTTGAAGTCCGTCGCGAGTGCCACCGGGACGCCGCGGTCGATGAGGGTTCGCGCCGGCGCGTAGTCCTCGTGCATCAGGAACCAGGTCGTCGCCGGCAGGAGCGTTGCGACGACCGGACGCTCTCCCTCGGCCGCCCGGGCGAGCGCATCGATTCCCTCTGCCGAGGGGGCGGCGAGATGGTCGGCGCTCAGCGCGCCGATCTCTGCGGCGAGCTCGGCGCCACCGCTCGGGGCGATCTCGTCGGCGTGGAGCCTCGGCAGGAGCCCGAGCCGGCCGGCCGCCTCGAGGATCCGCCGCGACTGGTCGGCCGTGAAGACCCCGGCCTCGCAGAAGACGTCGGCGAAGCGGGCGCGTCCCTGGGCGGCGACCCCGGGGAGCTGCTCGTCGATGCAGTGGCGGACGTACGCCTCGCTCCCCTCGGGGCGGGCGCGGAACTCGGCCGGGACCGCGTGGGCGCCGAGCCAGGTCGGCAGGACGTCCACGGGACCGGCCTGGCCCAGGCGATGGGCGACCTCCAGGAGCCGGAGCTCAGTCGGGAGATCGAGGCCATAGCCGGACTTCGCCTCGATCGTCGTGGTCCCGTGGGCGAGCATCTCGGCGAGCCAGCGCCGGCCGTGCTCCTCGAGCGCATCGGAGGTCGCTGCCCGGGTCGCCGCAACCGTCGACAGGATCCCGCCGCCCGCAGCAAGGATCTCGAGGTAGTCGGCGCCCCGCTGGCGGAGGACGAGCTCGCTCTCGCGTGAGCCGGCAAAGAGGAGGTGCGTATGCGAATCGACCAGGCCCGGCGTCACGGTCCCGCCCGCGGCATCGAGCCGGGCGAAGCGTGAGAGCGGGTAGCCGCCTGCCTCGAGGGCCCGCTCGAGGTCTCCGCGCGGGCCCACCGCGAGGATCCGGCCTTCCCAGCAGGCGATGATCGGGGCCGCATCGTCGCTCGCGTCGGGAGGCGCGTCGGGGGGCGCGTCGGGAGGCGCGTCGGGGGGCGCGAAGCCCGCACGGGCGCCGCCCGGGCCCGAGAGGATCGCGGGCTCGTCCTGCGCCTTGCCACGCCGAAGTCCGCCGGCCATCGTCACGATCTCGGCCGCGTTCTCGACGAGGAGGCCGGGGAGACCCTCCGCCGCGCGCCCGCCCTGGATCAGGCGGAGGGAGCTCACGATCCCGACCCGTGGCGCGGGTCGACCCTGTCGGCTCCGGCAGCCTCGTCGGCCCCGGCGGGAGCGGCCTCCAAGCCCCGTGCGGCCTGGGCGGCGGCGAGGCGAAGCTCGAGGGCCATCATCGGGTCCGCGTCACGGAGCCGGATCGCGCGCGCCGCGGCGGCGAAGCGTTCGTCCACCGGTGCCTCCGCCGGCGCGCCGGCGTGCGCAGCGACGTCCAGGAACGCCGCGAGCGGCGCAAGGCCGATGAGCTCGGATTCGCGGACCTCCACACCGTCCTCGGCGGCGATCGTCCGGACCTCCTCCCAGGCGCGCCAGAGCGGGGTGGTCGCGAAGTCGAGGAGGTTCATCGAGACCTGCGCACACCCGAGCTCGTCGATCATGAACCCGTTCGCCTGGACGGCCGGCAGTCCGCCGCCGGACTCGCGGACCCGCCGTGCGATCCGCTTCGCGAGCTCCACGTCCGCCGTCTCGAGGTTGACGTTCCAGGCGATCAGGAACGGCCTGGCTCCGACGGCGATCGCGCCGGCGCGCGGGTGCGTCCGTGCCGGCCCGAAGTCCGGCTCCCGCCCATTGGTGGCGATCTCGTCGCGCAGCCCCTCGTACCCACCGCGCCGGACGTCGGCCAGTCGAACCCGATCGGGGCGCGCGGCCGCCCGGGCGTAGAGGTAGACGGGGATCTCGAACCGCTCGGCGACGCGACGCCCGAAGGCCCGGGCGACGGCCACGGCCTGGTCGATCGTGGTGTCGCCGAGGGGAACGAACGGGACGACGTCGACCGCGCCGATCCTCGGGTGCTCGCCCGTGTGGCGTTCCATGTCGATCTCACGGACGGCGATCTCGACTGTCGCCTCGAGGGCCCGCGCGACGCCGTCTGCCTCCCCGGCCATCGTGAGAACAGACCGGTTGTGCGACGCGTCAGACGTCCGATCGAGCAGGAAGACGCCCGGCGTCGCGGCGACTGCCGCTGCAAGGGCGTCCACGACCTCCGGCCGGCGGCCCTCGGAGTAGTTCGGCACGGACTCGATGAGCATCGCCGCTATCGTGCCAGACCGCGGGAGGCCAGCGGCACGGGCGTCGCACGGGACGTCGAGATCCGGGTTGAACGGCCGTCCCGACGGACCCTAGTCATGCCCCCTGGGCGGCATCATCCAGCATCGGGACGTGGACGCCGCGCTCGCGGGCAACCTCGATCGCGTGGTCGTAGCCCGCGTCGACGTGCCGCAGGACGCCCATCGCCGGATCCGTGGTAAGCACCCGCTCCAGTTTGCGCGCGGCCAGCTCCGTCCCATCCGCGACGACGACCATCCCGGCATGCTGGCTGTAGCCGATGCCCACGCCGCCCCCGTGGTGGATCGACACCCAGGTCGCCCCGGCGGCGGTGTTCACCAGCGCATTGAGCAGCGGCCAGTCGGCGACCGCGTCACTCCCGTCCGCCATCGCCTCAGTCTCGCGGTTCGGTGACGCGACGGACCCCGAATCGAGGTGATCTCGCCCGATGACGATCGGGCCGGCGACCTGGCCGGTCCGGACCAGCTCGTTGAAGGCGAGCCCGGCCTTCGCGCGCTCCCCATAGCCCAGCCAGCAGATCCGGGCCGGCAGGCCCTGGAACGGGACCCGCGCCTCGGCCATCTCGATCCAGCGTCGCAGGCCGGCGTCGTCGGGGAAGAGCTCCAGGATCGCCCGATCCGTCCGGAGGATGTCTGCCGGGTCCCCGCTGAGGGCCGCCCAGCGGAACGGGCCGCGGCCCTCGCAGAACTGCGGCCGGATGAAGGCCGGCACGAAACCCGGGTAGTCGAACGCGTGCTCGACACCGGCCTCCTTCGCCATCGCCCGGAGGTTGTTGCCGTAGTCGAAGACGACGGCGCCGTCGCGAAGGAAGTCGAGCATCGCCCGGACGTGGTCGCCCATCGAGCGCATCGACCGGCGGATGTACTCGTCCGGCTGGGTCCGCCGCAGGAGCAAGGCATCACCGAGCGAGATCTCGGCCGGGACGTAGCCGCCGAGCGGGTCGTGCGCGGAGGTCTGGTCCGTGACGATCTCGAAGTGCTCGCCGGCCTTCGCCCAGGCCGGCTCGATCTCGGCGGCATTGCCGACGAGCGCGATCGACTTCGCCTCCCACCCTGACGCCCAGCCGTGCGCGATCGCGAGCGCCTCCGCGGGATCGTCCGTGAGGGCGTCGACGTAGCCGATGTCGAGGCGCCGGCGGGCACGCGCCTCGTCGACCTCGATGGCGATGCAGACCCCATCGTTCATCGTGACCGCGAGCGGCTGCGCGCCGCCCATCCCGCCGAGCCCGGCGGTGAGCGTCACGGTGCCGCGGAGCGTCCCGCCGAAATGCTGCCGGGCGAGCTCCGCGAAGGTCTCGTACGTGCCCTGGAGGATGCCCTGGGTCCCGATGTAGATCCAGGACCCCGCGGTCATCTGGCCGTACATCATCAGCCCGGCCCGCTCGAGCTCCCGGAAGTGCTCCCACGTCGCCCACTTCCCGACGAGGTTCGAGTTGGCGATGAGAACCCGTGGCGCCCACTCGCTCGTCCGCAGCACGCCGACGGGCTTGCCGCTCTGGACGAGGAGCGTCTCGTCGTCGCCGAGCCGGCGGAGCTCGCGGACGATGGCATCGAACGCGGCCCACGAACGCGCCGCGCGTCCGGTCCCGCCGTAGACGACGAGGTTGTCCGGGTCCTCCGCGACCTCGGGGTCCAGGTTGTTCATGAGCATCCGCAGGACGGCCTCCTGCTGCCAGCCGCGGCAGGAGATGACGGTGCCCCGGGGGGCACGGACGGGCCGGGCGCCGGGAAGTGCCGCACCGGGAGGGGCCGCGTCGGGACGTGCCGCGTTGGTGGTGTCGTACACGGCGTCATCGTATGGCGCCGCGCGCGCCGAGGTGCGCGCGCGGCGCCCGTCGCAACCGGGTCGCGGGCGGGGACTACCGGAGGAAGGAGAACTCCGCCCGGTAGGTCTGCCCGTCGTTGAGGGTGAGGAGCAGGACGCGGCACGTTCCCGCCCACGCCCGGTCCGTCTTCCAGGCGTAGGTGTAGGTGTCGGTGAGCGGGTCGTAGGCGAGCGTGCTCCAGCCCGCCGTCACCGTTGGCTCGGCCGCGCCGGCCGGCGCACCCCCGTCGCAGGCGACCTCGGCAGACGCCGGGGAACCGGCCGCGAAGATGTCCAGCCCGCGATCCCCGCCGAGGCTGAACGTCAACGGGACGGCCGAGCCGGCCTTCACGATGTTGACCTCGTCGCCGTCCACCGGTGGGAGGAACCCGCCGAACGGGTAGGCCAGGTTCAGGCCGACGATGAGCGGGTCGTGGTCGGAGATCCGGTACCGATCCGCCGCGTAGAGCGACGCCTGGAGCCCGGCGGACTTGAAGTTCGTGTTGTAGTCGAGGACCGACGGCTCGTCGGCGTTGATGTGCCACTCGACGACGCCGGCCACCTGGGAGGCGAGCGACGCCGATCCGAGCGCATGGTCGAGATAGCCCCACTGGCCGTCGAAGACGTACGAGTACGCGCCCGGCCCGACGAAGGCGTCCACGAGGTTCGTGTACCCCGCGTTCCTGATGGCGGTGATCGGGTCTTCCCGGGCGTACGAGTTGAGGTCGCCCAGGATCAGGACATCGGGGTCGCCGATGCCCGTCGGGTCCGTGGCGAGCCAGTTGACGAGCTCGGTCGCCGCGTTCGTGCGGACGACGTTGCAGTTGCCCTGGCCGTCGCCGGCGTCAGGGGCGTCGCAGGCGCTGCCCTTGCTCTTGAGGTGGTTGACGACCACCGTCACGCGGCCGCCGGTGACGTTGTCCTCGAAGGACTGGGCGAGCGCCGGCCGGCTCCTCGGGGCACCGTCTCCGCCGTTCACGAAGGCGACCGTGTTGAGCGCCGCCGTCTGCCCGACCGGGGTCAGGAGCGCTGGCTTGTAGAGCATGCCGACCTTGATCGCGTCCGTGCCGAGAGCGTTGAGCTGGCTGGTCGCGGCATCCGCGTCGATGAACGCGTACGTGCCGGGAGTCGTGGCCGCGTTCAGCCGGTCAACGAGGAACTGGATCGCGCTCGACGGACCATAGCCGTCGTTCTCGATCTCGTTGATGCCGATCACGTCGGCGCCCGAGCCGACGATCCCCTCGACGGTCTTGGGCCACTGGCGATCGAACTCGACCTGGGTGTCGGCGCCGCGGCAATCCGCCGGCGCGCCCCCGACGCCGAGGCTGCAGTTGTCCACCGTGTCCGGCAGCCCGTCGAAGGTGTTAAAGAAGTTCAGGAGGTTCATCGCCGCGAACTGCGTCGAGCCGCCGGCCCCCGGGATCCCGGTAGGCCGGCTGTTCGCCTCGACGAAGTTGACGAAGCCGTTGAGGGCGTTGACCGGCCGGACTCGGTACGCGTTGCCGCTCGCGCTGCTGCCGGCCCACGTCCAGGTCATGACGCCGACGATCCCGGTGGCGGTGTCCCCGCCGCGGAGCGTGTTCGAGGCGCTCAGCGGCAGGCCGCCCCGGCCGAAGAGGATCGGGTCGGGGTTCTGGGCCTGCGAAGCGTCGTCGATGATCAGGCGGTTCAGGTTGTTCGCCGCCTGCAATGCGAGCGCCGGCGCCCCGGGGGCGACGACGTTCGTCGGCTGGGCAAGGCGGCCGCCGGACGACACCACGACCTGCCCGAACCGCCCGAGCTGGAAGTGCTCGGTGACCGACAGGGTCTGGGGCAGGCGGACGAGCATGCCTTCCCAGCGCTCGGCGTCGGTCGCGCTCGCGAACGGCAGTGAGACGTCGGTCGCGGCGACGGTGTCCGTGCCGCAGCGGACGATCGACGTGCTCGAGATCTGCGACTGCCCCTGGTTCTCGCCGGCCGTGCCGGTCACCCTGACGACGTCGCCGAGGCTGACCGTGTTCGCGTTGTTGCTCTCGAAGACGAAGATGCCGTCCGAGGTCGCCGCGTCCCCGTCGCCGGTCGGATCCTGGAGGTAGAAGCCGCGGAGCGCCGGCGAGGGGCCCTCGTAGTCGCCGACGACGACCCCTTCGGTCGTGACGGTGCCGGTGATCGCGACCGTTGCGCCGGAGCCCTGGATGGAGCTGATCGCGGTGAAGCCGACGGTGCACGGATCCAGGGTCGGGCCGGTGACCGTATGGCTCCCGAGGCCGTCGAACGTGTCGGTGGCGAAGCCGTCCCACTGGACCGCGGGATCGAAGGCGTTCGAGCCGTCCGGGTCGCCGGCCGTGATGGACGCCTCGCGCCGCAGGGTGTTGTCGGCCGTGCTCGTCAACCCGGTGCCCCATTCGGTCAACGGATTGAATCCGACCTGGCCGATGACGTCCAGGATCGTCGAGCCCTTCCGGAGGACGACGGCATCGTTGCCGTTGAAGAAGCCGAAGCTGCTCGTCTGATCCGCCTGATCGATGATTTGTTGTGCTGCGGACCCTTGGGCCACCACATAGACGTCGTCGTCGGCAACAGTGCCGGTCAGGTCGATAATCAGGCCCGCCGAAGCTGACCCGTTGAAGAACATCTGGACGTTGTAGCCGCCGGCGGCGAGGTCCACGCTCGCGCCGGTGCCGTTGTAGATCTCGAGTGCCTTGTTGTTGCTGGAGCCCTCGACGTACTCGGAGATGAAGAGCTCCGTGACGCCCGGGACGCCGCCGAGCGCGACGGACCCTGGTCCCGGCAGAAGCCCGACAAGGAGGGCCATCGCCGTGGCGACGGTGACGAGGCGAGCGCGTGCGCGCACCGCGCGACGGGCCGGGGAGATCGAAGACACGGCGAGAACCCTCCTCCGTGACGGAAGTGCCCACGGGTGGTGGCGATGGTAGCCCGCGCAGAACCGGTGTGGCGTGGGAAATTCGGCGGCTGGTCGACGGATGTGCGGGCTCGCACCGGGTCGGTTAGCGATCGGCCTGCGACGCGCGGCGCCACACGACTCGTGGCGGCCTATGACCCGCGGCGCGCCGAGACGAACGAGGCGCCGGCGATGATCGCCACCAGGCCGGCCACAAGCGCGCCTGCGAGCAGGAGGATCCCCGGTATTCCCGACACGCCGGAGGGTGGATCAGGGGACTCCTCCGCGCCGCCGGGCGGCGTGCCCTCGCCGAGAGCGGCCACCGCGTCCGCCTGGAGCTGGCGACCCTCGGGCGTCGAGAGGTCGCCCCACGGCGAGCAGATGTTCGGGGCGAGGACACCCTCGTTGAGGTACGCCACCATCACGAGCTCCTGGCCCACGGCCAGCCCGAGACCGCAGTCGGCGCCGTTGCCGCCCTGGATCGGGATCTCCGCGCTGTCGCTCGAGCCCTTGAACCAGCGGTCGACCCGGAAGGTCCCGCGCATGTCCTGGCCGACCGCGGTGACGGTACCGGACAGGATGAGCGTGTCCGGCTCGGCCGCGTACTCGGCGATCGGGCGCGGCTGGATGCACGAACAGGCATAGACGCAATCCGGAACGGCCAGCCCCAGGACGCTGAAGCCACCGGCCAGGACGGCGACGGCGAGGGCGGCTCGAAGGTGGTGCACGTTCGTCCTCCTACGGGCGCAGGTTCTCGATGAGAAGCTCGCCGAGGCGACGCTCGCCGGCGGCCGACGCCGAGATCAGCACGTCGCGGTCCTTCAGCAGGACGTGGTACGTCCGAAGGCCGCCCGCGCAGGTGCCGATGTAGACGGTGCGACCCGCGATTTCGGTTTCCGCGTGGCCGACGACGCCGTCCGCCTGCGAACAGGCACCCTCGTCGAACGAATCGCGCCAGTCCCGGAAGGCCTCGTCCGGCAGGGCTCCCGGGCGGAGCTGGACCACCACCGCGTAGACGAAGTCCCCGATCGCCGGATCGATCGCGAACCCGGCGGCAACGGCGCGACCAACGCTCGGGAGGATCGGATCCGCGAGGGCGGCGGCCTCACCCTCCGGGCTTTCGACGACGGGGAAGCCGTCGACGGTCGCGGGGAGGATCGCGAGGAGCGCCGGATCGATCGCCACGGCGGCGGCGATGTCCGCGGTGGATGTCGGGGCGCGTGTCGGCGCGGACGTCACGGCCGCGGCAGGGGAACCGGTCGGGACGGCTGATGGAGGCGTGGGCGACGGCGACCCGGCCGGACCGCAGCCGGCGATCCCCAATCCCAGGACCGCCGCGGCGGCCAGGCGCACGACGCCCCGCGTCACAGCTCCCGCCGCAGGACGGGGAACCGCTCGTCGTCGACCGCGATGGCGAAGCCGCACGAGACCCAGAAATCTGGCGTGGCCGCGCTTGTCGTGTCTGGCCGGGCGCCTCGCTCGGGATAGGCCTCGACCGCGGAGAACCCGCGCCCGGCCAGGTCGTCGCAGACCGCCTCAACGAGGCGCCGGGCATGCCCC
>DATIUS010000109.1:0-3590 GCA_035466655.1 Candidatus Sulfomarinibacteraceae bacterium
CGGCCGCGGACCTCGCGCTGGCGGCGCCGGGGCGCCCGGTCGCGCTCTGGTCGTTCGACCACCACGCGATCTGGGCGAGCGCCGCCGGCCTGACCGCCGGCGGGATCGACGCCCGGACGCCCGATCCGGACGGCGGGATCATCCGCCGCCTGCCAGACGGAGCCCCGGAGGGCGTCCTGCTCGAGAACGCCTGCTCGCTGGTGACCGGCCGGATTCCCGACCCGAGCCCGGCAGAGCTCCGGAGGATGCTCGGGGCGATGGGCCGGCGCCTCGTCTCGCTCGGTGTCGTGGGCGTCCACGATCCCGGGAACGTCTCGCCCGACGCCGAGCTCGGCGCGTTCGACGCCTACGCGGCGATGGCCGACGCCGGCGAGCTGTCGATCCGCGTCCACGCGTGCCTGCGCTCGGAGGGCCTGGGTCTCGCCGCTGCCCGCGGGTTGCGGAGCGGCGCTGTTCTCGGGGACGATCCGGCGGGCCGCGCCAGGGTCGGCTGGCTCAAGCTGTTCGCGGACGGGACGCTCGGATCCGGGACGGCGGCGCTCCTCGAGCCACGCGAGGGGTCCGCTGACCGCGGAGTCTTCCGGATGTCGCCGGAGGTGCTGCGGGACCTCGCCGCACGCGCGGCGGATGTCGGGATCGCGAGCCAGGTCCACGCCATCGGTGACGCGGCGGCCCGCGCCGCGCTCGACGCCCTCGAGCCGACCGTCGGACGGGTGCCGCTCATGCCCCGGCTCGAGCACGTTCAGCTCGTCCACCCGGACGATCTCGGCCGGCTGGCAGCCGCCGGGATCGCGGCCTCCGTCCAGCCCGTCCACCTCCGCGAGGACGCCGCCACGGCCCGCCGCGATTGGGGCGCCCGCGCGGAGTCGTGGGGCTACACGTGGCGGAGCATCCTCGAATCCCGGGCCGTCCTCGCGTTCGGGACGGACGCGCCGGTCGAGCCGATCGACCCATGGCCGGGGATCGCGATCGCCGTTCTTCGCCGCGACCCGGGGTGGGGGAGTGATGCCGCGCCCTTCGGGCCGGACGAGGCCCTGACGCTCGAGGAGGCGTTGCGCGCCGCGACCGTGGGGCCGTCAACCACGGCGCGCGAGCCGGACCGCGGTCGGCTCGTACCGGGGGCCCGGGCGGATCTGCTCGTCCTGCCGGCGGCGCCACGCGAGGTCGCGGAAGAGGCCGCGGCCGGGTTCGCACGCGTTCGCCCGCGCCTGGTCGTGGTGGACGGCGAGGTGGCGTTCGAATCCTGACGGCCGCATCCGGCCCGGGCGGGCGAGACGGACGGCCGAGCCGAGCCGCCGAGCCGGGCCTATCGGTCGGTCGTCGCGAGCTGCTCCGCGGCGTCGTGGAAGAGGCCGTTGAGGATCCGCGAGGTGGATGGGAAGGCATGGATCGTGTCGGCCAGGACCTCGATCGGGACGCGGGCCCGGATCGCCAGGACACACTCGTGGATCGCCGCCGATGCATCCGGGCAGGCGATCGCCGCACCGGCCAGGGTCCGTGACGTGCGATCGATGAGGATCGCGACGTGGCCCAGCGTCGCCTCCACGCCATAGCCGCGGGCGCTGGTCGCGAAGTCGGCGACGAGCTCGAAGCAATCGAGGCCGGCGGCCGCCGCCTGATCCGGCGTGAGCCCGACGGCCGCGGCCTCGGGGTCCATGTACGTCGCCCGTGGCAGCGCGCGGTAGTCGGGCGCGACCGGGTCGCCGAGGGCCATCCGAACCGCCATCTCGCCCTGGTAGTGAGCCTGATGGGTGTGGAGCTCCGGGCCGGCCGGATCGCCCGCCACCCAGAGTCCATCGGCAAGGCGCAGCCGTCCGTCCCGCGGGAAGCTCGCCCGGTCGGCGAGGTCGATCCCGTACGCCTCCAGCCCGATCCCGTCGAGCTCGAGGTCCCGCCCCACTGCCAGCAGGATCTCGTGTCCCTCGACCGTCGAGCCGTCGGACAGCTCGATGACGTGCGCGCCGTCCGTGCCGCCGTGTGCGTGGGCCGAGACGGCCCGGACCCCGAGCCGGACGTCCACGCCGTCGGCCCGGAGCGCGGCGGCGATCACCTCGGAGTTGCGGGGGTGGTCCGTGGGCGCGAGCCGCGGCCCGGATTGGGCGATCGCCGTGGGCACGCCGAAGCGCGCATAGACCTGGGCGAGCTCGCACCCGGACGGCCCGCCGCCGAGCACGAGCAGGGAGCGCGGCAGCTCCCTCGCGAGCGTGGCCTGCTCGTTCGTCCAGGTGTCGATGGCTTCGAGACCGGGGATCGGCGGCCGGCGCGAGACAGAGCCGGTCGCCAGGACGACGTTCCGGGCACGGAGCTGATGGATCTCGCCGTCGTGGACGACCTCGACGGCGCCGGGAGCGACGATCCGTGCCGTTCCGTGCCAGGTCGCCGCACCCGCGTCGCGCAGCCGCCGGACGTGCGAGGCGTCGTCGGGTTCCGCGGCGCCCTCCGGGCGATTCACCATGTAGTCGCGTCGCCGTGACGCTCGTGACCAGTCGTACGCGGCGGGGTTGGCGTGGTGCTCGGCGGCCGCATGGAGGAGTGCCTTGGACGGCACGCAGCCGATGTGTGGGCAGCTTCCCCCGAACCAGCGCCGGTCGGCGATGGCGACGGTCGCGCCCCGAGCACGAGCCGTGTACGCGGCGGATTCGCCGGCGGGTCCGGCCCCGATCACGACGAAGTCGAACGCGTTCTCGGTCATCGCACAGCCCAGGCCGCTTCGGGGATCGGGAGCCTGCCGGCGGTCCGCTGGCGCCTCGCCTCGAAGGCGAGGATGGCCGCCGTCGCCGACACGTTCAGGCTGTCCGCGACACCGAGCATCGGCAGGCGGACGGCCTCGATGTCCAGGGACTGCCAGGCGGCCGACAAGCCGGCTGCCTCGCTCCCCAGCGCGATCGCGAGCGGCCCGCGGAGATCTGCGGCGGAGTACTCGAGCGCGGCATCGACGCGTGCCGCGACGATCCGAAGCCCGTTCACCCGGAGCCAGGCGATCGCCTCGTCCGCGGTCGCCGCTGCGAGGGGGACCGTGAACGCCGTCCCGACGCTCGCCCGGATGACGTTCGGGTTGAACAGGTCCGTCCCGCCGATGGCGATGACGGCCTCGCACCCGGCCGCGTCGGCGGTCCGGAGGATCGCGCCCAGGTTGCCCGGCTTCTCGACCTCCTCGGTGACGAGCACGAGCGGGTCCACTCCGAGCCGGAGATCCTCGAGGCCGGCGATGGGTGCCCGGACCACGAGGATCAGCCCGTCGGCGCGGTCGCCGAACGCGAGTTTCGTGAACGCCCGCTCGGTGACCTCGACGGTCGGGATGCCGCGGGCGTGGAGGGCAGCGATGGCTGCAAGCGCATCCTCGGAACGGAGCAGGGAGGCACAGGAGAAGGCGGACTCGACCGCGACGCCGGCATCGATCGCCCGCCGGCATTCCCGGGCGCCGTCCACGAGTGTCAGACCGGAGGCGATCCGATCCTTCCGGTCACGGAGCGCCGCGGCCGCCTGGATCCGGGGGTTGTGGGGGCTGTCGACGACGGTCACGCCGCGCATCATCGCCGGTCGGGACGAAGCGGGTCGAGCCGAGCCGCAGCGCCCACCCGGAGGACGGC
>DATIUS010000110.1:0-1664 GCA_035466655.1 Candidatus Sulfomarinibacteraceae bacterium
GGTCGAAGTTGCCGACGAAGTGGTTGACGTGCGACGTGGTTGGCGGGGCCGCAATACTCGATGAGGCAGCCAACATTGCCAGGACGATCGCGGCGAGTGGCGCCATCAACCGGCGCATGTGCATCCTCCCGGGGCGCTCACGTGCGGATCGGGTTCGCCAGTGGCTCAGCGCAGTCCGGGCGGCCAGGGCTTGGGTTGCGCGTTATCGCCTCCGCGTCCGTATGACGCTGCATCGCCGCGACCGTCACACCAGAGCCGATCGATCGGCGCCTGCGCACCGATCGGACCAAGCGGTAGCCGGGGTTCTCGGAGATCCGTCGATCGATGCGGCGCCGGGTGCGCGATCCGCGCGGTCGTGCGGGCAAGAACAGACCCCTGCGGCGAGGGCCGACAGGGGTCGATTGCTGTTCAGAAGCTGGTGAGCCTGGAAGGACTTGAACCTTCAACCCGCTGATTAAGAGTCAGCTGCTCTGCCATTGAGCTACAGGCCCGCGAGCCCGGAGGATACTCCACCGTCCGAGATTCGCGCCAACGACCCGGACCTGGAGCGGCCGCCGAAACGAGGGCTCGCGCAGGCTCAGGCGCGCCCGACGAGCGGGATCCGCTGGCCGTTCACGACGCCCGCGGCCGGGGAGGCGAGCCAGAGCAGGGCCGCCGCGATCTCGGCGGGACGCGTGTGATGCGGCTTTGCGTCACCGATCGTGCGGACGAGGATGACGTTCGCCGTCGCCGTGGTTCCGGCCAGCTCCCTGGCGACTGACAGCGTCAACGCCTCGACGGCGGCCTTGGACGCCGAGTAGGCAGCCCCGGCCGCGTTCGGCGCCGCCGCGAACGGCGTCGAGACCGTGACGAGCCGACCGTGCTCGGCGGCCCGGATGTCCGGGAGGAAGGCCCGGACGGCGTGGACCGTCGACCACAGGTTGACGTCGAGCATCGCGGCCCACTCCAAGATCGGCGCCTCGGCGATCCCGGTCTCGCCGCGATACGAGCCCACCACGTGGAGGAGCGCCGCCGGCGACCCGAGGTGTTCGCGCACGGTCGCGGCCGCCCCGAGCGTGCGCCCGGCGTCCCCGAGATCGACCGGGAGGGCGAGGTGCCGTCCGGTGCCGCCGGGCAGCCTCGCGACCAGCGCCTCGAGCGCGTCCCCTCGCCGTCCGAGTGCGGCGATTCGGTCGCCGGCCTCCGCGAAGGCCTCGGCGAGGACGCCGCCGAGCCGGCCGGAGGCCCCCGTGATGACGACGACCCGCTCCCCCATCGCCGGCTCCTCGCGATCCTCAGTCCGGCTGGTTGTCGATCTGGGCACGCTGGAGCCGGCCGCTGAAGTCGACATAGATCGACTTCCACTCGGTGTACGTGTCGAGCGCTGCGTGGCCGGCCTCGCGGTGGCCGTTGCCGGTCTCCTTCCAGCCGCCGAACGGAAGGTGCGTTTCGGCGCCGGTGGTGCCGGCGTTGACGTAGACGATCCCGGCCTCGAAGTCCCGCATCGCCCGGAAGGCGGCGTTCACGTCCCGGGTGAAGATCGAGGCCGACAGGCCGTAGCGGGTCCCATTGAGGGCCGTCACCGCGGCGTCGAGGTCGTCGACCGGGATGATCGACAGCACCGGGCCGAAGATCTCCTCCTGGCCGATCCGGTCCATCGGCCGTACGCCGGTGAAGATCGTCGG
>DATIUS010000111.1:0-26357 GCA_035466655.1 Candidatus Sulfomarinibacteraceae bacterium
CACCTGCGCGTCCGCGACGGCGTGGTCGAGGAGGCGCACCTCCAGATCTTCGAGGCGCCCCGCTACTTCGAGGCGCTCGTCGTGGGTCGCACGCCGGATGAGGTCATCGACATCGTGGCCCGGATCTGCGGCATCTGTCCCGTGGCGTACCAGATGAGTGCGGTCCACGCCTTCGAGTCGCTGTTCGGCGTCGAGGTCCACCCGCAGGTCCGCGCGCTTCGCCGGCTCCTCTACTGCGGGGAGTGGATCGAGAGCCACGCACTGCACGTCTACCTGCTCCACGCCCCGGACTTCCTCGGCTATCCGAGCGCCGTGGAGATGGCCCGAGACCACCGCGAGCTCGTGGCGGACGGTCTTCGACTCAAGAAGGCCGGCAACCAGCTCCTCGCCACCCTCGGCGGACGGCCGATCCATCCCGTCAGTGTCCAGGTCGGCGGCTTCTCGAGGGTGCCGCGCCGCGAGGAGCTCCTCGCGCTGCGACCGAGCCTCGAGGAGGCGCTCCGGCTCGCGGAGGCGACCGTCGACGTCGTCGCCGGGTTGAAGGCGCCCGATTTCGAGCGCGAGCCGCGAATCGTCGCCCTCCGCCACCCGACGGAGTACCCGATGAATGACGGGCGGATCGTCTCGTCAGACGGCGTGGATCTCGCGACCTCGGACTGGGGCGAGGCGTTCCGCGAGGTCCAGGTCCCCTGGTCCAACGCCCTCCAGGCCCGCGCGGCCGATGGGCTGCCGTACCTGCTGGGGCCCGCAGCGCGCGTCGTGCTCGCCGGCGAGCAGCTCCACCCGCTCGCGAAGGCAGCCCTCGCCCGGACCGGCGCCCTCGAATCGATCCGCCGCAACCCGTACCGAAGCATCGTCGCTCGTGCGGTCGAGCTGGTTCACGCCACGGCAGAGGCGCTCGACATCGTGGACGCATACCGGCAGCCGGACGCTCCGGCAGTGCCGGTGAGATCGCGGGCCGGCGTTGCCGCCTGGGCCACCGAGGCGCCGCGTGGTCTGCTCTTCCACCGCTACGTGGTCGGCGACGACGGCAAGGTCGCCGCCGCGACGATCGTCCCGCCGACCTCCCAGAACCAGGCGGCGATCGAGGCCGATCTCGCGACCTTCGCGCCTGCCGTGCTGGAGCTCTCGATGGGCGAGGCGACCCATCGCCTCGAGCAGCTCATCCGCTCCTACGACCCGTGCATCTCGTGCGCGACCCACTTCCTGGACCTGCGCGTGGAGAGGCCGTCATGAGCGCGCCGGCACCGAGCCTCCGGATCCTCGTCTGTGGGATGGCCGACCGCGGCGACGACGGCGCCGCCCTGGCGGCGATCTCGCATGTCCTGCCGGCGCTGCCCGACGCTCTGCGCGGCCGGCTCGAGGTCCGCCGCTGCCCGCAGCTCGACGTCACGGACCTGCTCGACATCGCAATCGGCGAGTCATGCGTCGTGGTCGACACCGTGGTCGGGGTGGAGGCCGGCGAGATCGTCACGATGTCCCTCGACGACCTTGCCCGCCGCCCTGCCGGCATCTCGCCGCGCTCATCGCATGCGCTCTCGGTCGACGACGCGCTGCTCATCGCCGAGGCGGTTCGCGGTTCGCTCCCGGTCGGCACCTTCGTCGGGATCGGCGGCAAGTGGTTCGGCTACGGCGAGCGATTCTCGCGCGCGGTCAAGGGCGGCCTGCCGGCGTTCGGGGTGGCCATCCGGGAATCCATCGAGGCGCTCCTCCCCGTCGCCCGGTAGATCGGCCGGGCACCCTGGGCCGGACCGTGCCGGCGGCCGGCCGGGCGTGGTGTTTCGGGTGGGGCGAACCGGCTGCGTCCCGGTTTCACCTTCCGTGTCCCGGTCCTCCCCGGCCCGGGCCATGCGGCCCGTCGGGTTCGGGCCACAGGGGCCTCCCGCGGGAGGCGCCCGGCGCCCACCCTGTGTCCATGACGTCCGCTGCAGCATCGCGTCCCGCGATCGAGTCGCGCCCCGAGCAGGTCCCATACCCGGGCATTCCGGCCATCGTCGACGGTTCCGAGGCCATCGCCCACGTCGAGAGCCGCCTGGCCGAGGTGGCCTGCGTCTACCCGATCACCCCATCGACGACGATGGCCGCGGTCTACCAGGCCGCGGTCGCGGACGGTCGGACGGATCTCTACGGGACACCGCTCCGGTTCATCGAGCCCGAGTCCGAGCACTCGTCCGCCTCGGCGGCCGAGGGCGCCGCGCTCGCGGGTGCGCGCGTCACGAACTTCACGGCCGGCCAGGGCCTCGTCCTCATGAAGGAGGTCCTGTACGTCATCAGCGGCAAGCGACTGCCGGTGGTCTTCCACGTCGGCGCACGAGCCCTGACGAGCCAGGCCCTCAACATCCACGCCGGCCACGACGACGTCATGGCCGTCGCCGACTGCGGCTGGGGGATCCTGTTCGCCCGGAACGCCCAGGAGGCGACGGACCTGGCCGCGATCGCCCGGCGGGCCGCCGAGGCATCGGATACGCCGTTCATGGTCGCCCAGGACGGGTTCCTCACGACCCACACGCTCGAGAACGTCCGGCTCCCCGAGGACGACCTGCTGCGCGAGTTCGTGGGCGATCCGCGTGATCACATCCGCGACCTGTTCGACCCGGCCGAGGCGCTGATGAGCGGCGTCGTCCAGAACCAGGACAGCTACATGAAGGGGCGGATCGGTCAGCGGGCGTACACGGATCGCCTGCCGGCGATCCTCGACGACGCGTACGGCGAATGGGCGCGGCTGACCGGGCGAGCCTACGGGCCGATCAGCGCCTACCGGACCGCCGACGCGGACGAGATCCTCGTCTCGATGGGCACGATCGCCGACACGGCGATCGCCGTCGTCGATCACCTCCGCTCGCTCGGCCGGCCCGTCGGGTGCGTCGCCGTGACGGCGTTCCGCCCGTTCCCATCGGACGAACTGGTCGCCGCGCTCCGCGGGGCGCGGACGGTGGGCGTCGTTGAGCGAACCGACGACCCCCTCGCCGCCGCCAACCCGCTGACCCGCGAAATCCGATCCGTCCTGTACGACGCCGCGGCCGAGGGCGTGATGGTGCCGCGCGTGCTCTCGATCTCGGCCGGCCTCGGCTCGCGGGACATCGCCGCAGGCGATCTCGTCGCCGTGTTCGACAAACTGGCCGAGCACGGGGACCACGACCGGCGCCACTTCGTCGTCGGGATCCGCCACCCGCTCGCGCTGCCGGTTGTCTCGGTCGACCTTCGCCCGGCCGGCGCCTACAGCCTGCGGGGCCACTCGATCGGCGGGTTCGGCAGCGTGACCACGAACAAGCTCGTCGCGACCCTCGCCGGTGAGCTGTTCGGGAAGCAGGTCCAGGCCTACCCGCGCTACGGCTCGGAGAAGAAGGGCCTGCCCACGACGTACTACCTGACGATCGCCGATGAGCCGATCCGGCTCCACGCGGAGCTCGACCAGGTCGAGTTCGTGCCGCTCCACGACGTCTCGGCGTTCGGCCTGGGCGACCCCCTGGCCGGGCTCGCCGACGGCGGCGATGTCTTCATCCAGTCGCCGCTCGCCGATCCCGAGGCCATCTGGTCGTCGATCCCGGCGTCGTTCCGGGCCGAGATCGTGGCCCGCGGCATCCGGGTCACCGCGCTCGACACGGCGGCGCTGGCCCGCCGGCATGCGCCGCGACCGGATCTCCAGGTCCGGATGCAGGGTGTCGCGCTCGTCGGGGTCTTCCTGCGCGTCTCGCCGTTCGCCGGCCGCGCCGGGATGGACCGCGACGGGCTCCTGACGGCCGTTCGTGAGCGCCTGGGGCGTTTCTTCGGGAAGCGGGGCGGGTCCGTCGTCGATGCCAACCTCGAGGTGATCGCCGAGGCCTACGACGATCTGATCGACGTCACCGCCGCCATCGGTGCGTCGCCCGCCCCCGCCGGAACGCCCGGCGCGCCCGTCCTGGAGGGAGCTCCCCGATGACAACCGAGCGGGTTACTGCCCCGATCGTTGGCGACCGCATGGCCCTCGAGCCGATCGTCATCCGATCGGACGCCACCCTGACCGAGGCCGCCGCGCTCATGGATCGCCATCACATCCACGGGTTGCCGGTCGTGGATGGGTCCGGGTCGCTCGTCGGCGTCCTGTCCCAGACGGACCTCGCGCGCGCCCGCGCGACCGAATACCTGTGGGCCAACTGGCCGGGGCTCGCGGTCCGCCATCTCATGACCACCCCGGCGATCACGGTCCACCGATCGACGCCCCTGGCGATCGCGGCCCGGAAGATGGAGCGCCACCGGATCCACCGCCTCGTCGTCGTGGACGATCTCGACGAGACGATCCCGATCGGTGTCCTGTCGATGACGGACCTGGTCCACGCGATCGCCGAGGAGACGGCGGCCCTCGCCGCTCCCGAGTCCCCCGGAGCGCCCGATGCCTGACGTCCCGACGACCGACCGCGCGACCGCGACCATCGTCCCGGCCTCGCCGGATCTCGATCCCGACGACACGCCGTGGGTCAAGGAGGCAGGTGAGCTCAAGGAGGCCCACCTCGACCGGCTCGCCACGATCGCGCCGCCGCTCGTCGACATCGATGCCTACGTCGAGGAGTTCGGACGGACGGTGGTGCCGGCCTACCGGCGAGGGATCGCCGACCGCGAGCTGCCGGCGGACGCCGGGCTCGCTCGGAGCCTCATTCCGCCGGGGACGGCCGCCGTTCGCGACTTCTCGCGCCTGGCGCCGCGCATCCCGGATCTGCTCGCGGAGAAGTGCGTCGGCTGCATGGCCTGCGTGAGCGCCTGCCCGGACACGGCGATCCTCGGGGTCGTGGTGCCGGAACCGGAGCTCGACGGGCGTATCGAGGCGTTCGCCGCCGGTGCGCCGGACCGGACGACTGCCGCCCGGACCGCGCGGTCCCACTTCGCCGACACGCAGAAGTACGGCGAGGTCCCCACCCGGAAGGGGCACGCCCGCGGACAATTCGGGATCTTCGTCGACCCGGTGCACTGCAAGGGCTGCGCCGAGTGCGTCGAGGTCTGCTCCGCGCTCGGCCACGACGCGCTCGTGATGATCGACAAGGTCGCGGAAGAGCCGGCCACCGGCGAGTCGACCCTCGAGCGGTTCGAGCGGGACATCCGGTTCTTCCGCTCGCTCCCGCCGACGCCGCCCGAGTACCGCAACGAGAAGGCGCTCGCCGACCTCATGCTCGGTGAGCACGCGATCGGGTACGTGGGGGGGGCCGGCTCGTGCGCCGGGTGCGGTGAGGCGACGGCGGTGCGGATGCTCGTGGCGGCGACCCGCCAGGTCCACGGGCCCGAGTCCATGGGGATCGTCGCGGCGACCGGCTGCAACACCGTCTTCGGCAGCACCTACCCCTTCAACCCCTACCTCGTGCCGTGGACGAATTCGTTGTTCGAGAACGCGCCCGCGGTCGCCCTCGGCATCCGGGCACGATGGGACGCCTCCGGCCACCCGGAGCGACGGCTGTGGGTGATGGGCGGCGACGGAGCCATGTACGACATCGGGTTCCAGTCACTGTCCCGGATGGTCGCCTCGGGCGCCGACATCAAGGTCATCGTCCTCGACACGCAGGTCTACTCGAACACCGGCGGCCAGGCATCCACGGCGACGTTCGGCGGACAGGTGACGAAGCTTTCGGCGTACGGCAAGGCGCTGCACGGCCGGCCCGAGCGGCGCAAGGAGCTCGCCCGGATCCTGATGGCCCACGGCGAGGTCTACGTGGCGCAGACCACGCCCGCGCACCTCAACCACTTCTACCGCGCGATCATGGACGCGAACGAGTATCCGGGCCCCGCGGTGGTCGTCGTCTACACGCCGTGCCAGCCCGAGCACGGGATCGCCGATGACGCCTCGACACGCCAGGCGAAGCTCGCGGTCGAGTCGCGGGCCTTCCCGCTCTTCACCTACGACCCACGCCGGGGCGAGTCCCTGGCGGCACGGCTTTCCCTCCAGGGCAACCCCGCCCTCAAGGATGACTGGGCCAGGGCACCGGACGGTTCCACGATCGACTTCCTGGCGTTCGCCAGGACCGAGGGCCGCTTCGCCCAGCACTTCGGGCGGGACGGCTCGGAGACGCCGGAGATCCTTGCCACGCAGGAGGACCGCCTGGCCAACTGGCGCACGCTCCAGGAGCTGGCCGGCATCCGGTAGACCGGTCGCGGGTCAGGCCGGCCCCGCCACCCCTTCGAGCGCGGCGGCATAGCCCGCATCCAGCGCGGCGAGGTCCGCGGCCAGTCGCTCCGGGTGCTTTGCACCGACGACCTGGGCGAGCGCGGCCCGGACGGCCGCAAGCGGGACGAGGGGACGGCGCGCCAGCAGAGCGCCGACGGCCACCACGCTGACCAGACGGTCGTCACCGGCGGTCCGGGCCAGCGCGGTGCACGGCACGGCGCAGACCTCGAGGTCCGTCCTGGACGGCAGCGCCTCGATCAGGGATCGGTTCAGCACCAGCAATCCGCCCGGCGCGACGGCCGGCTCGAACTTCGCCATCGAGGGCGGATTCAGGGCCACGACCGCGTCGGCCCGATCGACGACGGGCGAGCCGATCGCCTCATCCGAGACGATGACCGTGCACGATGCGGTCCCGCCGCGCATCTCGGGGCCGTAGGACGGAATCCAGAGGACCTCGAGCCCCTCGGCCATGGCGGCACGGGCCAGGATCGTTCCGGCGAACAGGACTCCCTGGCCGCCGAAGCCGGCGAAGATCGCCGAATGCTCCACGGTCAGGCCTCCGCGGGCGCCGGGGTCGAGCCCGGGGCCGCGGTCGGCGGGGTCGAGCCCGGGGCTGTCTCCACCGCCACGACCGCCTTGATCCGGTCCACGAGCACGCCGACCGGATACGTCTCCGCGACGACCTTGAGGTGCTCGATCGATTCCCGGGCGGTCATGCCCCAGCCGACCGGGCAGTTCGAGAGGACCTCCACGATCGCGAAGCCGGAGTCGCGAAGCTGGGCCTCCATGGCCCGCCGGAGCATCGCCCGGACCCTGCCGATCGAGCCGGCGTCGGCGAGCGTCCCTCGCGCGGCGTAGGCCACGCCCGGCACGAGTGCCAGCATTTCCGTGATCGGCAGTGGATACCCATCGAGTCGGGCGTCGCGTCCGGCCGGCGACGAGGTCGTCTTCTGTCCGAGCAGCGTGGTCGGCGCCATCTGGCCGCCGGTCATCCCGTAGATCCCGTTGTTCACGAAGATCGCGGTGATCCGCTCGCCCCGGGCGGCGGCGTGGACGATCTCGGCCGTGCCGATCGCGGCCAGATCGCCGTCGCCCTGGTACATCAGCACGAACGCGTCGGGGCGAACGCGTCGGATGCCGGTGGCGACCGCCGGCGCGCGCCCGTGGGGCGCCTCGACCCAGTCGACCTCGATGTAGTCGTAGGCGAAGACGGAACAGCCCACCGGTGCGACCGCGATCGTCCGTTCGGCCAGCCGGAGCTCCCCGAGGAGCTCGGCGATGAGGCGATGGACGACCCCGTGGCCACAGCCGGGACAGTAGTGCGTGGACCGGTCCGGCAGGAGGGCCGGCCGCCCTGCGATGATCCGCGGAACCTCGCCACCGGGACCCTCGCCGCCCGGCCCCTCGACACCGGGACTCGCGGCTCGAGCCGTCGCGTCCCGCAGCGTCGTCATGAGGCTCCCTCCCGGGCGGGCGTGACCGCCCAGAGCCGCCGCAGCGCTGCCAGGACATCGTCCGGGGTGGGGACCATCCCGCCGGTCCGCCCGTGGAAATCGATCGGTGCGCGGCTCTCGACCGCGAGCCGGACGTCCTCGACCATCTGGCCGGCTGACAGCTCGACCACCAGGATCGCGCGGACCCGGCTGGCGAGATCGGCCAGCGGGGCGGACGGGAACGGCCACAGCGAGATCGGCCGGAAGAGACCGGCCCGCAGCCCACCCTCGCGGGCTCGGCGGATCGCCGTCCGCGCCACGCGGGCGGCGGTCCCGTAGGCGACGACCGCCAGCTCGGCGTCCTCGAGCAGCTCGCCGGCCCAACGGACCTCGGCAGCCTCGATCGCCCGGTACTTCGCCTGGAGGTGGCGGTTGTGCGCCTCGAGATCCTCCGGGCGCAGGTGGAGCGAACGGACGATGCGGGGGCGCCTCCCGGCCGCGCCCGTCACGGCCCAGTCCGTTTCCGTCCGTGGCGGGTTCCGGTACTCCGGCACGACCGGCTCCATGGCCTGGCCGAGCGCGCCGTCGGCGAGGATGACCACGGGAGTCCGGTACCGCTCGGCGAGCTCGAAGGCGACCGGCACGAGCCGGAGCGCCTCCGCGATCGACGATGGTGCCAGGACCGGGGTGCGGTAATCCCCGTGGCCGTGGCCCTTCACGACCTGCAGGTAGTCGCCCTGGGCCGGCCCGATCGACCCCAGGCCGGGTCCACCGCGCATGATGTCGACGAGCACCATCGGCAGCTCGGAGGCCGCCAGGTAGGACATCCCTTCGGCCATCAGCGAGATGCCCGGCGAGGATGAACTGACCATCACCCGGGCGCCGGTGGCCGCCGCACCGAGGGCCATGTTGATCGCGGCCAGCTCGCTTTCCGCCTGGATGAAGACCCGGCCGAGCTCCGGCATTCGGCGCGCCATCCACTCGAGGATCTCCGCCTGCGGCGTGATCGGGTAGCCGAAGTAGGCGTCGCAGCCGGCCTGGATGGCGGCCTCGGCGATTGCCTCGTTGCCCTTCATGAGCACCCGCTCGGGGGCCGCGACGGTCATCGGGAAGTCGCCTTTCGCGGCGCGAAGACGGTGAAGACCGCGTCCGGGCAGACTCGTGCGCATAGCGCGCAGCTGGTGCAGCCGGCGGGATCGACCAGCCGGACCGGGTGGTACCCGAGCGGGTTGACCACCCCAGTGTCGAGCGCCAGGACGCCGTGCGCACAGGCCCCGATGCAGAGCTCGCAGCCCTTGCATCGATCCACGGCGATGGAGAGAGGGGAGAAGGGAGACGTCCCTCGCGGAGTGCGGGTGTCGGGCGCCCCACGGGCGCCCCGGGCGTTCTCGAGCGCGACGGTCACCTGAACGCGCACCTCCAATCGAAGGGTGCGCCGCCCGCCCGCCACGCGGCAGGGCCGGACGGCGCGCCGCTCCGGGCCGACCGGCCCGCGGCGGCCGTGACCGGCGACGCGCGTCGGGGCCACGACGCCACCCGGTCCACGGCGCGCGGAGGCCGTGGGTCGAACGGCCCGGTCGCGTGGTGACCTTTGGGACCTTTGGGGCTGCGATTGGGTCCGGTCGGCACGGGTGCCGGGCCGCACCGCGCCCACTAATCGCGCTTCATAGGGCTCCGCGGTCGACGTCCGTGGCGTCGAGTCCCGACTGCACCTGCCGGCCCTCGCGACACGGGTGGCGCGCATGACCGTGACCAAGGATCCGCTCTACCGGATGCTCGTGGAGCGGGGGGTCTCCCGCCGGGCGTTCCTGAAGTTCTCGGCGGCGATGGCCAGTGCGCTGGCGCTGCCGATGTCCTATGCCCCGAGGATCGCGAAGGCACTGGAGCGTGCCCCCAGGGTCCCGGTGATCTGGCTCGAGGGCCAGGATTGCGCGGGCAACACCGAGGCCTTCCTGCGGGCTTCGCATCCCACGGTCGCCGAGATCGTGCTCGACACGCTCTCCGTCGACTACCACGAGACGATCATGACCCCCGCGGGCGACGCCGCCGAGAAGTCGAAGCACGAAACGATGCGCGACTACGACGGCCAGTACCTCGTGGTGATCGAGGGCTCGATCCCGATCGCGGAGAACGGAATCTACTGCACGATCGGCGGGCGGACCTTCAAGGACATCGTCGAGGAGACCTGCGCCCACGCGGCCGCCGTGATCTCGGTCGGGTCCTGCGCTTTCGACGGCGGGCTCCCTGCCGCGTCCGGTGGACCGACCGGCGCCGCCGGGGTTGCCTCGATCGTCCCGAAGTCCACGGTCATCAACCTGCCGGGCTGCCCGATGAACGTGCAGAACCTGACGGCGACGATCGTCCACTTCCTGACGTTTGGGGCGTGGCCGGCAACCGACCCGCTCGGACGGCCGCTCTTCGCCTACGGCCAGCTGATCCACGACCAGTGCGAGCGGCGCGCCCACTTCGAGTCCGGCCGGTTCGTGCAGGCCTGGGGCGACGAGGGGGCCCGCAAGGGTTGGTGCCTCTACAAGATGGGCTGCAAGGGCCCCGAGACCTATGCCAACTGCCCGACCGCCCGCTTCAACGACGGGGCGAGCTGGCCGGTCAAGGCCGGCCACGGTTGCGTCGGCTGCACGATGCCGCGGTTCTGGGACCAGATGAGCCCGTTCTACCGGCGGCTCCCGACGGCGCCCGCCGTCGCGAGCGACGTGACCGCGGACCAGATCGGCCTCGGGCTGGTCGCAGCCGTCACCGGCCTGTCGGCGGCGCACGGCGTGGCGAGCTACGCCCGGAAGAAGCGGCAGAAGAACGGGAACGGGGCCGGACCGATTCCTCCCGCCCTCGGTCCCACGTCGCGCGAGACCGGTGACGGTGCAGAGGGGATCCAGGCATGACGCGCATCGCGATCGATCCGATCACCCGCATCGAGGGCCACCTCCGGATCGAGGTGGAGATCGAGAACGGCGCCGTCAAGGACGCCTGGAGCTCCGGGACCATGTTCCGGGGCATGGAGCTCATCCTGAAGGGCCGCGACCCCCGCGACGCGTGGGTGTTCGCGCAGCGGGCGTGCGGCGTGTGCACGACCGTCCACGCGCTCGCCTCCGTGCGCGCGGTGGAGAGCGCGCTCGAGCTCACGATCCCGAAGAACGCCCGCCTGATCCGGAACCTGATCGCCGGCATCCAGTACGTCCAGGACCACGTCATCCACTTCTATCACCTCCACGCCCTCGACTGGGTGGATGTCGTCTCCGCGCTGTCGGCGGACCCGAGGAAGACGGCCGAGCTGGCCGCGTCGATCAGCGACTGGCCGACGTCGTCGGAGGCGCACTACACGGCCGTCCAGCAGAAGCTCAAGACGTTCGTCGAGTCGGGTCAGCTCGGACCGTTCGCGAACGGCTACTGGGGCCATCCGGCCTACGCCCTGCCCCCCGAGGCGAACCTCATGGCGGTCGGCCACTACCTCGAGGCGCTCGACTGGCAGCGCGACGTCATCCGGGTCCACGCGCTCCTGGGCGGCAAGAACCCGCATCCGCAGAGCTACGTCGTCGGCGGGATGGCGATCGGGCTCGACCCCAACTCGCCGACCGCCCTCAACGCCCGCCACCTGTCCGAGATCGCCGAGCTCTTCGCGAAGGCGAAGGACTTCGTCGACCGCGTCTACATCCCGGACGTGCTCGCCGTTGCCAGCTTCTACAAGGACTGGGCGGGGCACGGCGCCGGGATCGGGAACTACCTCGCGTACGGCGATTTCCCCGAGGACGACTCGGGCGACCCGAAGGGGTTCTACCTGCCGCGAGGCAGGATCCTCGGCCGCGATCTCTCGACGGTCCACCCGGTGGACCACACCGGCGTCGCGGAGACCGTTGCGCACTCGTGGTACGAGTATCCGGGCGGTGATGAAGCCCAGAGGCACCCCTGGGACGGCGAGACGCACCCGAAGTACGCCGGCCCCACGCCGCCGTTCAAGACGCTCGAGGGGCACGACAAGTACAGCTGGCTCAAGGCGCCACGCTACGAGGACGAGCCGATGGAGGTCGGCCCGCTGTCGCGGATGCTGGTCGCCTACGCCTCCGGCCACAAGGACGTGCAGGCCGCGGTCAACGCGGTGCTCGGGGCGCTCGAGGTCGGTGCCGAGGCGCTCTTCTCGACCCTCGGCCGCATCGCGGCCCGCGCGATCGAGACGCAGCTGCTGGCCGCCAGGCTGCCGGCCTGGCTCGACGAGCTCGAGGCCAACCTCAAGAGCGGCGACCTCGCGGTCGCTGACGTCACGAAGTGGGATCCGGCGTCCTGGCCGGCAGATGCCCGGGGCTGGGGGATGGAGGAGGCCCCGCGCGGCGCCCTCGGCCACTGGGTGGTGATCAAGGATCAGAAGATCGAGAACTACCAGCTCGTCGTCCCATCCACGTGGAACGGGTCCCCACGTGACGGCCGGGGCCGGCGCGGCGCCTGGGAAGAGGCGCTCATCGGGACGCCGGTCGCGGACCCGGCCAAACCGGTGGAGATCCTCCGGACGATCCACTCGTTCGATCCGTGCATGGCCTGCGCGGTTCACGTCTTCGATCCGGCCGGCGGCTCGTCCGTCGAGATCCGGATCCTGTGAGGGCCGGCGAGATGGTCGCTGACGACAGCGCGCTCGGCCCGGTCGTCAAGGAGGTCGGCGCCCCGCCGTCCCCGCGTCCGCTGGTCATCTCCCCGCGGGACCAGCGCGTCCGGATCTACGTCTGGGAGATCCCGGTACGGGTGACCCACTGGATCACGGTCGGCAGCATCGTCGTCCTGTCGGTCACCGGCGGCTACATCGCCGATCCCTTCCTGATCCCGCCCGGCGGTTCGATGATGACGACCGTTCGATTCATCCACATGATGGCGGCGTTCACGTTCCTGGCGTCCGGGATCGTCCGGACCTACTGGCTCTTCGCCGGCAACCGGTTCGCCCGCTGGACCGCCTTCGTCCCGGTCACCGGGCCGCAGCGGCGGGAGATGGTCCACCAGGTCGGCTGGTACGTGTTCCTGCGGCGGGAGGTCCCGCGGGTCCTCGGCCACAACTCGCTGGCCGCCGGCACCTACTTCGTGGTGTTCTTCCTGTTCCTGCTCCAGACCTTCACGGGGTTCGCCCTCGCCGGCACCCATGGCACGGAGCCCTGGGCGACGCTCTTCGGCTGGGTGCCGTCCGTCCTGGGCATCCAGGGGACCCGGCTCATCCACCACCTGATCATGTGGGCCACGATCGCCTTCATGGTCCACCACGTCTACAGCGCGCTCCTCGTGGATCACTTCGAGCGCAACGGCCTGATGTCGTCGATCTTCTCCGGCTTCAAGTTCGTGACCCGGCGGGAGGTCGACGAGGCGCGGGACGGCGGGATGGACATCGAGGAGACGCCCCAGTGACCATGCCGTCCGGCGCGCTCGTGCTCGGGATCGGCAACATCCTGCTCCGGGACGAGGGCGTCGGGGTCGTCGTGGCCAGGCGGATCGAGGCGGCCCGCGCGGCGGGGGACGCCGTCGTTCCGTGGAACTGCCGTGTCGTGGACGGCGGGACCCTGGGCCTCGACCTGCTGCCGATGATCGGCGACGTGAACCAGGTCGTCATGGTCGATGCGGTCAACCTGGGGCAGGCCCCGGGCACCGTGACGGTCCTGCGCGACGAGACCGTCCAGGCGGTGCTCTCCGGGCACGTGTCGCCGCATCAGATCGGCGTCGGCGATCTCGTCGCCGCCGCTCGGCTGATGGGCACGCTGCCGGCCCGGCTGACGCTCGTCGGAATCCAGCCCGGGGAGATCGCGATCGGGCTCGAGCTCACCGAATCCGTGGCGGCGGCCGTGGACGTGGCGATCGAGGCGGTCCGGCGCGAGTTCGCGCCCGTGCCGGTCTGACGATGCACGAAGCAGGCATCGCGATGGCGATCGCGGCCGAGATCCGGGAGCGCGGGCTGGACCCGGCCCGGGTAAGGATCCTCGTCTCGGGTGGCCATGGCGACCCGGTGTCGTTCGACGTCGCGCTCCGGGCTCACCTCGAGGGGGCGGCGCCTGGTCTCGAGCTGGGTGGGGTCCGGATCGTCCGGGCAGCCATGCGACTCGTGTGCGCCCACTGTGCCGCGCTGTTTCCGGCCATCGAGTCCAACTCCGCCTGCCAGTGGTGCGGCGGCCCGGGGATCCCGCGCTCCGAGCCAGAGTCGGTCGAGCTCGAATGGGATGAGCCCCCGCCGCTCGTCCCGGTGATGGACTGGGGCGACCCCCGCGATCGGCTCGGTCACGCGGCCGTCCATGAGCTTGGTGCGCCGCACGACCACCCCGAGCCGGCTCGTGACCACGGCGACCGGCACCCCGCGGGGGGGCCGGACCGCCCGGACGCGCATGACCGGCGGCTCTCCACGCCGGCAATCGCCGGCGGGAGGCTGTGACCATGCGGCGTCCTGTCGGCTCCGGGAGGGCCTGACCGTGTGCATCGGGTTCCCCGGCACGGTGGTCTCCGTCGACGAGTTCGGCGCGACCGTGGACCAGGAAGGGCGCCTGCGTCGGGCCTCGACGCTCCTCATCCCCGATATCGCGCTCGGCGATCACGTCTTCGTGGCCGCCGGGTCGATCGTCGAACGACTCGACCCGGACGAGGCCGAGCTGATTCGCGCGACGCTCCTGCAGGCGATCGCGCTCGAGCAGGACGAGGCGGAAGCCTCGGCCCGGAACGGAGGAACCGCATGATCCGCGCCACCGCACGAACCGCCGCGGGCTCGCGGCGCGCCCCCGATTCGCTCCGCTGGGGCGTGGGGCTCGCGTTCGCCACTGCCTTGATCAGCGGCGTGTCCATCTACCTGAACGGCTTCGCCGTCAAGCAGCTGCCGGACGCCGCGGTCTTCACGACGCTCAAGAACGCCGTCGCGGCGCTCGTCCTGGTCGGGCTCGCGACGATGACGGTCCGCCCCGCCGAGATCCGGGCAATGGATCGACGGTCGTGGGGCCGGCTTGCCGTGATCGGCGTCGTCGGCGGCAGCGTGCCGTTCCTGCTGTTCTTCGGCGGCCTCGCCCAGGCGAGCGCGCCCTCGGCGGCGTTCATCCACAAGACGCTCTTCGTGTGGGTCGCCATCCTCGCGGTCCCGTTCCTCGGGGAGCGACTCGGCCTCGCCCAGATCGCGGCGCTCGCCGTGCTCCTCGGCGCACAGTTCCTCGTGATCCCTCCGAACGGCGTGGTCTGGGGGACCGGCGAGACGATGATCGCCGCCGCGACGCTGCTGTGGGCGGTCGAGGCGATCCTCGCCAAGCGCCTGCTGGCCTCCGTACCGTCCGGCGTCGTCGGTGCCGGCCGCCTGGGCATCGGGCTCGTCGTCCTGGCGGGTTACCTCCTGGCGACCGGCAAGGCGGGCGCCGTCGGGGCGCTCACCGGAGAGCAGTGGGCATGGGTGCTTGGCACCGGCCTCCTCCTCTCCGCGTATGTCGGGACCTGGTACGCGGGCCTCAAGCGCGCTCCGGCCAGCCTCGTGACGGCGATCCTCGTCGTCGGTGCTCCGATCACCGCGACCCTTCAGGCACTCCAGAAGGGCGTCGTCCCGGGGACCCCGGTGCTCGCCGGACAGTTGCTGATCGCGGTGGCCGTGATCGTCCTGGCGGTCTATGCCGTCCGGACCTCGGCGCGTCGCACGGCCGCCGCGGCGGCCTGACGGAAGGGGCCGCGCCGGCGCTCGCGTGCCGGCCGGTCCGGAGGCGTCCCGTGACGCTCGAGATCGCAACGCCGCTCGCGGCCTTCGACCGGCCGCTCCGCCCGGTGCCGGGCCCGATTCGGTTTGCCCGGTACGCGTACGGACCCAACCGGCTCGGCTACTGCGGGCCGGAGGAGGTCCAGGAGCTCTTCGAACAGGCGACCGACGGTGGCGAGGATCCTGCGCTCCGGGCGCTCGCCCGCCAATTCGAGGGCGCCTATCCCTACCTCGAGCTGATCGCGCAGTCGAACGGGATCCGGGACCCGCTCGACGGCCGTGTCGTGGAGGCCTACTGGCTCGGAAGCCGCCTCCTCGATCGCGTCAAGGCGTCGCAGCTCGGGCCGTCGCTCGAACGGCGCTTCCGGCCACGGCTTCGGGGCGACGGCTGGGAATGGCTGGCTACCAAGCCGGCCGCCGGCGCGGCACCGGTCCATGCCTTCCACGTGCTCGACGTCTTCCCGCGCCTCGGGCTCATGCGGACAGGGGCGACCGACCGGGCGCTCGAGGTCATGGACTCCTGCCGGATCCGCTGGGGCCGCGTGATCGAGCGTGACGGCGACTACGTCGTCGTCTCGGCCGTGCCGCTGGAGATGTCCGAGGGCAAGCTCCGGCTCGCCGCGCCGCGAATCGAACGCATCCGCGGCTGGATCGACGGAGCGGGGTTCGTCGACGACGTCCAGGCAGGCGATGTCCTGTCGATCCACTGGGACTGGGCCTGCGAGCGCCTCGACCGCGCGCGGCTGGCGGCCCTGCGGTCGTGGACCGGGCGGGAGATCGAGATCGCGAACCGGACGATGTAGGCGGCCCGGCTGGATCGGAGCACCATGACCGGCAAGCTCATCCCGAAGGTGATCCTCGAAGGCACGCGGCTCACCCACAAGACCGACCTCGCGTTCGCGCTCAACGAGCACCCCAGGATCGTGGGACCCCGGAAGTACCGCTATCCCTCGCCCCTCGTCTCCGCCGAGTGGTGCGCCTTCGACCCCGTGCCCTGGGGTCGCGGCCTGATCAACTACCTGCCCGACCAGGAGCCGCTGGCCATGGAGACCTACGCGACCTGGCTCCGGCTCTTCGGGCTCCAGCGCTGGTACTCCTGGATCGTCGACCGGTTCCACCTCTCGACCCGGGCCTACCAGGCCGTGGTGAACGGGCGCGACCCGGACCTTGGCTGGCTGGATCGCGGGCTCGCGGACCTCGGCTTCCGCCACGTGCTCTGCGTCCGCCGCCCGGAGACGTTCGAGGTGGCCCGCGCCGCGCGGCTGGCCGTGAGCGGCAAGCCGGACCAGTACGACGACCTCTCCCGTTTCGTGGCCGAGCAGGAGCTGCTCCGGCGCCTCGCCGCCGAGTCGCGGCTCCCCTGCCTCGTGCTCGATGTCTCCGACGACGACGTCCCCGGCGCCGCGGACCGGGTGGCCGACTGGCTCGAGGCGACCGGCGGCCTGTACGCTCCGCCGGCCCGCGCGTAGGGACGAGGCCGCGGGCATCGATCCGGGCCGGGGCCCTCGCTCGGGCCCCGGGGTCCGGGCCGCGGGCATCGATCCGGGCCGGACGGCCCGGTCCCGGGCGTCGGACGGCCTGCCCGGATGGGGTCCGATGGCACTCATGCGCACGTGCGCATACGTACATGCTCCAGCCATGGACGAGATCACGATCCTCCAGGCCCAGGTCCTGAAGGTCCTGGCGAGCCCGAGACGCCTCGAGATCCTGCATCGGCTGGCCGAGGGTCCCCTCGAGGTCGGGCGACTGGCCGAGGCGCTGGGGGCGAGCCAGCCCAACATCTCGCAGCACCTCGCCGTGATGCGTTCCGCCGGCATCGTCGACGCCGAGCGCGACGGACGCGAGACCCGCTACCGCCTCGTCGACCCAGAAGTGCTCGTGGCCTGCGCCGTCATGCGGGGTGTCCTCGAGCGCCGGGTGGATCGGCTGGCCCGGGTCGCCGACGCGGCACGGATGACCGACCTCCTGACCCCGGTGAGCTGATCGCGACGAGCTCGGAAGGAACCGCACCATGGACGAACCGATCAATCTGGTCCTCTTCTCCGGGACCGACGACAAGCTCCAGGCTGCCGCGGTCCTCGCGGCAGGCGCCGCGGCGCTTGGCAGGCCCGTGAACGTCTTCCTCCAGTACTGGGCCCTCGACGCGTTCCGGCGCGAGCGGATCGACCGCGACCACGGCCTCGCGCCCGAGGCGGGCTCGGAGGGGCGTCGCCACGTCGATGCGTTGCGGACTGCCGGTCAGGCCAGCTGGGCGGAGACCCTCCGCCAGGCCAAGGACCTCGGCGCAGTCGACATCCAGGCCTGCTCGCTGTCGATGGACCTGCTCGGAATCGAGCAGGAGGACCTGGATTCGCTCGTCGACGGCGTGGAGGGCGTTACCGCGTTCTACCTGAATGCGGGCGAGGGCCAGGTCGTCTTCATCTGAGTCACATGTCCGGTCGGGCCGACCCGACAGGGGAAGGAGTCAATCGCATGGAACTGCTCGCGATCAACGCCAACGTGGACGCGCGAGGGCTGTCCTGCCCGATGCCCATCGTCCGCACTGCCCAGGCCATGAAGACGCTGGCGTCCGGCGCCATCCTCGAGGTCCTCGCCACCGACCCAGGGTCCGTCAAGGACTTCGCCGCGTGGTGCCGGTCAACCGGCAATGAGCTCCTCGAGCAGACCTCGGACGGCGCGGTCTACCGCTTCGTCATCCGCCGGAAGTGAGGCACGAACCCATGACGATGACCGCCGAACGACTCGCTCCCGGCGATGTCGCAACGACCGGCGCCGAGACGCTCCCGACGGCCGAGCCGGAGGCAGCAGCCGACCAGCCAGCGAAGCTCCACGACATCCTGATCATCAACTACAGCGGCGAGCTCGAAAAGGTCTGGGCGACGATGCTCCTGGCCTCGACCGCCGGCGCCATGCAGGTCCCGTGCCGGGTCTTCGTGACGTTCTGGGGCCTCCAGAACTTCGTGAAGGACGAGAAGCGGATCACGGGCAAGAACTGGATGCAGAAGATGATGTCGATGATGTCCCGCCCGGGCATCAGCCACCGGCCGCTGTCGAAGATGAACTTCCTCGGCATGGGGCCCTGGATGATGGGCGTCCTTGCCCGGCAGCAGAAGAACCTGAGCCCCAAGGAGCTCCTCGTCATCGCCCAGGAGATGGGCGTGGAGTTCATCCCCTGCCAGATGACCATGGACATGTTCGGCCTGACCCGTGACGACCTCGTCGAGGGCATGGGCGAGCCGGTCGGCGCCGCCACGGTCATCGGCTTGATGTCCGAGGGCTCCGCCCCGCTGTTCATCTGACCATCAACTATCGGCCGCCGCGTCCCCGGCGGCCCCGGAAGGGACACTCCGATGCTGGAAACCGCACCGACCATCACCCGAACCATCGACGCCCGGGGCAGCTTCTGCCCGGGACCCCTGATGGAGCTCATCCGCGGCATCCGCGAATCGCAGGTCGGCGACGTCCTGGCCGTGCTGTCATCCGACAAGGGCTCGAAGATCGACATCCCGAAGTGGATCGAGAAGGCCGGGCACCGCCTCGTCACGGTCGAGAGCCTCGACGGCTATGACCGGATCATCGTCGAGAAGGCCCGGTAGCCGGATGGACCGGATCCTCGTTCTCGGCGGTGGGGTCGGCGGTACGCTGACCGCCAACCTGCTGGCCCGCCGCCTGAAGAAGCCGATCGACCGGGGCGACGTGCAGGTCACGGTCATCGATGCGACCGGCGCTCACGTCTACCAGCCCGGGTTCATGTACATCGCCATGGGCGGCGAGCGGGCCGAGAAGCTCCAGAAGCGCGAGCGCGCGCTGCTGGACTCGCGGGTCAACCTCGTGGTCGGGACGGTCACGCTCGTGGATGAGGCTGCCCGGACCGTCAGCCTGACGGACGGCACCGTTCTCCGCTATGAACACCTCGTCCTGGCGACGGGTGCCCGGATCCTGCCCGAGGCGATCGAGCACTTCGAGACGGAGGCGCACCACTTCTACACCGCGGCAGCCGCGCTGCGGCTGCGCAAGGCCCTCGACGCGTTCACCGGCGGGAGGATCGTCATCGGCATCGCCTCGATGCCCTACAAGTGCCCGCCGGCGCCATTGGAGGTCGCTTTCCTCATCGAGTCCGAGCTCCGCGAGCGGGGCCTCCGCGAGCGGTCCGAGGTCCATTTCGCGTCGCCGATCGGCCGGGCGTTCACCATCGAATCGGTCAGCGAGATGGCGACCCCGATCCTCGAGGCGAAGGGGATCGAGCTCCACACGTTCTTCAACGTCGAGACGATCGACCCAGAGCGGAAGGTCGTCTGTTCCCTCGAGGGCGAGGAGCTCCCGTACGACTTGCTGATCCTGGTCCCGCCGCACAAGGGCCAGCAGTTCCTGATGGACTCCGGGCTTGCCCCGGCGCCAGCCGGCTGGCTCCCCACGGACCGGCATACGCTTCGCGTGGGTGATCGCCCGAACGTCTACGCGCTCGGCGACGCCACGGACCTGCCGCTCTCGAAGGCCGGCTCGACCGCCCACTTCGAGGCGCCGGTCGTCGTCGAGGGGATCGTCGCCGCGGTCGAGGGTCGCGAGCCAGCCGGGAAGCACGCCCTGTACGAGGGCCACGTGATGTGCTTCTTCGAGATCGGCGACGGCAAGGGCACCCTCCTCCAGTTCGACTACGACCACCCGCCCAGGCCCCCGAAGCCCAACGCGCTGTGGCACCTCGGGAAGATCGTCTTCAACAAGACCTACTTCCACACGGTCCCGAAGGGCCGCGTCTGAGCTCCTCCTCCGCCGCTCCCGCGCGGCACGCAGCGCCCCGGGTCCCTTCCCCCGGGGCGCTGCCCTTTCGGTGCCTACAATCCCGGGATGATCGCGATGTCGCCCTCCTGGAGCCTCCAGCCATGACCGGGCATGTCTTCCGCCGCTCGCTGGACGCTGCGTTACCGATCGCGGCGCGCGCGGAGGGCAGCACCATCTGGGACGCTGACGGCCGCGCCTACCTGGACGCGGCCGGCGGCGCGATCGTCGTGAACGTCGGCCACGGCCGGCGGTCCATCGCGGACGCCATGGCGGTCCAGGCCGGCCGGCTCGCATACGCGCACGGGAGCGCCTTCACGAGCGAAGCGCTCGAGGCCTACACGGCGGAGCTGGGGCCCCACCTCCCCGTCGTCGATCCGTGGATCTACCCGGTGAGCGGCGGTTCGGAGGCCATCGAGACGGCGCTCAAGCTGGCACGGGCCTACCACCTCGCTCGCGGCGAGCGCGACCGTTGGATCGTGATTGCCCGGTGGGGGAGCTATCACGGCAATTCGCTCGGCGCCCTGGATCTCAGCGGGCGCAAGCCGCTCCGGCGTCCGTACGAGGGCTGGCTGGGCCGGTTCCGGCACGTTTCCGCGGCGTATCCGTACCGGGCCGGCGAGCCCGGGGCCAACGCGCTCGGGGACGCGGACGAGCTTGCCGAGGAGCTCGAGCGCGCCATCGTCGCGGCCGGCCCGGGGACCGTGGCCGCGTTCGTCGCCGAGCCGATCGTGGGAGCCACCCTCGCCGCCGCGGTCCCGCCGGAAGGCTACTGGCCCGCGATCGCGGAGGTCTGCCGGCGCCACGGCGTCCTGCTCATCGCCGACGAGGTGATGACCGGCTTCGGGCGGACGGGCCGCTGGTTCGGCGTGGACCACTGGGGCACGCGCCCCGACCTCCTCGTGGCGGCCAAGGGCGCCACGTCCGGCTACTGGCCGTTCGGCTTCGTCGCGGCCGCGGGCGAGGTCCACGACACGGTCGTCGGGGCGGGCGGCTTCACCCACGGCTTCACGTTCTCGCACCACGTCGTCGGCGCCGCCGTGGCCCGAGAGGTGCTCCGGATCCTCGAATCCGAGGACCTCGTCGCCGTCAGCGCGACCAAAGGGGAGCGGCTCCAGGCGCTCGTGCGCGAGCGCCTCGGCGATCACGGGCACGTCGGCGAGGTCCGGGGCCGGGGCCTGATGGTCGGGATCGAGCTGGTCGCGGATCGCGAATCGCACGCGCCGTTCCCGCGCGTCGCGAAGGTCACCGAAGCCGTCGTCCGGGCGGCGAAGTCGAACGGTGTGCTGCTCTACTCGGGGACCGGCCTGGCCGACGGTACGGACGGCGACTCGATCCTCCTCGGCCCGCCGTTCGTGATCACCGACGCCGAGCTCGACCGGATCGTCGAGGTCCTCGCCGAGGCTGTAGACGCCGCAACCGCCGCGGCGACCGGGGCCATCGGGACGGCTCGCTGAGGGAGGACCTAGCGCCGCGCGCCTCGAGTGAGCAGCAGGATTCCGAGGACCACCAGCAGCGCCGGCAGCACGAGGTCGCCGACCTCGGGGATGGCGATCTCCGATGAAGCCAGAAGGACGAGGGCGGCGCCGCCGATCGCCTGCCAGCCCCAACCCCCACGACCGGCGGCTCGGACGAGGGCGATGGCCAGGAGTGCGACCCCGAAGAAGAGCGTGCCCCAGCCCGACCCGAGCTCGTAGCCGAGCCCCTGGAGCGTGCCGGGCAGCGCGGCCGCCGTCAGGAACGCGCCGAAGTAGAGCGCGGCCGACCCGCGCCGGATCGCCCAGGCGAGGAGTGAGGCGACCCCGGCCGCGAGGACGGCCACGTTGCCGAGATCCCGGTACTCAGGCAGAGAGTTCTCGAGGATCAGCAGCCCGCCGAACAGGACCAGGAAGATGCCGATCCAGGGCAGCCCGGGCCGGCGCTGCTCGTCCGGGCCCCACCGCCAGCCGTAGACGCGCACGGCAGGCCCGCTCACCGACGTCGACCGTCCTCGGTCCTCATCCAAGGCTCTCGTCCTCCACGTGGCTGAAGCCGAGCCGGTCGGCCAACCGCCCGAGGATACCGGGCGCCCACCAGTTCCACTCGCCCAGGAGGCGCATCGTGGCGGGCACCAGGAGCACCCGGATGATCGTGGCGTCCACGAACACCGCAAGCGCCATCCCGACCCCGATGCTCTTGATCGTCACGACGTCCGCGAGGGCGAACGCCGAGAAGACGACGACCATGATCATCGCGGCACCGGTGATCACGCCGGCCGTCTTCGCGAGCCCCTCGGCGACCGCAGCGGTGTTGTCGCGGGTCCGGCGATACGACTCCTGGATCCTCGACAGCAGCAGGACCTCGTAGTCCATCGACAGGCCGATCAGGGTGGCGAACATGATGATCGGGTTGCCGGCGATCGTGAACCCGAGCGGCTCGAAGCCCAGGAACTCGTGCAGGTTGCCTTCCTGGAAGATCCAGACCAGGGCACCGAAGCTCGCCGAGAGCGAGAGCAGGGTCATGACCACGGCCTTCAGCGGGATCACGACCGACCCGAACAGGAGGAACAGGATCACGGCCGAGGCGAGGAGCGTCGTCCCCACCGCCCACGGCATCCGCTCGTTCTGGGCGACGAGGAAGTCCTCCGCGACCGCGGCCGTGCCGCCCACCATGACGCGCTCGATCCCGTCCCCCGGCGAGACGGCTCGGAGGGCCGGGACGACCGCCGTTCCGGCCGGCGTCGTGGGGCGCAGCGGGCTGATCGCGTCCAGGCGGACGGTCGACCCCCGGATGTAGGCTTCCTTGAGTGCTGCGACGGCTGCCTCGAGCGGCGGCGGCAGCGCCCCCGCCGGTGCGCCGTAGATCTGGGCGACCTGGTCGGGGCCGAGCGGCGCACCCGTCGAGGGATCCCTGATCGCGAACGGCCCTTCGACGCGATCGATCCCATCGAGATCCTCGAGGGCGGCGGCGTAGGCCATCACCGACCGGACGCTCGCCGGGTCCGTCGGATCGGCCGTCGTGTCGACGAGGACGGTGATCGGCGACGTCTCCCCGGCCCGAAACTCGTCCTGGAGAGCTACCCAGGCATCACGGCTCGGCACCCCGGCCGGGTAGACGGTCGCGTCGGGGACGCCCTGCTGGAGCCGGAGGAACGGCGAGCCGGCGATGAGCAGGACCGCCAGGACCGGCACGAGGACTGCGATCGGGCGGCGCATGACCGCATGGGCGACCCGCTCCCAGCGGGAGTGGCGGATCGTCGGATCGTCGCTGACGAACCCGAGCCGGCGACCGAGCCCGCGGGCCGAGAGGGCGTTCACGCGCGGCCCGAGCATCCCGAGCAGTGCCGGCAGGAACGTCAGTGAGAAGGCGACCGAGCAGAGGACGACGATGGCGCCGCTGAGGCCGATCGAGCTGAGCGCCGATGCCTGGAACCAGAGCAGGCCGGATAGCCCGATGGCAACGGCGATGCCAGAGAACATGACCGCCTTGCCGGCCGTGCCGATCGAGATGGCGACGGCCTGGCCGACCGTCCGGCCCTTGGCCAGCTCCTCCCGGAACCGGCTGGTGATGAACAGCGAATAGTCGATCGCGAGGGCCAGCCCGAGCATCGTCGCGATGTTCAGCACGTAGATGCTCATCTCGGTCTGGCGGGCGAGGAGGTTGATGATCGCCAGCGAGCTCGGGATCGCCAGGCCGGCGACGAGGAGCGGCATCCCTGCCGCGACGATCGATGCGAAGACGAGCACGAGGACGAGCGCCGCGATCGGCAGCGAGACGGTCTCGGCGCGCACGAGGTCCTGCTCCGACAGCTCGGCCGAGTCCTTCTGGATCGGCCCGAACCCGGTGAGCGCGACGCTGTAGCCGGGTGGCGGGTCGAGCTGCGTCTCGATCTCGTCGACGACCTCGACCGACTCGTCCTCGGTCATATCGAGCCCGATGACGACGTAGGCCGCGTCGCCCCTGACGCTGACGAACCGGTCGTCACCGGTCTGCGCGTAGCCGGTGATTCCGCTCACCCGCTCGTCGTCGAGGAGCGGCGACACCGTGGCCGCCACCGCGGCCTGGAAGTCGGCCGACGTCGCGTCGGCGCGGTCCTCGTCTGACCGGAAAAGGGCGACGAACGAGGTCCGCCCGCCCCCGTAGTCGGCCTCGAGGCGATCCGCGACGGCCGCGGACTCGGACTTCGGGTCAAGCCAGCCACCCGCGCTCAGCTGGTCCGACGCGCCCGACGCGAGCGGCACCCCGGCCGCGGCCAGAGCGAGCATCACGAGGAGAACGAATCGGCGCCGTCGATAGACGAACGCCCCCCATCGGCTGAACATCTGACCCCCTGAGCGACGCTACCCGGATCGAGAGCGTACCGCGTCCCACCGGCGCGGCGCGAGGTGCCGGCCGTCACCCTGGAGTGGAGCGGAATGGCTCTGGCCCGCGACTCGCCGCCTCGCGATGGTGGTCCTCGGATCACAGCAGTCGCTGACCAGACGGCGCGGACGTCCTGACTGCGAGCTGGCGTCGCGCGCCCGGGAGGAGAGCACGATGCCACACGGCCCCGAGCGCCGATTCTCTCGTCGCCAGATCCTGCGCGCTGGCGTCGGTTCCGCAGCTTTGGTCGCCGCCGGCGGCCTGGGCGGCCTGCTCGCCGGGTCCACCAGCGCGGCCAGGCCCGGCGGCAGTACGACGACGCGGTACGAGCTACGTCGTTTGATCCCCGTCTCGCCCGGGCCACTCAGGGCAGCACCCGGGTCGGTGTCCATCGGGGGCAAGAACGCCAGCGGCCTGCTGTACAACGGCACCCTGCCCGGACCGGTGTTCGAGGTCCGGAGTGGCGAGTCCGTCTCGATCCCATTTACCAACGGGTTGGACGAGCCAACGACCGTCCACTGGCATGGACTGGTCGTTCCCACCGCGGTGGATGGCCAGCCGCAGGATCCGATCGCGGCTGCCGGCTCATTCACGTATGCCTTTCCGGTCCGGCAGCGGGCGGGGCTGAGCTGGTATCACCCGCACCCCGATATGGCGACCTCGTCGCAGGTCGCGCTTGGGCTCGCCGGCGGCTTCCTCATCCGCGACACCGAGGAGGACGCCCTCGGGCTCCCCTCGGGCCTCTTCGAGGTTCCGCTGGTTCTGCGCGACGCGAACTTCGACAAGGCGGGCAATCTCTCCTACAACGGAACCGCCTCGGGCTTCACCGGCAAGACGCTGCTGGTCAACGGCGTTCGAGACCCGTATCTCGACACGTCACCGGCGATCCACCGCTTCCGCATCCTGGGCGGGTCGAACTCGCGGGTGTTCCGGCTCGCGCTATCGAACGGCGCGGCCTTCACGCTGATCGGCAATGACGGCGGCCTGCTCCCAAGCGTGGCGACGGTGGCGGAGATCGATCTCAGCCCCGGCGAGCGTGTGGACGTGCTCGTCGACCTCCGCTCCGATGGGGGAAAGACGGTGTCCCTGCGTGACCTCAACAGCGGCTGGACCCTCCTCGAGCTCCGCGTGGCGAACACGACGCCCGTCGCTGGTTCGATCCCGGCGGGGGCATTGTCCACGGTCCCGTTGCTCGGTCCTCCGGCCCGCACCCGGACCTTCAGCTTCGACGGCATGACGCGCATCAACGGGCAGCTCTTCGACCTCAACCGCATCGACTTCGAGGTGCCCAACGGACAGATCGAGGACTGGGTGTTCCGCACCGGCGGCAACGCGCCGCATCCCGTGCACATCCACGGCGCCTCGTTCCAGGTCAAGGCACGCACGGGCGGGCGCGGACGCCTGTTCCCGTGGGAAGCCGGCTGGAAGGACACCGTCCTGCTGAACGACGGGGAGACCGTCACGGTCCGGATCCGCTTCGACCTCGCTGGCCGCTATCTCATTCACTGCCACAAGCTCGAGCACGAGGATGCCGGGATGATGACCAACTTCAGGGTGATCTGAGGGGTCGGCGGACCGCCGCGGGCAGCCCGATTGCCGCGGTTGCGACGCCCCAGACCAGGCCGGTGACAAGCCCGTCCCAAGCGTGATCCTGTGCCCAGCCCAGCGGCGTCTCGGTGAATGGCAGCCCGATGACACTGCCGGACCACCCGCCGACGACGAGGCCGAGCGTCCAGGCGATGCCGATGACCGCGAGCGTCGATGGCCGGCGCTCGCCCAGGACCCACGCCACCGCACCCACGGCCACGAGCCCGGCGATTGCCCCGACGACCCCGAACGGGAGCTGGCTCGACGTCCCGTCGTTGAGCGCGTGTGTGCCGCCGACGAGGAGGCTCATCGCGGCGAGCATCCGGGCCCCCTCTCGACGGGAGAGGCGAAGCGCGACCCACACGAGAACGCCAACGATCAGTCCGTTCATCGCGCCGAGGAC
>DATIUS010000112.1:0-4556 GCA_035466655.1 Candidatus Sulfomarinibacteraceae bacterium
GATTCGCCTGGACCTGCCCCTCCTGACGGCCGATCTCCGCCTGGCGCGGGCTGTTCCCGACGAGGTGGCGATCGTGGTCTACCTCGGAGACGACCAGGCGGCCTGACGAGGCTTTCCGGGCTGGGTGATCTCCCGGCGCGACCCGCTGGACCGCCCCGCCCACCACCGGCGTAGATGCCGCGATTCCGCGGGCCGGGCACCTCGCGTGACCCCGTACACTCGCGCCACGATGGATCAGGGACAGGCGAGCCGCGACCGGGTCGCCGCCGACGGAGCCGGCGCGTGATCGCGAGCAGGACGGTCCGGCTCGCGGACGGTCGAACGCTCGCCTTCGAAGTCGCCGGAGATCCCAGCGGGCTTCCCGTCTTCCTCGCCCACGGCTTCCCGGGCTCTCGCCTGGAGGCACACGTCGTTGGTGACGCAGCCGCCGCGGCCGGCGTGCGACTCGTCTGTCCGGACCGTCCTGGCTTCGGAGGCTCTGATCCGCAGCCGGGCCGGGTGCTTGCCGACTGGCCGGCCGACGTCGCGGAACTGGCCGGACATCTCGGGCTCGGGCGCTTCGCCGTCGTCGGGTTCTCGGCGGGCGGTCCATACGCCCTCGCCTGCGCTGCCCTGCTCGGCGAGCGGGTGTCGGCCTGCGCGATCGTGTCGAGCCCCGGTCCACTCCACCGCCCGGGCTCCACGAACGGCATGGCGGCCGTCAACAGGATCCTCTTCGGGGCGGGTCGTCGGGTGCCGCTGCTGGCAGGCCTCGTCGTGCGGCTGATTGCCCGCTTCGCTCGAGCCGAGCAAGCCGTCGTCGGGCGGCGGATGGCGCAGGGGATGGCCCCTTCGGATCGGCGCCTGCTCAGCCAGCCGCCGATCGGAGCGGCATACGGCGCGGCCGTCCGCGAGGCCTTCAGGCAGGGTTCAACGGGGCCGATCCTCGAGGCTGCGTTGCTGGTCCGGCCGTGGGCGTTCTCCGTCGATCAGATCAGCGCTCCGACGAGCGTGTGGCACGGCCTCGACGATCGCAATGTGCCGGCGCGTTTCGCGTCGGAGATCGGGGCATTGATCCCGCAGGCGGAGGTGCAGCGCATCGAAGGGGCAGGTCATCTGCTCTTCTTCGAGCGCGCCGAATTGGTCTTCGAGCGCGTCCGAAAGATCGCCGCCTCCTCCTGAAGCGTTGCCCGAGCGCAACGAAGGCCCGCGCTCGGGTTGCGCGCCGGAACCGCCACGCTCAGGCTGTGCCGATGCAGGACGTCGTCGGGCGAGAGACCGAGATCGAAGCAACGGCTCGCTGGTTCAGGGAATCAGGGGCCGTCCGCCTTGTTCTGGACGGCGAGGCCGGGATCGGCAAGACCACCGTCTGGGCCGCGGCCGTGCAGTCGATCCGCGCCTCGGGTGGCCGAGTCCTGGTGAGCTCGCCGTCCGAAGCCGAGTCGCGTCTCTCATACGCCGGGCTCGCCGATCTCCTGGCCGACGACATCCAGTCCGTTCGAGGATCGCTCCCGGGGCCACAGGCGATGGCCTTGTCGGTCGCGATGCGCCTGGAGGAACCCGGGGATCGGCCTCCGGACGAGACCGCGGTTGCCCGCGGCCTCTTGGAGGCTCTTCGCCGGCTTGCCCGTTCCCATGGCCGGCTGCTCGTGGCCATCGACGATCTCCGCTGGCTCGATGCGCCCAGCCTGGCCGCCGTCGCCTACACGGCCCGGCGGCTCGAGCCCGCTGGCGCCGTCAAGCTCCTGACGACGCACCGGATCGGCGCCCCGGAGCCGGCGGCGTTCGACGGGCGCGTGATGACCGAGCGCGTGCGACTGGGGCCCGTGAGCATCGGCGGGATCCATCGCATCATCCGCCTTCAGACCGGCCACACGCTGGCCCGACCAAGACTGTTGGATCTGTACGCAGCGTCCTCGGGGAACCCGCTGCATGCGCTCGAGCTGGCACGTGCATCGGGATCGGACGCCCACATTGACGGAACGTCGTTCGACAGCCTGTTCCTCGCCCGATTCGCGGCGCTTCCTCGACGGACCCGCGAGGCGTTCCTGCTCATCGCGGCGTCGGCGGACCGATCCATCGCCCGCCTGGAACAGGCCTGGGGTCGGGACTTCGAGGAGGCGATCGAACCGGCGGTGACGGCGGGGCTCGTCGCGGTAGCCGGTCGTCAAGCCCGCCCCGTCCACCCCCTCTTCTCGCGATTGGCGTACGAGGAGGCCGGCGACGCCGCGCGTCGCGACGTCCATCGATCCCTTGCGGCGACCGCGACCACGTCCGAGGAGCGGGCAACACACCTCGGACGCGCGGTCGTCGGCCCCGACACGACATCCGCGGCCGAGATCGAGACCGCCGCGCTCGAAGCTCGGGCGCGCGGCATCCGAGCGGTGAGCGCGACGCTGTTCGAAAGCGCCGCCCGGCTGACCCCGGGCGCGGCGTCCGAGGACCGTGCGCGGCGGTCCCTCGCCGCGGCATCGGCCTGGTTCGAGGCGGGCGATCTCGCGCTTGCGCGCGAACGACTCGAGACGCTGGCTGCCGGGCTTCCGAGTGGCCCGCAGCTCGCCGAGGCGCGACTTCGCCTGGGGATCGTCCTGCACGAGACCGGCCGATGGCGGGACGCGATGGGCGCTTTTGACGAGGCCCTCACTGAGACGAACGATCCGAAGCTCATCGCCGAAACGCGGCGGCGAATGGCGATCACCTCCGGCTACATCACCTCGGTGGCTGATGGCATGACGCACGCCGAGGCGGCACTCGCCGCCGCCGAGGCTGCAGGCGATCCCGAGACCCTGACGTATTGCCTGGCAACGCTCGCCCTGGCGCACGTGATGGCTGGCGCCGCGGTAACAGTCTTCGAGCCGCACCTGGAGCGGGCCCTTCGGCTAGAGCACGAGCTCGACCACCCCCTCACCGGCTGGACGCCACGTCTGGTGGTCGCCGAGTTCGCGCGCCTGTCGCTGGACCTCGGCCGGGCCCGCAAGCTGTACGCGTCCGTGCTGCGCGAAGCCGAGGCGAGCGGGGATGCGACCCTCGAGCACTGGGCGGCGTACGGACTGGGCTCGACCGAGATGATCGCTGGCGACTACCTGGATGCCGGGGATCTGGCCGAGCGCGTCATCGAGCTTGCGGAGACGACCGGCGTGCTCGATCTCTACGGTCGCCGGTTGCTGGCGCAGGTGGAGACCCACCTCGGGCTGGCCCCGCCGGCCAGAGAGCTTGCCCTCGCCGCGCTCACTGCCGCCGAGGCGAGCGGCGGCCGGCTGCACGCCATGGCAGCCCACACAGCACTCGGGCAGCTTGCTCTCGCCACCGGCGACCCGACACTGGCCGCGCGTGACCTTCGCGCGGCTCGGCAGATCGCTGTCGAGATGGGGTTCTGGAACGGCGTCACGATCCGGGCGATGCTCGACGAGGCCGAGGCCGCCGCGGCGGCCGGATTGCTCGATCAGGCGCGTGAAGTCCTGGACCTCGTGACCGCGCATGTCGCCGCCGAGCCGCCCGGCTGGTTGGGTCCGCTCATCTCCCGCGGCGAGGGCCTCCTGCTGGCGGCCCGCGGGGACGTTGCCACGGCGGAGAAGCTCCTGGCCGGTTCCGCGGAGGATCTGCGAGGTGGCCAGGTTCCGCTCGAATACGGACGTGCGCTGCTGGTCCTCGGCTCGGTCCACCGACGGGCGCGACACCATGCCGCGGCCCGCGAAGCGCTCGACGGGGCCATCGCGACCTTCGAGCGCCTCGGCGCGGTCCTATGGGCCACGCGCGCACGAGACGAGCTCGCCCGCATCCCGGGCAGACGACCCGGCGAGAGCGACGCCCTGACGCCGACCGAGGAGCGCATCGCCGCGCTCGTCGCGCGCGGCCGCTCCAACCGCGAGGTCGCGGCGGAGCTCTTCCTGAGCGTCAAGACCATCGAGGTCACCTTGACCCGCGTCTACGAGAAGCTCGGGGTCCGCTCTCGCACAGAACTCGCGGGCCGCTTCTCGGGCCGGGTCGACGGTACGTCAAAAGACTAGGGAAACCTCTGCTGCAGGCAGCCTGGCGGCGCCCTAGGGTCGGCGGCATGGCCAGCTTCGTCATCGAGACGTATGTGCCCCAGGGGGACCAGGAGCGCTTCGCCGCCGACGTCGACGGGATCCGGCTGGCGGCCGAGGCGATCGTCGTCGAAGGACGCGTGCATCACGTGCGCTCGTATCTCGTCCCCGGCGACGAGATGGGCTACCACGTCCTCGAGGCAAGGAGCGCTGAGGACGTCGTGCGCGTCACGCAACTGGCCGGCATCGAGATTGAACGCGTCGTCGAGGCGATCGGCGTCGGCCCGGGACGCCCTTCTGAAGACGATCCGACGGACACCCCTTGATCACGAACGCTGACAGGGGGGCGGCACGCGGCAGTTGTTCCGCATGCGCCCGACATATGGGAGGACGCAATCGCGACCCAGACGCGGATCGGAACCATCGCCGCGGGTCGGCTGCAGGTGGCACGAATTGAACGTGAGCCAAGCCATGTGAGGACAAGTCATGCGTCCTCGCCGGCGATTGATCCCAGCCTTCGCGACCATCGTCCTGGTCCTGGCTGCCTGTGGC
>DATIUS010000113.1:0-9455 GCA_035466655.1 Candidatus Sulfomarinibacteraceae bacterium
TCACGGCCTCGCGCATCAGGGCGAAGGCTCGCTCGTGGTCGCCTTCGCCGGCGACAGTCTCGGCGAACTCTCCGAGAACCTGCCGAATCCGAGCGGGCTTGCCCTCGCGCCGCGCCAGATCGGCCGCGCGCTCGTAGAGGGCGGCTGCCTCGCTGTTCAGTCCCTGCGCCCGTCGCGCTCGCGCGAGGGTGAGGACGGCTGCGAGGATCGCGATCTCGTTCGACGTCTCCTCCGCGAGCTCCACGGCACGCGCGGCGAGCTCGGCCGCTGCGTGGGGCTCGCCTCTGGCCAGCGCGATCTGCGCCTCCGTGTCCGTGACGTACGAGAGCCAGCGTCGATCCCCGAGTCGCTCGAAGAAGTCCCGCGCCGACCTGACCGCCTGTTCCGCCTTTGTATCGTTGCCGAGCGCGAGGTAGGAGAGCGCGAGATCCCGCTGGAGCGAGGCTGCCTCGAACTCGGCCTGTGCCGCCCGCAGAAGCGCGAGCCCCGCGGTGCCGGCTCGAATGGCCGCCTCGAAGTCCCCGGTGTTGCGGTAGCTGAAGGCGAGATCGAACAGGAAGACGCCGCGGCGACGATCATCGAGCCCGTCGGTGAGGTCCCGGATCTCCTCGAGGTACGCGAGCGCCGCGGCGTGCTCGCCGTCCAGCGATGCGTTGCTCGACAGGGCCATGAGGACCCGCGCCTGGAAGTCCGGTTCCACGCGCAGCCCGGCGCGCAACCTGGCCAGGATCCCCTCGAGAAGCGCCCGTGCCTCAAGGGTGTTCCCGAGCTGATACTGCCCGCACGAGAGCCAGTAGTTGGACAGGGCTTCCTCGGCCCCCCTCCCCAGGCCGGCGAAGAGGTGCGCGGCCTCGGAGGCCGCACCGACGGCATCCCGGCCGCGGTCAAGACCGGCATAGCCCTCGGCGAGGCCCAACAACAGCTCGGCTCGGGTCCCGGCGCTGGCGGGTCGCTCGAGCAGCGCCTGGTACCCGTCCACTGCCTGCTGCCATCGGCCGGCGGCGAGCTCCAGGTCGGCCTGGAGTCTCGTCCAGCCTTCGAGCTCATCCTCGAGGAATCGACTCGTGGGCAGCCCCAGCCGGTCGGCGATGAAGGTGAGCGCTGCCATTGACGGCTTGCTGAGGCCGTTCTCCAGGGCGCTGATGTAGGCCTTGGTATAGCGCTCCGCTGCGAGCCCTTGCTGTGTCAGCCCGGCGGCGAGTCTGGCCGCCCGGATCCGAGCTCCGATGCTGCGGGCGAGTCCGCCCTTAGCGACCCGTTCGGTGGTGTGCTGGACGGGGATCTTCGGTTTGAGGCTCATGGACCGGAGTGTACGACGCAGTCGCGCTCCTGTTAACCCCGTCCATCAGTTCCCCGACGGTCATGCCCAGACGCTGCGAGATCAGCCACAACGTGCCCAGCGAGGGGAGGGTCAGGCCGTTCTCGAGGGCCGACACATATGCCCTGGACAGCGGGTGGCCGAGCTCACCCTGGGTCAGGCCGCGTCGCTGGCGAGATTCCCGAACCCGGATCCCGAGCTCGATGGCGGTTGACGATCGGGGACCCCAGCCGAATTGCTTAGCAATACTTGACTTACCCATGCGGGCATCCTAGCATGCCGCTTGATCTCGGGTTTCGCCGAACATCGCTCGGGTCGCCGGCGAGCGCCAGCTCTGGAGGAACGCTGTGTCTGCTCGCTATCACCGCATTCGCCCCGCCATCACCGCATGGGCCATCGCCGCAACGATTGCCCTACTGACCGCCGCCGCCGTACTCGCCGCGGAAACGCCCTATCCACACTGAGGTGGACGTCGTACTGAACGCCTAAGACCCGCACCGCCCGTCGTCACACCATGGCTCGCCAGCGACCCGAGCAGCAGCGACCACGATCCATGGCGGGCGCTGGTCGTGGCGCACATCTCTCAGCAGCGTGGTACAGTATTAGCAAACCCACCAGCCAGACAGAGCATGCGCCCTGGGATCGGGGATCACCGGAGCCTTCGAACCACAGCTGGAGGACAAGGCGATCGTCGGTCGATCAGCGCCCGGGGCGAGCCTACGCGACGTTGACGCTCGATGGCGGATCGCAGACCTGCTTGCGACCCCGGAGCTGCACCGTCCGGTGTTCCAGCCGATCCTCTCGTTGGCCGACGGCTTCGTTGTCGGGTATGAGGGATTCAGTCGATTCGCGGCCCGTCCAATTCGATCGCCTGACCGCTGGTTCGCCGAGGCCATCCGAGTCGGGCTCGGCCCAGAGCTCCAGGCGCTGGCGATCCGGCGCATCGTCGACGCGGCGACAGCGGCTGGATTGCCGGACGAGGCGTTCCTCTCGGTCAACATCAGTCCTCGGTACCTGGCCCACCCAGCCGTCGCCGCGGCGGTGGCCTCGGCCGATCCATCTGCCCTGGTCATCGAGATCACGGAGGAGGAAACCGTCGTCAGCTACACGATGCTCCGGCGGGCGATGGCACCCTACCTCGAACGAGGCGTTCGGTTCGCCGTCGACGACGCGGGCGCCGGCTTTGCGTCGATGCGTCACGTCACCGAGCTCGGGCCGGCGTTCGTCAAGCTCGACGCGTATCTCGTCAGGGGCATGCGCAACCGCCAGACACTCCAGGCCTTCCTCCGGGCGCTCAATGGGTTCACGATCGAGATCGGTGCCGTCCTCATCGCGGAAGGCGTGGAAAAGGCGAGCGATCTGGCGGTGCTGACCCAGACCGGGTTCCCGCTGCTCGTCCAGGGCTACGCCATCGCGCGGCCAGGGCGACCCTGGCCGCGCGTGAGCACCACCGCCGCTCGCACCTGGCTCTCGGCATGTCCCGGCCGGCTGTCCGCACGTTCGTCCCCGGCCATGGGGAGCCAGACGGATGGCCTGGAGCGATCACCCCGGCCTGCGGGATTGCCGCCCAACATCGCGCGCTGACGAGCTCCGGGGATCGCGGAACGGCGGATCTACGCTTCGGCGATCGCCCCGATCGAGATGCGGAACCCGGCACGGCGGTGCGAGGGTGGCATGAGCGTTCCCTGGCCGACCGGCGAATCGACGGGGAACCAGCGCACCCACTCCTCGTTGAACGGGTCGAACTCGCTCGGCTCGCGGAGGGCCCAGTTCGCCCAGACGACCTTGTCCAGCGAGCTCCCGGCCGCCTCCAGCTTCGTCTTCAGGTTGGACAGGCACTGGCGGGTGTGCTCCTTGATCCCGCCCCGGACGACCTGGCCCGTCTCGAGGTCCACCGGCCCGACGGAGGTGACGTAGACCATCCCCCCGGCCTTGACGGCGCGACCCTGGCCGAAGCCCGGCTGGATGGCGTCGGCTCCCTGGGTGGTGCCACCGACCGTCCAGCGCCCCTTGCCGGCGCGCGTCGGCTTGGAGGGATCCTCCGGCGGGATGCCGAATTCGCCGGGTGGCAGTTCGATCCCGTTGGCCGCGAACACGCCCATGAACGTCGGCCGTTTGCCGGTCGGCCGCAGCTCGCCCACGACCTTGCCGTCCCGGAAATCCGTCTGCTCGAAGACGAAGATGTCCTCGGTGAGGATCTCGTCATCCTCGATCCCCTGGACCTCGGTGATGTTGACGATCTTGCGGGTGCCGTCACGGAGACGGGCGGTGTGGATGATCAGGTCCACGGCCGAGGCGATTCCCTCGCGAATCGCCCGCAGGGGCAGCTCGTAGCCGCTCATCAGGATCATCGTCTCGAGGCGGCTCAGCATGTCGCGCGGGGTGTTCGCGTGCCCGGTGGACAGCGATCCCTGCTGGCCGGTCGTCATCGCCTGGATCATGTCCAGGGCCTCGCCGCCACGACACTCGCCGACGATGATCCGGTCCGGGCGCATGTGAAGCGCGTTCCGCAGGAGGTCTCGGATCGCGATCTCGCCGACCCCCTCCAGGTTCGGCGGGCGCGACTCGAGGGTGACCACGTGCGTCTGGCGGAGCTGGAGCTCAGCGGCGTCCTCGATCGTGATGATCCGCTCGTCCTCGGGGATGAACGAGGAGATGACGTTGAGCGTCGTGGTCTTGCCCGAGCCTGTGCCGCCCGAGACGAAGATGTTGAGCCGCGCCTGGACGGCTGCGCTGATGAAGTCGAACATCTCCTCCGTGGCCGTGCCGAATCGGACGAGGTCGGGCACGCTGTACGGCTTGGCCGAGAACTTCCGGATGGTGATGACCGGGCCCACGAGGGAGAGCGGCTCGATGATCGCGTTGACCCGCGACCCGTCCGGGAGGCGGGCGTCCACCCGCGGGCTCGTCTCGTCGATGTGCCGCCCCATCGGGGCGATGATCCGGTCGATGATCCGCTTCACGTGCTCGTCGTTGACGAACGCGGCGTCAACCCGCTGGATCTTGCCGGCCCGCTCGATGTAGACGTTCTTCGGGCCGTTGACCATGACCTCGGTGATCGAGTCGTCACGGAGGAACGGCTCGAGCGGCCCGAAGCCCGTGATCTCGTGGACCACGTCCTCGACGAGGCTCATTCGCTCCTCGCGGGTCACGGAGTACGAGTGCTCGAGGATCGTCCGGTTGACGATCTCCGTGATCCGATTGCGAGCCTCGTTCGGGTCGGCGATGTCGACGAGGGTGTGGAACGAGCCGATCACCTCGTGCTGGACGCGGCTCCGGATGTCGGCCAGCATCGCCCCGCGGACCGGACTCTGGGGCGCCCTCGGGCGAACGGGTTGCCCGGCCGGCGCCGCGTCGGGGGCGGCCGGCGCGTCGACCGCCGGGTCATCGCCGCGCAGGGCCCGTTCAACCCGCTGGTGGAGTGACACTCGTTGGACTTCCCCCGGTCTGTGGTCGAGAGCACGAACGGTGGCGGCACCGGACCACCCTGGATCGAGACGCCGGCGCCGACGACCAAGGGCAGGATACCCGCGGATCGCAACTCGGCCACAGCCAGAGGGTCACCCCGGCACCAGAAATTCGGGGGATGACCGTTTTCCGATGCGCGGACGCACCACCCGTGGCCGGCCGGGACTACGGTGGTCGACGGAGGCTATCCGATGAGGCGTACGACAGCCGTCATGATGCTGGCGATCCTCTCGGCCGCGGGCTGCGGGACGTCCGCGAGCCCGAGCTCCCGACCGGACGGAAGCCCCGTTCCCGGCACGCCGCCGGCGGCCACGCCGCGGACGACGACGGCACCGGCGACGGGCGAGATCCCGACCGGGTCACCCCCGATCGGCGGCACGCCCGCCGCGACGGCAACGCCCCCCGCGACCGGCAGCGCGCCACCGCCGTCGCCGGCGGAGACCCCGTCCTTCCCGATCCCCTCCAGCGTGGACCGCGAGTTCGCCGACAGCGATGCGACGCGCCGGGAGCGCGACCGGCTCGTCGACATGAGGGAGCCGCTCGCCCCGAAGCCGAGGAGGGCGAGGCTGATCACCAGGAAGGCGAAGTGGTAGAACTGGGCGATCGAGAAGACTCGGACCAGCGCCACCTGCGAGACCAGCGCGGCGGCGGAGAGCAACCCCATCCCGGCGAGCGCGCGCATCGCCAAGCAAGTGTGGCACGCGTCTGCGGGCCAGTCACCGAGTCGACCCACCGGTGACCGAGCCGCGGACGGCCGGCTCTCGGAAACCGCCGGCTCGCGCGGACGGCCGGCTCGCGCGGGCGTGCCATCATCCCGGCATGCATCAGCCGCGCGTCCTCGTCGTCGATGACGAGGCGCCCATCCGGGACCTGGTCCGGGGCTACCTGGAGCGCGAGGGGTTCGCGGTCGAGACCGCGATGGACGGCCCATCGGCCGTGGCCGCTGTCCGGGCCTCCGCGCCCGAGGTCGTGATCCTCGACGTCATGCTGCCCGGCCTCGACGGGGTGGAGGTCTGCCGCCAGATCCGGACGTTCTCCGACGCGTATGTCCTGATGCTCACGGCCCGGGGCGAGGAGATCGATCGGATCGTGGGCCTGACGGTTGGCGCAGACGACTACCTCGTGAAGCCGTTCTCGCCGCGCGAGCTGGTCGCCCGCGTCAAGGCGCTCCAGCGTCGACCCCGTCGTCCGGCCGATCCGGCCGCGCGCGTCCCGGCCGGGCTCGAGCTCGATGCGGCCCGCCGGAGCGTTCGAGTCGACGGCGTCCCCGTGGAGCTCACGGCCCTCGAGTTCGACCTCCTGGCCGTCCTCGCGCGCGACCCGGGCGTTGTGGTCGGGCGCCAGGCCCTGCTCGACCGGGTGTGGGGCGCCGAGTACGTGGCGGACGACCATCTCATCGACGTCCACGTCGCAAATCTCCGCAGGAAGCTGGGTGACGACCCGGGCAGGCCCCGCTTCGTCGAGACCGTTCGCGGGGTCGGGTACCGCCTGCGCGAGGAAACCTGATGCTCCCGCGCTCGCTCCGGGGCCGCCTGCTCGTCGCCTTCCTCATCGTCGCGGCCGCGTCGCTCGGGACGGTCGGGGTGGCGGTCCTGCTCGTCGGCCCCGGCTACTTCGCCGAGGCGATGGGCCACATGCCGGGCGATCCGATGGGCGAGGCGATGAGCCAGGCAACGCTCGCCGCGTTCACGGACGCCGTCCGCCAGGCGCTCGCCGCGGCCACCGTCATCGCCGTCGTGACGGCAACCGTCGTCAGCCTGGCAGTGGCGGCGCGGATCGCCCGACCCATCAGCGCGCTCGTCGGGGCCGCCCGCCGGCTCGCCGGGGGCAGCTACGCGGAGCGCGTTCCGGTCGACGATCCGGATGAGCTCCGAGAGCTGGCGACCTCGTTCAACGAGATGGCCGGCTCGCTCGAGGCGACGGAGCGGAGGCGGCTCCAGCTCGTCGGGGACGTGGCCCATGAGCTGCGCACGCCGCTCACGACGCTCGACGGCTACCTCGAGGGCCTCGAGGACGGGGTCGTCCAGCCGAGCGCCGAGACGTGGCGACTCCTCCGGGCCGAGACCGGCCGTCTCACCCGGCTCGTGGCGGACCTCTCCGAGCTCTGGCGCGCCGAGGCCCACCAGCTCGCGCTCCGCGTCGAGACCGTCGACGTCGCGGCCGTCGCGCTCGCCGTTGCCGAGCAGTTCGCCCCGGTCGCGCGCGCCCGCGCGATCGAGATCGAGACAGCCGGGACCCCGGCATTCGCACTCGCGGACCGCGACCGGGTGGCCCAGATCGTCGGGAACTACCTCTCGAACGCGATCCGCCACGCGCCCGATGGTTCGTCGATCCGGGTCTCGACGACGACGGCGCCCGCATCGGTGACCGTCTCGGTGGCGGATGGCGGACCCGGGCTCGCCCCGGAGCAGCTCGACGCCGTCTTCGAGCGGTTCTACCGGGTCGATCCGGCCCGGAGCCGGGCCGGTGGCGGCTCGGGGATCGGCCTCGCGATCGTGCGCGCCCTGGCGGCGGCGATGGGCGGGCGAGCGTGGGCCGAGAGCCCTGGACCCGGACGGGGCGCGACGTTCCTCCTGGAGCTCCCGCCGGCCTGATCCGGCCTGTTTCGGCCGGCCCGGCCTGAATTCCGCCCGGCCCGGACCGGATTCCGGCCGGCCTTGACCGAATCTTGAGGCGGGCTTGCCCGCGCCTCGACGACGTCCTGACGTCGCGGTCCCAGGCTCCTGATCAGCCGGTTACGTCCCACCGGCCGTATCGAGGAAGCCTCGCGATGATGACCGGCTGGACGATGGGGCTCGAAGGGTGGCTCTGGATGGGCGCCTGGGCCTTCGTCCTGGTCGCCCTCGTGTGGCTCCTCGTCCGGGAGCCGCGCCGATCCGATCACGACGAAGCCATCGCCGTGCTCCGGGGGCGCCTCGCCCGCGGCGAGATCGATTCCGACGAGTTCGAGCGGGCCCTGCGTCTGCTCGAACCCCGGCACCATTCATGACAGGAGATCACGCGTGAACCCCAGGATCGTCCGACTCCTCCCGGCGGCCGCACTCATCGCGGCGCTCGCCATCCCGGCCACGGCGATTGCCGCCGATCCGCAGCCGGCCGCTCCGCCGACCGCCGTCGTCGAATGGCAGGCCCACCTCGACCACATGGGATCGATGGACGGCAACCTCGGCGGGCATGTCCGTGACTGCGTCGCAGCGCACGGCTCCATGGCCGGCATGCTCGGCCCGAACGGGGCGATGGTGGAGACGATGGCCGGAGGCATGATGCGATGACGAACCGCGCCGAGCGCCGCCGGGCGGCGCGACACCCGGGAAGCGCCTTCGACAAGGTCAAGCCCTACGCCTTCGCCCTGATCGCGGTGGGCGTGCTGACGATCGGTGCGATCCTGGCCTTCGGCGACTTCCTCAATCGGCCCGCCGCCGCCGCCGGGACGATCGACGTGCAGAGCTCGATGGCCGGGTTCACCCCGTCGGAGATCCGCGTGCAGGCCGGTTCCACCGTGACCCTGGACTGGTGGACGCAGGACGCGGCGGTGCACCTCCAGAACGGCGTCCACACGATGATCGCGCCGGAGCTCGGCCTGAACGAGGCGCTGCCGGCGGAGGGCCGCCGATCGGTGACCTGGCAGGTCCCTGACAGGCCCGGCACCTATGACGTGTACTGCGACTCGTGCTGCGGCGGGTATGACAGCCCGACGATGCACGGCAAGATCGTCATCGAGGCGGCGTGATGCCAGACGAGCCCGTCCCCGCTCGGTTGCCGGTGTCGCCGCTGATCTTCGGGTGGCCGCGGCCGGCAGTGGCACTCGCGGCGCTGATCGTGACGGTCGGCCTGGCCGCATCGGCGTACCTCCTCGCGGTACCCCTCGAGACGGCCAGCTTCGGTGGATTGACGGTCCCGACGGTCCTCGCCGCGGGCGTCGCCGACGGCTTCAACCCGTGCGCCTTCGCCCTGCTCGTCCTGTTCGCGACGTACACGCTCACCCTCGTGAACGCCGTGACCGCCGCGGGAACGCCGACCCTCGAAGCGCGCCGGCGTCTGCTCGGCGCGGGCTCGCTGTACGTCGGGGCAGTGCTCGTCACCTACTTCGTGATCGGGCTTGGCCTGCTCAGCTTCCTGGGCTGGCTCGGACGCGATCACCTGGTCGCGCGCGGCGCCTCGATTCTCGCGCTGTTCATGGCGCTGTGGATGCTCAAGGACGTCTTCCTGCCCGGCGTCGGGCCGTCGATGATCGCCCCGTCGGGAACGCACGGCCGGATGCAGAAGGCGATGGAGCGCGGCGGCCTGGCCGGCATGCTCATCGCCGGGGTGCTCGTGGGGATCTGCACCGTGCCCTGCTCGGGCGCCATGTACCTCCAGATCACCGCCGTCCTGCATGCCTCCGGCGGAGGCCTGACGGGGATCGCCCTTCTCGCCCTCTACAACATCGCGTTCATCGTGCCGCTCCTGGTTCTCCTGCTCGCCGTGAGCGATCGGCGCGTGCTCGGCCAGCTCGGCCGATGGAATCGGGCGAACTCGCCCTGGATCAAGGTCGGTCTCGCCCTCGCCGTGATCGCGATGAGCTTCGGCCTGATGGTGACGATGTGAGCGCGACCCCTTCGACGACTGAGACGATCCGCTTCCCCGTGGCGGGGATGACCTGCGGCTCCTGCGTGAACCGGATCGCCCG
>DATIUS010000114.1:0-3418 GCA_035466655.1 Candidatus Sulfomarinibacteraceae bacterium
GCTGGCGGACGACGACCTCGGCGCCGTCGATTGCGGCGGCCGTGCCGGCCCGGTCCCCGACCGACCACTCGAAGACGATGTTGTTCGGGGCGTTCTCGTGGAGCTGGGGGGCGCCGGGCTGGGTGGCCTTCTCGGCGTCGACGACGGCCGGCAGCGGCTCCCAGTCCACCACGATCGCCTCGAGCGCGTCGAGCGCCTGCTCGGGGGTCTCGGCCACGACCGCGGCGACGCCCTCGCCGGTCCACTTCACGCTGTCGGTCGCGAGGGCGCGGGGCGAGTTGACGTTGTTCTTCAGGCCCGCGGAGCCGCCGGCCGGCCAGGCCATCGGGAGCGGGTTGTACGGGATGTCCGCGCCGGTCATCACGTCGAGCACGCCGGGCATCGTTCGCGCCACGCTCGTGTCGATCGAGCGGATGTTGGCGTGGGCATACGGGCTGCGGAGGATGGCGCAGTGGGCCATCGACTGGAGCTTGATGTCGTCGACGTAGCGGCCCTTGCCGGTGATGAGGCGCTGGTCCTCGACGCGCTTGACGCGCTTGCCGAGCATGTCGGTGGTCATCTCGCGCCCCCTCAGCCGGCCGCGCCGGCGCGGACCGTCGCGGCGGCGGCGCGGATGGCGGTGACGATGTTCTGGTAGCCGGTGCAGCGGCAGAAGTTGCCCTCGATCGCGTGCCGGATCTCGTCGTCGGTGGGATCCGTCGTGCGCGCCAGGAGGTCCGCCGCCGACATGATCATCCCGGGCGTGCAGAAGCCGCACTGAAGCCCGTGGTTCTCCCAGAAGGCGGTCTGGAGCGGGTGGAGCCCGCCCGCGGGGGCCATGCCCTCGATGGTGGTCACGGTCGAGCCGTCCGCCTGGACGGCGAGCATCGTGCACGACTTCACTGACTTGCCGTCGACGTTGACGGTGCATGCGCCGCACTGCGACGTGTCGCACCCGACGTGGGTGCCCGTCAGGTCGAAGTCCTCGCGGAGCAGCTGGACGAGGAGCCGCCGCGGCTCCACGTCGGCCTCGCGGCGAACTCCGTTGACGACGAGCGAGATGTGCTCGGCCACGGGCAGACCTCCTTTCGCGGGGAGACGACGACGCTCGAAGAGAGGCGTGGACGGAGCCCGGCCCGGCCGTTCGTCGCCGCCCGATCCGGGAGGATCGAGCGCTCCGGCGGCCCCGGGGAAGGCGACGATGATGCGCCAGCGGCGGGCCCGGAATCAAGCCGTTTCGCGCAGCCGAGCGCGCCGTGGTCAGCGCGTGGCCGCCACGTCCTCGAAGGCCGCGCCGAACGCGTCGGCGACGGCGCCGATCTGCGCCTCGGTGATCACGAACGCCGGCGAGAACTGGAGGGCGTGGCCGCGCAGGACGCGCGTGGCGACCCCGTGCCGGTAGGCCGCGGCCACGAGCCGCTCCGGAATGCCGGGATCGGCCGCGAGCGCCGCGGGTTCCACCGCCACCGCCCCGGTCAGCCCGACCGTCCGGACCTCGCCGACGAGGGGAGCTCCCCGGAGGCGCCCGAACGCCGCTTCGACCACCGGTTCGAGAGTCCGGACCCGCCCCACGAGACCTTCCCGCTCGATGATGTCGAGGTTCGCGAGTGCGGCGGCCGCGGCACCCGCATGACCCGAGTAGGTGTAGCCGTGGCGGAGGACGGCGCCCGGCACGGGCTCGTCCCAGAACGGGCGGCGCACCCGCTCCCCGACGAGGACGCCGCCGAGTGGCACATACCCGGAGGTGACGCCCTTGGCGAACGTGATCAGGTCCGGCGTGATGCCGTACCGCGTGGTCGCCCACAGCTCGCCGGTCCGCCCGAACCCGGTGATCACCTCATCGGCCACGAGCAGGACGTCGTGGCGACGGCACAGGTCGCTCACCGCGGTCCAGTAGCCGTCGGCCGGCGGGATGACCCCGCCAGCGCCGATGACCGGCTCCCCGACGAACGCGGCGATCTCGCCGGCGCGTGCCTCGAGCAGGGCGGCCAGGCCGTCGAGATCCATCGCCCCGACGCTCGCGGTCTCGTCGATGAACGGGCCGCCGTAGCCGGACTTCATCGCGGGGATCCCCACGAGCGATGTGCCCCAGGCATGCATCCCGTGGTAGGCATGCTCGCGCGAGACGATCACGCGCTTCTCCGGCCGCCCGATGACGTCCCAGTAGCGGCGCGCGAGCTTCGCGGCGGTGTCGATGGCGTCCGACCCGCCCGAGCCGAGGAACACGACGGTGTCCGGCCCGAGCGGGCTGATCGCGGCCAGCCGATCCGCGAGCTCGAGCGTGCGATCGGTCGTGTACGCCCCGAACGACGAGTACGCCGCGAGCCGCGTCAGCTGATCCGCGACGGCGTCGGCGATCTCGCGCCGCCCGAACCCGACGTTGCAGTACCAGAGGGCGGCGGCGGCATCGATGACCTCCTGGCCCCTGGTGTCGGTGAGGATGACGCCGTCACCGGCAGTAAAGACGATCTCGGCATTCGCGACGACGTGCATGTCGGCGAATCCGTGCCAGAAGTGGCTGGGCACGTTGGACCTCGGTGCTGAGCGGGACGGAACCGCCACAGGGTAGCGGGAGGCGGTCAGCGCCGCCGTGGACGCGGCGGGGGGACGTACCGCCCGGCGGCGGCGCTCCTGATGTCGATCGCCCGGGGATCCAGATGCGGGGCCGCCTCTGCCGCCGGCATCGCGGCCAGTCGAGCCGCCTCGCCGAGGCGCCGGAGCTTGCGTTCTGCGTGTTCCCATGAGAGTCCGGCGAGGGAGCCGGCCGTGGCGAGGCCCACCCGATCCCTCCCGCGCCCGTTGGACGAGGCCGCGTAGGCCGCGGCCCACAGGAGCAGCTCGGGGCCGTCGTCGCTCGGGTGGCGCGGGGACATCGCGCCGGCAACGATCCCGCGGTCGCCCGGGACGTCCCGGACGAGCCGCCAGTTGTCCGGCCCGTCGACGAGGTCGACGGCGAGGCTCGCATACGGGGCGGCGAGGATCGTCTCGATGCCGGCGCCATCGGCGCTGCCGCCGACGATCGCGAGCGACAGGTGGATGCCCGCGACCCCGTCGGCGAGCGCGAGGTGCGCATCGCGGAAGAGCCGCCGCTCGGCCTCGTCGTCTCCGATCAGGGCCGCGTCCCGCTCCTCGATCTCGACGAGGGGACAGCCGGCCTCGGCAAGCGCGAGCACCTCGGACCGGAGTGCCGCCGCAAACGCCATCGTGAGGGCCGGGCGCCCGAGGGCCCCGCCGGACGCACCAGAACCGGCGGAGTCGGCCGCCACCGCCCGGCGTCCGAGGCTGTACGGACCCGGCAGGGCCTGCTTCACCATCCGTGTCGTCGCTGCTGCCGCAAACCGCCAGGCGCCAGCGCTCAGCGGCGCGGTCCACGCCGGGAGCGCGGTCGCGGTGACGCCCGTACCGTCCTCGGCCCGGGCGAGCCCGGCCAGCGCGCGCA
>DATIUS010000115.1:0-4086 GCA_035466655.1 Candidatus Sulfomarinibacteraceae bacterium
CGTGAGGCCGATGAGCCCGGCCTTCGCCGACGAGTCGTTCGCCTGCCCGATCTGGCCGGCCTGGCCCGACACCGACGTGATGTTGATGATCCGGCCGCCCCTGGCCTTGAGCATCGGGCGGGTGACGGCCTTGATCACGTAGAACGCGCCGAACAGGTTCGTCTCGAGCACCGTCCGCCAGTCGTCGAGCGACATCCGCATGATCAGGTCGTCACGCGTCACCCCGGCGTTGTTGACGAGGATGTCGATCTTGCCGAACGCCTCGAGCGCGGCCTTCACGAGCGCGTCTGCCGCGGCCGGGTCCGACACGTCCGCCTGAACCGGCAGCGCGCGTCGACCGAGCGCCTCGATCGCCGCCGCCGTCTCCTTCGCCGCGGCCTCGTTGCCGCGGTAGCTGAAGGCGACATCGGCCCCCTGGGTCGCGAGCCGGATGGCGATCGCCCGGCCGATGCCGCGCGAGCCCCCGGTCACGACGGCCGACTTGCCGGACAGATCGATCATCGGGTGCCTCCAATCGGCATCGACGCCGGCTCGGGCTCGCCGGGCACGACGTCGTCGAGCGGCGGGTTCACGGGGCCGGGCCGGGCCATGATCTCGGCGAGGGCGGGCGGAATCGGGTCGACCGAGTCCCAGTCGACCGGCAGCCGGACCTCGACGTCGCCCGGGCGGATGACCTCGTCGGCCTCGCGACCGCGCGCCGTGTCGGCCGTCCATTCGATCGTCACCGCGGCCGAGGTGAACCCGGCGCCGAACGCGACGATCGTGATCCGATCGCCCACTTTCACCCGACCCTCGTTGACGGCCTCGGCCATCGCGATGGGGACGGAGGCCGCGGAGGTGTTCCCGTATCGGTCCACGTTCGTGTACATGCGGTCCATCGGCAGGTCGAGGCCCTTCGCCACAGCCTCGATGATCCGGATGTTCGCCTGGTGCGGGATGAACAGGCTGATGTCCCCGGGCTGGAGGCCGGACTTCCGAATGGACTCGAGTGCGGTCGACGCCAGCGTGCGCGTCGCGAACCGGTACGTCTCGCGGCCTTCCATGCGGATGTAGTGCTCGCCACGGGCGATCGTCTCGGCCGAAGGCGGGCTCTTCGCGCCGCCGGCGGGCAGCCAGATCATGTACGCGCCCTGCGGCTCCGTCGTGAGCTCGACGCCGAGCGCGCCGCCGGGCTCGGTGGAGGCGGAGAGGACGGCCGCTCCCGCACCGTCGCCGAACAGGATGCAGGTCGAGCGGTCCGAGTAGTCGAGGAAGCGCGTGAGCAGCTCGGCCCCGATCACGAGCACGTGCTTTGCCAGCCCCGACGAGATCCATGCCTGCGCCGTGGCGAAGCCGTAGACGAACCCCGAGCAGGCAGCGGACACGTCCATCGCCGCGGCCCGCGTGTTCCCGATCGCCTCCTTGACGAGCGCCGCGGTCGAGGGCATCCAGTAGTCGGGCGTGAGCGTGCCGAGCAGGATGAGGTCGATGTCGTCCGGCTGGAGGCCGGCCGCGTAGATCGCGCGCAGCCCGGCCACGGCCGCCATCGACGCGGTCGTCTCGTTCGCCGCGGCGACGCGCCGCTCGCGGATGCCGGTCCGGCTGACGATCCACTCGTCGTTCGTGTCGACCATCCGCTCGAGGTCCTTGTTGGAGAGGACCTGGGACGGGACGTAGCGGCCCCAGCCGGTGACGTGGGCGTGGATCGGCGAAGCGTTGGCGGTGGGTGTCATAGCGGATCGACCTCGATGAGTGGCTGCTTCGCGCGGACGAGCTTGCCGTTCTCGGCGTTGATCTTGGCGACCCGGCCGGCCTTGTCGCTCTTGATCTCGTTGAACAGCTTCATGGCCTCGATCAGCCCGATGACCTGCCCCACCGCCACCTCGCCACCGAGGTGCACGTACGGCGCCGACCCCGGCGCCGGGGAGCCGTACCAGATCCCGGTCAGCGGGGCCATCACGGCGGGCCGCGCCGGCGCACCGGCATCCGCCGAGGGCGTGGCCGCGGCGCCCGCGCCATCGCCGGCACCGGCTCCGGCGCCAGCCGGAACCCCGACCTGCGCGGCGACCACCGGCGCGAGCGCGGAAGGCTTCCGCAGCACGAGCCCGGTGCCACCGACCTGCACCTCGAGCTCGGTCAGCTCGGTGCGCTCGAGGAGCGCGGACAGGCGGTCGATGAGGCCGAGCAGCGACGCGTCCGCGGGCGACGCCACGCCCCCGGCACCGTCCGCCGGGTCGGCGGCGGGTACGGGCGTCTCGGGGCCGGACGCCTCGGACGTCGGGGTGTCGGGCGCGAGGGCTTCGATGTCGTCGGTCATTCGTCCCACTTCCGGAACACCAGGGCCGCGTTCTGCCCGCCGAACCCGAAGGAGTTGTTGAGCGCCGCGCCGATCGATCGGCGGGTCGCCGTCCCCGGGGTGAGGTCGAGGCCGTCCACGTTCTCGTCCGGATCGACGAGGTTGATCGTCGGCGGCACCGCGCCCTCGCGGATGGCCATGACCGTGGCGATCGACTCGATCGCGCCGGCCGCGCCCAGGGTGTGCCCCAGCATGGACTTGTTGGCCGAGATCGACACGGCCGGGCCGTGCTCGCCGAGCAGGGTCGACAGCGCCTGCAGCTCCGCTCCATCCCCGCCCGGCGTCGAGGTCGCGTGGGCGTTCACGTGGTCCAGCTCGTCGGGGGCCATGCCGGCCTTCTCGAGTGCCCGGCGCCCCGCCCGGACGGCGCCGATGCCGCCCGGCGCCGGGAGCGTGAGGAACGCCGCATCCGCGGTCGCGCCGTAGCCGACCAGCTCCGCGAGCGGCTCCGCGCCGCGCCGCAGCGCGTGCTCGAGCTCCTCGAGGACGAGCATTCCCGCGCCCTCGCCGATGACGAACCCGTCCCGCGCCTGGTCGAAGGGACGGGAGGCCCCCTCCGGGTCGTCGTTGCGCGTCGACAGCGCCTTCATCGACGAGAACCCGCCGACCACCGCCTCGTGGATCGCCGCTTCGGTGCCGCCCGCGAGCATGATGTCGGCGTCATCGCGCCGGATCGTCTCCCACGCCTCGCCGATCGCGTGTGCGCCGGTCGCGCAGGCCGACACGGTCGCGAAGTTCGGACCGGTCATGCCGAAGGTGATCGCGACGTGGCCCGAGCCGACGTTCGGGATGCCCATCGGGATGAAGAACGGCGAGATGCGGCCGGGGCCCTTCTCCGCCATGAGCAGGACGTCATCGAACAGGGTCGCGACGCCACCCAGGCCCGAGCCGAGGATGACGCCGGTCCGCTCGGCGAGCTCGCCCTCCATCCTCCCCGGCAGTCGCGCCTGGTCCATCGCCTGGCGCGCCACCACGAGCCCGAACTGGATGTAGCGGTCCGTACGGCGCTGCTCCTTGCGGTCGAGGACGCCGCTGGAGTCGAAGCCCCGGACCTCGGCGGCGATCTTCGAGTCCACGCGCGAGGGGTCGAACGCCTCGATCGTGCGGACGCCGGAACGGCCTTCGAGGAGGCCGCCCCAGGTCGACGCCACGTCGTTGCCGAGCGCGGAGAGCGCGCCCATGCCGGTCACGACGACACGTCGGCGGCCGTTGCCGTTCATCCCGCTCACGATTGGAGTCCTGGCGGGATCCCGGGTTCCCGGGCGATTCCCGGCTCTGCCACCGGCGCCCGGCGGAGCATCGCCCCGAGCTCGGACGGGAGGATGCTGATGAGGAGGACCACGGGTCCGGTGTCGGGCGGGATCGAGCCCGGTGCCATCGCCGGGATCGACCCGGGGGTCGTGAGGACCATCAGCGCCACGACGAGGATCACGAGCTTGCCGAGGGCCGCCAGCATCGCCCGCGTGTCCGAGGCGGTCCGGATCGCGACGACGTCGAGGGCCACCGCGATCGCGCCGGCCACCAGCCACTGCGCCTGGAAGCCGAGGAACAACGGCACCGACACGAAACCCACCACCGAACCGGCCAGGCCGGTCCACTGCAGGCCGATGCTGATGCGGTGCCGGATCGGATTCGGATGCAGGCCGATCATCGGACCAGCTTCCCGGTGCGGACGGTCGCGGCGCGGTAGACGTCGCCCGGGAGGCCTCGGGCGGAGATCGCGTTCGAGACGGCGAGGTTGTCGTACTCCG
>DATIUS010000116.1:0-2810 GCA_035466655.1 Candidatus Sulfomarinibacteraceae bacterium
ATCGGGACCAGGGCCCCGGCGCCCTGGGCGCCGCGCCCCCGGCCCCCGCGGTCGCCGCCGCCGCGGCCGCCGATGCCGCCGACGCGGCCGACGATACCGCGATCGGCCGGGCGGCCGACGATGCCGCGGCTGAAGCCACCGGCGCCGCCGTTCCGCCGCGCCGGCCGTGGTACCGACGCCTCGGGGAGTTCATCCATCCCCCGCGGACCCGGCGAGGCGTGACGGCGCTCCTCCTGGTCCTGGGCGCCTTCGGCACGACGTTCGTCGTCGGTGCGACGTCGGTCATCGCCTGGACGGAGACGGCCGACTTCTGCGGACGCTGCCACACGATGGGCCCGGAGCTGACCGCCCACGAGAACGGCCCGCACAGCGACGTGACCTGCGGCGAATGCCACGTCTCACCCGGCGTCGAGGGCTGGGTCAAAGCCAAGATCAACGGCACGCGCCAGCTCGTGGAGATCGTGCTCGGCACGTTCCCCGAGCCGATCCCGCCCCCGGACCACGACAGCCTGCCGCCGCCCGAGGAGACCTGTCAGCGCTGCCACCGGCTGGACCGCGTCGGCACCGCGGCGCTCGTGACTCGGACGCAGTACACGGATGACGAGACCAACACTCGCCAGTTCGTCGGCCTGCTGATCCGGCCCGGCGGCGGCGACGTCTTCGACGTCAGCCGGAGCGTCCACTGGCACGTCCTGGCCGACGTCGAGTTCCGGTCGGACGACGAAGCCGGCCAGGAGATCCGTTGGGTCGGGGTGACGCGCGACGACGGCACGAGGGAGGAGTACATCCGCCAGGACGAGATCCGGCTGGCAGAGGACGTCCGCCCGGACCTCGAGCGGATCGAGCGGGAGACGCACGCCCGGCCGATGGACTGCCTCTCCTGCCACAACCGCGTCGGACACCCGCTGCCGAACCCACGCCGCTCGCTCGATGCCGCGCTCGCCTCCGGCAGGATCGACGCCGGCCTCCCGTACATCAAGCGCGAGGCGATGCGGCTCCTCTGGTCGGACTTCTCGTCCGAGGTGGCGGCCGAGGCGGAGATCGACCGGCTGCGCAGCTTCTACGAGCTCCGCTACCCGGAGGTTGCCCGGTACAAGCCGATGGCGATCAACAACGCCATCGAGGAGATCAAGGTCCTGTACCGCCTGACCGCCACGCCGATCATGCGGGTCACCGCGACGACCTACCCGGACAACCTCGGCCACACCGACTTCGCGGGCTGCTTCCGCTGCCACGACGGCGGGCACTTCCTCGTCGAGAACGGCGCCGCGACCACAAAGACGATCCCGTCCAGCTGCGACACCTGCCACACGTTCCCGCAGATCGGCGCGGTCGCCAGCCTGCCCCTGGGGATCCCGCCCGACACGCATGACGACCGCCTCTGGGTGTTCAGCCATCGCCTCGTGGCGCCGGCGGAGGACCCGACCTCGAACTCGTGCGGGGAGTGCCACGCCCGCGACTACTGCGTCAACTGCCACGTGACGGGCGCCGTCACCGTCGATCACGACCAGATGCTGACCAATCACGCCGAGTCCATCCGGACCAGCGGGGCCGGCGCGTGCGCCTACTGCCACCAGCCGGTCTATTGCGCCCGCTGCCACACCGAGCAGGTTCTGCCCGGGAGCGCCCCGATCGTCGGGGCCGGCCGGGCCGGCCGGGCGGAGAGCCCACCCGGCCTGCGCTGGCCGCTGGTCCTCACTGCCGACCGGCGATGACCTCGATCCGGAGCGAAGCCCCACGAACGGAGGCGTCCCGATGGCGGCCACGAACCCCCTGACCCCGGCTCGAGCCCGAACGATCCGGCGGCGGATCGTCGTCGGCTGGCTGCCGGCCCTCCTGCTCTTCGTGCTCGGCGGCAGCATGGCCGGCTGCGCGGGTGCGTCTTCCACAGGGACCTGGACCAACGCCCCGGTTGCGCCGTTGACACCCGCAGCCCCGTCCGGCGGGGGAACCGCAGCGGGGCACACGATGGGTCATGCGATGCCCACCTCGGCCGAGGTCGACGCGGCATGGGCCGCTCGGCCCGGCTACGTGCAGACTGCCGACGCGCGGACCGCCGAGGCGTACGCGTACGCGATCGCCCGGCCGGACGTGATCGACTGGATGCCCTGCTACTGCGGCTGCGTCGCGATGGACCATCGCAACAACGCCGACTGCTACCTGAAGCCGCGGGAGGAAGGCGACCCGATGGTCTTCGACGAGCACGCCTCGTACTGCGGGATCTGCGTCGACATCACGCTGACGGCCAGATCGATGCTGGCCGAGGGGAAGTCACTGCTCCAGATCCGCATCGCCGTGGACGGCGAGTACGGCACCACCGCCCCCGGAACGGACACGGCCCTGCCGGCTCAGTAGCCCGATGCCGGACCCCCCCGGGGAGCGGGTGCCCCCCGGGAGCCGGTGTGATCGCCCGCAAGGTTCGGCGGCTGCGCGGTGCCGACCTACGGCGCTCCTTGCGCGACCAGCACCAGCGAGGTCGCCAGCTCCGCGACCGCGGCGCCGAACGGGGAGCCCGTCGCCTCGAGGAGCCCGTCCACGGCGGGGTCGGCGGCTCGGACCTGCTCGTCCTCCGGCAGGAGGTGGTGGCTCGCGAAGACGGGCGGTGAGCCCGCCTGCGCCGCCCGGAGGTAGCCCTCCACCCGCTCCACGTCCATCGCTCCGCGGACGCGATTGACGACGAGGTGGATCGTGGAGATGCCGAGGTCGGCCGCCAGGCGCGCGGTCTGGAGTGCCACCGACACGCCGTTGTAGGAGGGATCCGTCACCACGAGCGCCTGCCCGAAGCCGCGGGCGAGCGCCCGGCCGAAGTG
>DATIUS010000117.1:0-2841 GCA_035466655.1 Candidatus Sulfomarinibacteraceae bacterium
ATCCGCTGGACGTGGGGCTGGACGAACTCGCGATAGTCGCCTGGCCCAAGGCCACCGACCCAGCTGTCAAAGAGCTGGACGACGTCCGCCCCGGCCGTGACCTGCGCCCGCAGGTAGGCCACGATCATCGTCGTCAGCCGGTCCATCAGGTCGTGCCACGCCGCCGGCTCGCGGTACATGAACGCCTTCGCCGTGGCGAAGTCCCGGGACGGGCGGCCCTCGATCAGGTAGCAGGCCAGCGTGAACGGCGCTCCGGAGAACCCGATCACCCCGGCGCGACCGGCCAGCGCCCGGCGGACCAGCGCGATGGCCTCGAGCGTGAACGACACCTCGGCCGGGTCGAACGCCCGCAGGGCCGCCACGTCCGCCGCCGACCGGATCGGACGATCGATGATGGGACCGACCTCGGGCTCGATGCGGAGGCCCACGCCCATCGGCTCGAGCGGCAGCATGATGTCGGCGAAGAGCACGGCGGCGTCCACCCCCAGCTCGCGGACCGGCATGAGGGTGACCTCGGCGCACAGGTCCGGCGTCTTGGCGAGCTCGAGGATGCCGTAGCGCTCCCGGAGCTGGCGATAGGCCGCGAACGAGCGGCCGGCCTGCCGCATGAACCAGACCGGGGTGGCGTCCACCGGCTCGAGCCGGCAGGCGCGGAGGAAGCGATCGGTCACGTGGCGGTCTCCTGGAAGGCGATGGCGGCGGCCTCGATCGTCGTCTCGATCTCGGCGCGCCCGTGCGCCATCGACGGGAACCAGGCCTCGAACGGGGACGGGGGGAGCAGGACGCCCTGGTCGAGCATCGATCCGAAGAACCGGCTGAAGGCCGCGCGGTCCGACTCCAGGGCTTCGGCCGCGTCGGTGGGCGCCGTGGCGCGGAAGAACACGGTCAGCAGCGGGCCGACTCGGGCCACGGTCGCCACGCAGCCGGCGGACGCAGCCGCCGCGGCGAGCCCGGTCGCGAGGTCCGTCGCCCGCTCCTCGAGACCGAGGTAGCGGTCCGCGGACAGCTCGGCCAGCGTCGCGATCCCGGCCGCCATGGACAGGGGATGGCCCGAGAGGGTCCCGGCCTGATAGACGGGTCCGGCCGGCGCGACGAGCTCCATGAGGTCGGCGCGGCCGCCGTACGCCCCGATCGGCATGCCACCGCCGATGATCTTGCCGAGGGTCGTGAGGTCCGGCCGGATGCCGAACCGCGCCTGCGCGCCACCCGGGCCCAGCCGGAAGCCCGTGATCACCTCGTCGAAGATGAGGATGGCTCCGTCCGCGCGGGTGGCCTCCCGGAGGTGCTCCAGGAACCCCGGCATGGGCGCGATGACTCCCGTATTCGCGGCCACCGGCTCGACGATCACCGCGGCGATGCGGCCCGCGTACTCGGCGAACGCGAGGGTCACGGAGGTGAGGTCGTTGTACGGCAGCACGATCGTCGTGGCGGCGACCGGCATCGGCACCCCCGCGCTGCCCGCGATGGCCTGGGTCACGACCCCGGAGCCCGCCTCCACGAGCATGCCGTCGGCGTGTCCGTGATAGGCGCCCGCGAACTTGACGATGAGATCCCGTCCGGTCGCGGCGCGCGCCAGGCGGAGCGCACTCATGACGGCCTCTGTCCCGGACGACATGAACCGGATGCGTTCCAGCGACGGCATGGAGGACCGGATCGCCTCGCCGAGCTCGATCTCGGCCGGGTTGGTCGCCCCGAGCGCCAGGCCGTTGGCGGCCGCGGTCGCGATGGCCTCGATGACGCTCGGATGGGCGTGCCCCAGGATCGCCGGGCCCCAGCCGCCGATGTAGTCGAGGTAGCGCCGACCGTCCGCGTCCCAGACATGGGGGCCGGCGCCGCGCTCGAGGACGAGCGGTGGCCGGCCGACGGAGCGGAACGCCCGGACCGGACTGTTGACGCCGCCGGGGAAGGTGCGCTCCGCCCGGCCCACCAGAGCGGCGTTCCGCGATCCCGTCCCGATCCCCGCCATCAATCGGCTCCCAGGAGGTGCAGGATCTCGTCCATCGGCCGGTGGGTCCCGAGCAGGATCGGCGTGTCGTTCACCGTCGAGCGCCGGCTCTCCGTCGCCCTGAGCGCCCGGACGAGATCGCCGAACGCGACGAGGTCATCGGTCTCGTAGGCCACGACGAAGTCCTGCGAGTCGAGACCGAACGAGTACGCCAGGGCCTGGCGGATGGTCGGGTAGTCGTGGCCGACGCGCATGTGTTCGTTCATGACGCCCTGGCGTGCCTCCTTGCCGAGGAGGTACCAGTCCGTCGTCTTCGTGAACGGGTAGACGATCAGGTAGCGCGAGCGGTCGCCCGCGAACAGCGACTGCTCCTGTTCGGTGGGCTTGCGGACGTACTGCGATGGCCCGATCCGACCGACCATCGAGTGGGTGACGCTCAGCCATCGGCCCAACCCCGCCCGAAACAGGTCGGCCCCAGACTCCTCCAGCGCCTCGATGCTGGGGGCCATGCGCCACAGCAGGATGTCGACGCCGGGCTCGATCCCGACCGACGAGTAGCTGAACGTGCGGCCCCCGTGCCGATCGATCCGCGCGTACGCCGCCAGGAGGTCGCCGCCGTCCTGCTGCCGCTCGGCGTCGGTGCGACGACGCCACGCCGGGTCCAAGGCGAGGCCGAGCGCCTGGATGTAGACCTGTGCGTCGCTCATCGTTCCTCCCGCATCCAGGCGGCGAGGTCCGCCGCGGCGTAGGTGATCACGATCCCGGCCCCGGCCCGGACCATGGCCGTCACGGCCTCGGTCATCGCGCGCCGGCCGTCGAGCCAGCCTCGTTCCGCGGCGGCGGCGATCATCGCGAACTCCCCGGACACCTGGTACGCGGCGATCGGGACGTCGTAG
>DATIUS010000118.1:0-36292 GCA_035466655.1 Candidatus Sulfomarinibacteraceae bacterium
TCCAGCGTCCCCATCCCTGCGCGGTCCCTTGTGCCTGAGAGGTTCCGGACCGTTGCTCCGTCGGCGCCGCCGGTCACGCCGTCTTGCCTCGGCGCCCCGGCGATCTCTCCCGCGCAGTTCGACTGGGGAAATCAACGCCATCCTACGCCACCCGGGAAGCGAGGGCGTCAGGCCGGTGGCACGCGGGCGGGCGGCTCGGCCGGGGCACGGGCGCCGGCCGGTGCACGGGCGACGGCCGGGGCACGCCGGCGGATGGCGACGTCGATCCCGAGCAGGACCCAGCCGGCGCCGGCGGCGGCGGCGCCCCACAGGGCGATGGGCGCCAGGAGCGCGACGAATCCGGACAGCCAAGGGAACGTATCCGCGAGGTTGCCCATGCCGCTCCAGGCGACGATCGATCCGACCGCGAGGATGAGGGCGGCCGTTCGCGAGACAACGCCGAGCCGCAGGGCCACGAGCGCGAAGATCGCGTCGGTCAGCCACATCGCGTTGGCGACGTAGAAGAAGATCGGGCGGAAGTCCGCGTCGGGCTCGGGATACACCGGGCGGCCGATCGAGAGGATCAGCATCACGAGGTAACCGGCGTTGGCGAGGATCATCGGCGCGGTGACCGCGAGGGACAGGCGCGGCGAGATCGATGCCTGGCGCAGGTGCGCGGCAATCCCGATCGCGATCACGCCCAGGTTGAACAACACGAGCCGAAGGACGAAGGCTTGCTGGGAGCCCCAGGGCAGGTTCGGGACATAGCCCAGCAGCAGGACCAGGCCACCAAGGACGCCGAGGATCCCCAGCGCTCGGGCCGTGATCGACGGGGGTTGGGCGAGCGAATGAGCCACGGTTCGATCCCCTTGGATGTGTTCGAGCGCGGCCGTGATGGCCAAGTCACCGAGTGTTCTGACCCACGTCCTGGTGGTGCCCGCCGGCCGCCCGGCGGCACGCGCGTCCCGGAGCTGGTCGCAGAAGAGCTGGACCATCTCGTCCCTGTAACGCGCCCGGAACTCGGCCGGGTAGAGCCGGAGCAGGCCGCGGTAGGCCCGCTCATGGGACGCTCTCGGCGGGTTCATCCCGACGCCTCGAGGGCCCACGGGCGCGACGCCCGGACGATCGCGTCCAGCCGGCGGACCTCCGAAGCGGCCACGGCGCGTCCGGCGCCGCTCAGCCGGTAGTAGCGCCGACGCCCGTCGTCCAACTCCGGGTCCGGACGCTCGTCGCTCTCCTCGATCAGGCCGTCGTCGAGCAGCCGTCGGATCGTGGTGTAGATCGCGCCGGGCCCAAGCCGGACGGCACCGCCGGTGATCCGTGCCACTTCGCCCATGATCGCGTAGCCGTGGCGCTCCTCCGGACCGATCGCGAGGAGGATGTGCATCGCCGTCCGCGACAGCGACGGGGGCCGGAAGGGCTGGGCGGAGGCTTCCACGGCGCCACTATATCGCGCTATGATACATTGTCAATGGATGTAGTTGCGAGGCCGGACGAAGGTCATGCGGGCGCTGGACGAAGCCGGAGCCGCCGGAGCAGCTGGGCGTTGGCGGCGACGATCATCGTCGAGGCGCTCATCGCCATCGCCCCGGCCGCCATCGGCAGGTCGATCCCCCACGGCATGAGGATGCCCGCCGCAACCGGGATCGCGAGGAGGTTGTACCCGGTGGCCCAGACCAGGTTCTGGACCATCTTCCGGTAGCTCGCCCGCGAGAGCGCGATCGCCCCGACGACATCGCGCGGGTCGCTCCGGACGAGGACGATCCCCGCCGATTCGATCGCGACGTCCGTGCCGGCCCCGATGGCGATGCCGACATCGGCCGAGGCGAGGGCCGGCGCGTCGTTGACGCCGTCGCCGACCATCGCGACCTTCCGGCCGCCGGCCTGGAACCGGCGAACCGCGGCCGCCTTGTCGGCCGGGAGGACCTGCGCTGCGATCTCGTCGATCCCGAGGCGCGCTGCCACCGAATCGGCGACCGCGAGGCTGTCGCCGGTGATCATCGCGACCTTGATCCCGAGCGCGTGGAGCTGCTCCACGGCCTCGCGCGATTCGGGTCGGAGCTCGTCCTCGAGCGCGAGCGCACCGGCGATCCGGCCGTCGACGACCACGTGAAGGATCGAGGCGCCCGGGACGGCCCAGCCCTGGGTCTCGCGGAGGATTCCCGGCGTGAGACCGAGCTCGCCAAGCAGCCGAGGGCCGCCGACAGCCACCGCATGCTCCCCCACCGTCGCCCGCGCCCCTCGACCGGGAAGCGCCTCGAATCCTGCCGCCGGCAGGGGGGCGAGGTCACGAGCTCGGGCGCCTCGGACGACGGCTCGTGCCAGCGGATGCTCGGAGTCCGCCTCGACGGACGCGGCGAGCCGGAGAATCTCCTCCTCGTCCATCCCCGCCGCGGACGCCATCCCCACGAGGACCGGCTCGCCCTTCGTGAGGGTCCCGGTCTTGTCGAAGATCACGAGGTCCAGGTTCCTGGCCCGTTCGAGGGCCATCCGGTCCTTCACGAGCAGGCCGTTGCGGGCTCCGAGCGAGGTCGAGATTGCGATCACGAGCGGGATCGCAAGCCCAAGCGCATGCGGGCAGGCGATGACGAGGACGGTCGCCGCCCGGGTGAGGGCGGCCTCGGGCTCACCGAGCGCCAGCCAGGCCACGAGCGTGACGGACCCCGCCGCGAGGGCGACGTAGAAGAGCAGCGCGGCGGCCCGGTCGGCGAGCGCCTGGGCCCGGGACGCCGACGCCTGCGCCGCCTCGACGAGCCGCATGATCCCGGACAGCGCCGTCCGCTCTCCCGTCGCGGAGACACGGACCCGGAGCGATCCGCCCGCGACGACCGTCCCGGCCACGACGGACGTTCCCGGCTCCTTGGGCACGGGCCGCGATTCGCCCGTGATCATCGATTCGTCGACGTCGGCCTGTCCGTCCACCACGGCACCGTCGGCCGGGATCCGGGCACCGGGCCGGACGAGCACGACATCGCCGACCTCGAGCGCGCCGATCGGCACGGTCTCCATGCCCGACTCCAGCACCCGCTCGGCAGTGTCCGGCAGCAGGGACGCCAGCGACGCGAGCGCCCCGCGGGCCTGTGCGATCGAGCGCATCTCGAGCCAGTGGCCGAGAAGCATGATCGTGATGAGGGTCGCGAGCTCCCACCAGATCTCGACCTCGAGCACGCCGAGGGTACCCGCCCAGCTCGTCCCGAAGGCGACGGCGATTGCCAGCGAGATCAGGGTCATCATGCCGGGCCGACGGTCTGCCAGCTCGCCCCGGGCGCCACGCAGGAAGACAGGCCCGCCGTAGGCAAAGACGGCCGTCCCGAGCATCGCCGGCAGCGGCTCGAGCCCCGTCACGCGGGACAGGTCGTAGCCCAGCCAGGACGCAACGTCCGGGCTGAGCAGGACGATCGGGATCGTCAGGTACAGGCTCGCCCAGAACCTGGCTCGGAACATGTCGACGGAGTGACCGACGTGCCGATCGTGTCGTGCCCGGACATGGGCGTCCTCGTGCGGCGGCGCGCCCGGCGTCCCATGCGCGTGGGTGGATGGACCTCTGGTCACGGTCCGAGCACTGTGACCGGTCGGACGCACGACGGCAAGCGATGCGGCCCCGGTCGCGGCCCCGTCCCGGACGCCACCGGCAGATTCCCGTCGAGATCGAGCGCGGTCAGCCTCGCTGTGTCACAAGCAGCGCCGCCATCGCCGAGACCAGGCCGGCGCCCCAGCCGCGAGCGCGCTCGAGCTCTCCTTCTCGAAGCGGACCCTCGGTTCCCCCGACGACGAAGTGCTCAGCCCTGACGAGCGGCGGGTAGCCGGCCTTCGTGAGCTCCTGCTCGATGGTCTTCGTTGCGCTGCCGGGCGACCAGCGGATCTTGGTCTCGAAGGCGGCGGATCGACCATGGCCGCGCGGCAGGCGCTCCAGCCACGAGCGGAGCGTCGGCGCGGACAGGTCGGGTGCCGGTTGCGTCTTCGAGGGGTCGATGCCCGCCCGGATTCGGTCGCCCGGGAGCGAGAACGCCTGGAGCGGCGCCCCGGCCACGATCAGGTCGACGTCCGCCATTCGTTCCGGCGTCGCCTCGGCCGTCGAGAACGCACGGGCCTCCGGACCGATCCCCTCCGCGACCGCCCGGGCGACGGCCCGGGTGTTGCCCCACAGCGATTCGTAGACGACGACGGCCTTCATGTGGCGTCCTCCGGGTGGTTGTGTAGCAGTCGTCAAGCATCACCGGCGTGGTCCTCCGTCCGGCAGGGCCGCGACGCCCGCCAGCAACGGGCCGTTCCGCCTTCCCCGGCAAGGGACGACGGCGGCCGCGAGCGGCTCGGCCCGGTGGACGACGGGTCGCGCCCTACGCCTCCTGGATCGTGGTCGGGGCGCCGTGGATGGCGGGGATCGATCCGAGCCGCCCGGCCTGGTAGTCGGCAACGGCCTGCATCAGCTCCTCGCGAGTGTTCATCACGAACGGGCCCATCCAGGCCACCGGCTCGCGGATCGGGCGGCCGCCCAGCACCAGGATGTCCAGGTTCGGGCTGCGCGACTCCTGCCGGCCGAGCGGGAGCGCGGAGATCGTGAGGGCGTTGCCCGCACCGAACACCGTGAGCTGGCCGGTCTGGACCGCCACCGGCTCCGAAGTGCCCGGGCTCGCCGCGCCGACGGTTCCGAGGCCTGCCATGACGTAGGCCAGGGCGTTGTAGTCCGCCCGCCACGGGAGTGACAGCCGCGCCCCGGGGCTGAGCGTTGCGTGGACGAGCGTCATCGGCGTGTACGTCGAGCCCGGCCCGGCGAGGCCGGCGACCTCGCCGGCGATGACCCGGACGAGTGCCCCGCCATCCGGCGAGGACGCGAGGGCAACTTCCGTCGCGCGAATGTCCTGGTATCGGGGAGCGGAGAACTTCTGGGCTGCCGGCAGGTTGACCCAGAGCTGGAAGCCGTGGAAGAGCCCGCCCTTCGCGACGAGCCACTCCGGCGGCTTCTCGATGTGGAGGATCCCGGCACCGGCGGTCATCCACTGCGTGTCGCCGTTCGTGATGACGCCCCCGCCGCCATTCGAATCGCTGTGCTCGAACACCCCGTCGATCATGTAGGTGACTGTCTCGAAGCCGCGATGCGGGTGCCACGGGGTGCCCTTCGGCTCGCCGGGCGCGTACTCCACCTCGCCCATCTGGTCGAGGTGGATGAACGGGTCGAGGTCGGCGAGATCGACCCCGGCGAACGCGCGACGGACGGGGAAGCCCTCGCCCTCGTAGCCCTTCGGCGCGACCGTGACGCCCTCCACCGGGCGCTGCCGGGCCAGGACCGGGTCCGGCTCGGGAATCCGCGGCAGGACGGTGATGTCGGGGACGGTGATGGCGGGCACGGGCTGCATTCCTGACTGGCCAGAGGGCCTGTTGACGTCGGGCCTCGCGAGATCGTCCAAGCGAGGCGGCCAGTTGCGTGGTTGCGCAAATGGTTGCGCAGTCAACGAGATCTGTCAACCACCGGCAGCCTCGCAGTGATTGCGACGCGCGCGACGAAACGGCAGACTGCTCGCCAATCCGGCCACCGGCCGGGCGGAAGGAGGGATCGATGGTCGGCGTGCACCCCGGGCGCCTCGCCGCAATCGTCCTCCTGGTGGCCGCGTGCTCGGGCGCGCTGATAACGCCAGCGCCCGACGGGGTCGGTTCGACCCCGGGACCGACGGAGCCGGTCGCGCCCATCGATGCGCCCACCGTCGCGCCGACGGGCACCCCACGGACCGGGCCCACGCCAACGCCAGCCCTGGACCTGCCGAACGTGATCGACGTCCGGACGACAACCGCAACGGTCATCAAGGCAACACCGAGCCCCGACTTCATCGTCCTCGCCGGCGTCTACGCGTTCGCGTCCGGAGTCGGGAACGGCGTCGGCCGGTTCGACCTCGCCACGGGGGACCTGGTCGGTTCGATCGCGATCCCCGGCGACTCGTGCGAGGCGCTCGATGCCGGCTTCGGCGCGGCCTGGACGGCGACCTGCGACGGGCCGGGCCTGGCCCGGATCGATGCAGCGACCGGGGCCGTCTCGACCGTGGAGCTCGGAGGACGGATCCCCGATTCCGAAGCGTCGGTGGGGGCCGGCGAGGGGGCGGTCTGGGTCATCGTCGACGGGTCCCCAAGAACGCTCGTCAAGGTGGATCCAGCATCGATGACCATGGTGGGAGCGTTCGAGATCCCGGGCACCCCGACCGCGGTACGTGCCGGACTCGGTGCCGCCTGGGTCGCCGATCCTGCGCTGGACGTCGTCCATCGCGTCGATCCCGCCAGCGGCCTCATCGTCGCGACCATCCCGGTCGGGCGGCAGCCCCAGTTCCTGGCGATCGGCGAGGGTTCGGTGTGGACGATGGACCAGGTCGACGGAACCGTGAGCCGGGTCGATCCGGGCACGAACACGGTCATCGCGACCATCGAACTCGGTGAGGTGGTGCGCGGCGGGGACATCGCCGTCGGCGGCGGCTCGGTCTGGCTGCGCGGGAGCCGGACGCTCCTGTTCCGGATCGACCCGGCGACGAACGAGATCGTCGAGCGCTACGGCCCCAGCGCCGGAAGCGGCAGCGTGGCGGCCGACGAGGACGCGGTGTGGATCACCGCGCACGACATCACGACGATCTGGCGGCTGGAATACTCCCGTCTGGTTGAGTGACCCCGCGCGGCGCGCCGATCTCGTGGTGGCGGTGGCAGCGCGCCTCGTAGGTCTCCGCGGCGGCCGTGTCGAAGCCACCGATCACGACGAGCGGATCGTCGAGGGCGGCCGGCCGCCCGCCGACGAGGCGTTGCGTGCGGGTCGCCGTGTCGCCGCAGACGACGCAGATCGCGGTCAGCATCGTGACGGCGTCGGCGTGAGCGAGGAGGAGCGGCATCGGCCCGAACGGGCGGCCTGCGAAGTCGAGGTTCAGGCCGCTGGCGATCACGTGCCGGCCACTGTCCCGGAGCGCCACGGCGACATCCACCAGCTGGTCGTCGAAGAACTGGGCCTCCTCGATCCCGACCATGTCGGCGTCGCGTTCGCGTGCGAGCGCGAGGATGCCCGACGGCTCGTCGGGGTTCACGAGGACGCTCGGGAAGCGGGCCTTGCTCCGGCTCTCGGCAAACTCACCCGGCGTGCGATCGTCGATCGCCGGCCGGACGAGCAGGATCCGGCGGCGAGCGATCTCGGCGCGGCGGAGCAGGCGCAGCAGCTCATCGGTCTTGCCCGACGACATGCAGCCGGCGATGACGTGAAGCCACGGGTCGGCACGGAAGGGCATGTGCCGAATCTAGCGGGGCGCGGCGGGCCGTGCAGGGCTGACCGGGGCGGACCTCGGGTCAGGCGGTCCGGCCGAGGATCGCCATGAGCATTCGCACGAACTTCGGCTCGTCCGCGTCCATGGCGAAGTGGACATTCGCCGGCCTGCAGCTCCGGAACCGGAAGTCGCACACCGTCCGGCCGACGGACAGCTCGCCGCCGGTCTCGACATCGACCGGGATGAATTGCGTGGTCACGACCGTCGGGTCGATGATCGAGCAGACGGCCAGGGCGTCGTGGACCGGGGCTGCCCCGGCCCGATGCATCGGTTGGGTGGCGTCGTAGCCGTCGATCCGCTTCTCGATGAAGCGGGCGGCCGCCTCGGCGGCCCGCGTCCCGAGGGCGCGCAGGGCAGCGCAGTCGGCCATGGACACCAGCGCGCGATGGGTGGCGTCGAGCGGGATCATCCGGATCGGGCGGCCGCAGTTGACGACGATCCGGGCCGCTTCCGGGTCCAGCCAGATGTTGAACTCGGCCGATGCGGTCGAGTTCCCGTGATCGTGCGCCCCGCCCATGATCACGATCTCCGGAATCTTCTCGAGGATCCGCGGCTCCTTCTGGATCGCGGTCGCGACGTTGGTGAGCGGGCCCACCGGGACGAGCGTGATGTCGCCGTCCGACGCCAGGTAGGTGTCGATGAGCCAGTCGACGGCATGGCCCGGCTGGACCCTCGCGGTCCCGGCCGGCGGCAGGTCGAGGAGATCCCCATGGATCCTGGCGGCGGGGTTCAGCTGGGTCATCTGCGGCCTCGCCAGCGGGCGGCTCATCCCCTCGTGGACCGGGACCCCCGGGAGCCCGATCCAGTCGAAGACCCGGAGGGTGTTCTCCGTGCAGTTGTGGACCGCCGTATTGCCGTTGACGGTGGTCGCGCCCAGGAGCTCGATCTCCGGCGACAGGGCGGCGACCATGAGCGCGACGGCATCGTCCGTCCCGGTGTCGACGTCGAGGATGACCTTCGTCCGCATGGCGTCAGTCTGCCCGATCCGTGCGGTGTCGATGGGAAACGAGCGGACGCCGGGTTACGGCAGGGTCAGCCGGACGAAGGCGTCGACGTCGATCCGCGGATGCCCCACGGTCCCCATGGCGACGATCCTGATCTTGTGGGTCCCGGTCGTCCCCCAGTTGAAGGCGAACGCGACCTGCTTTGCCGAGTACGTGGCCGCGTACAGGTTGATGGTCTTCTTGAGGACGCCGTCGACGTAGACGCGGGCCGATCCCCGGTTCGGGCCGCGGTAGGCCACCCAGGCGACACCCGCCCCGGTGAACGTGTAGGTGACCGACGCGCCCGACCGCGTCGCGTACCTGAGGCTGCCGCCGGACGCGTACTGGTTCGATGCGCTCTTCCAGGTCCCGGAGTAGACGATCCCGGCGCCGGTCTGCTCGGAAAGCTGGACCGAGGCACGGGCGCCGGGGACCCAGTCGCTCAGGTTGCCGACACCGTCCGTGGCACGGGCGGAATACGTGTACGTCGTGCCGAGTGCCCATGGCTCGGTGAGGGACGTGGACCCCGCCGCCGGCAGGGCAACCTCCTGGGCGGCTTCGTCGCCCGTCTGGCGCTGCAGGCCGTAGGCGGCGACGCCGCTGGGGTCGGTGGCCGACCACAACGTCCGGACGGGGAGGCTCGCGTCGAGCTTCACCGGGAAGGTGAGGCGAACCACGGGCGGGGCGACGACGGGCGGCAGGGCATCGGTGACGACCAGGGTCACGGTGGCGGTCCGGGAGACCCCGTTGGCGCTCCCGGTGATCGTCAGGGGATACGTGCCGGCAGGCGTCGGCGCGCCGGTCAGCGACGTCGCCACCGTCAGCACCGCCGAGGTGTCCGCGACCGGCGAGGCGCTCAGCGAGGCCGTCGCACCGGCGGGCAGGCCCGTGACGGCGAGGTCGATCGGGGTCGAGAAGAAGGATCGCGTCAGGGTGATCGCGAACGCGGCCCCGGCTCCCTGCTCCACGGTGGCCGCCTGGGGTGAGGTGGCGATCGCGAAGTCCGCACCGAAGGTCATCGGCGTGAGGTCCGTCCCGTTGTAGCGGTCCAGGTCCACGCACCCCCCGATTCCCGGGACGTGCCCGCAGTTGTCGTACTGCCAGAACGTCCAGCCCCGGTTGGACCAGTTGTTCGCCGGCACCGTGGGCCCGGCGACGTACCAGTGCGCGACCCACAGCACCGAGTACCCCTGGTCCGCGAAGGCGGTCGTGTCGCCCAGGTACTTCCGCCAGAAGGCGGGGCTCGCGTAGATCATCGGTCGTATGCCCGTCCGGGCGTAGACCCGGCTGAGCCACGTCCCGACCCACGCCCCGAGCTCGGCTGTGCCGAGGGTTCCGGCTTCCTCGAGGTCGAGCGCCGGCGCGAGCATGCCCGGGACGAGGCCCATGTTGTCGACGAACCAGTCGGCCTCGCCGGTCGGGTTGAACGGGTTGAGGTCCGGCCGCGCGTAGTGGTAGGCGGCCACGGCCAGTCCGGCGCTGCTCGCCCCGTACTTGTTCGAGAAGTACATCGGGTCGAGGAAGCCGATCCCTTCCGTGGCCTTCGCCAGCACGAAGCGCTTGCCGGAGCCCGCGAGCGCGAAGTAGTCGATCGCGCCCTGCCAGCGGGAGACGTCGACGCCCTCGAGGAACGCCGGGGCGTCTACCGGCCGGAACAGGCCAGTGGACGCATAGACCGTCTCGACGCCGTACAGCGCGCCGACGCTCTGGCCGTTGACGGCCCCGATCGCGTACCAGGTCGAACCGGCCACCACCGACCCGCAGGTCACCGACCAGGAATCGCCGGCCACGGTGCCGGTCACTGAGACCACCAGCCCCGTCGCCAGGACGTTGACGATCGCGGCCGACCTCGAAGGGGCCGAGCGGAGGTTCACGTTGCAGTTCGCGGCGAGGTCGGTGCCCGATGCGCGGGCGACGGGTGCCGCGAGCGGCGTGACGGTCCCGGCAAGGAGCAGGGCGAGGGCCGCCCCGAGCCAACGGCGATGGAGGGCGTGGGTGATGGCCGGCGTCATCTCGACCTCATGGCTGCCACGGCAACATCTCGATCGCGGCGGGCCCACCCGGCCCGAGGCACGGCGGGACGCCGCCGAGGCCGTCCGTCGGATCCGCGGCCGCTACGACCCGACCCAGGCCATCGGGCAGGACGAACGCCACCGTCACCGGCGGCGCGGGATCCGGACCGCAGTAGTTCGAGGCCTGAACGTCGGCCGCGAGCACCGCACCCGGTGCGATCTCGAGGGTCGCCGATGCGCCCGGCGGCTCGCCGTCGATGAGGATCGTGCCTCCGGCGTCCACGAGCTGTGGCCGGGCGAGGGCGAACAGCCGGCACGGGCCGGATCCGGCATTCCGCAGCTCCACGGTCCCGATGCGATGCCCCGCCGACCCGCTCCAGCCGGTGACACGAAGGACCAGCGAGGCCGGCTCGCAGGGGCCGGGAGACGGCGACGACAAGGGTGAGGAAGGCGTGCTCGCCGTGGCGATGACGGTCGGCGACGGCCCGGACGAGGCGCTCGACGTGGTCGCCGGACTGGGCGTGGGCTGCGTCACGCACGAGCCGGCGACGGCACCCACGAGGAGCGCGGCGAGGATCGAGATCCTCGCGCGAGGGGGCGAACCGACGGTCTCCGCGGGTCTCATGCACGGGTCAGGCTACCCGGCCCCGGACGATCCGTCGCTGGCCCGATCGTCCGGTCCCCGCGTGACCGGTCCGTCCGGCCGCCGCTCGCGCGGCGGCCGGACGCCTGCCGCGTTCGTTCGTACCATGTGCGCCCGGGGTGGCGCCATCCCCCACCCCGAACCGGAGGCACCGATGAGCGCGACCCTGATCCCCGAGCTCCACGAGGCGCAGGAGGCGGTTGCCGGCCTGTCCCTCCGCACCCGGCAGTTCATCGGCGGCCGGTTCCGCGATGCGCTCAGCGGGCGCCGCTACGTGACCGAGAACCCCGCCACGGGACAGCCGATCGCGGAGATCGCCGAGGGTGGTTCGGCGGACGTCGACGCCGCGGTGGCGGCCGCCCGGTCGGCCGCCGAAAGCGGCGTCTGGTCGCGGATGAACCCGGGCGACCGCAAGGCGATCCTGATCCGCTGGGCGAACCTCATCGAGGCGCACAGCCCCGAGCTCGGGCTCATCGAGACGATCGACGCCGGCAAGCCGATCAGCGACACCATCGGACTGGACATGCCGGAGTCCGCAGCCTGCATCCGCTGGCACGCCGAGGCCGCCGACAAGCTCTATGGGCAGGTCGCCCCATCCCCGGACGGCACCGTGGCGACGATCACCCGGGAGCCGGTCGGGGTGGTGGGCGCCGTGATCCCCTGGAACTACCCCGCCCAGATGGCGGCGTGGAAGCTGGGACCGGCCCTCGCGACGGGCAACTCGGTGGTCATCAAGCCGGCGTCGACGACCTCGCTCAGCCTGCTGCGCATCGCCGAGCTCGGCGCCGAGGCCGGGATCCCCGACGGCGTGCTCAACGTGGTCACCGGCCCGGGCGACACGGTCGGCGAGGCGATCGGACGCCATCCCGACATCGACTGCGTCGCATTCACCGGGTCGACCGAGGTGGGCCGGCGCTTCCTGCGCTACTCCGCCGAGACGAACCTCAAACGGGTGCTCCTGGAGCTCGGCGGGAAGAGCCCGCAGATCGTGTTCGGCGATGCCGCCGACCTCACGAGCGTGGCCGCGAACGTGGCGACCGCGATCTTCTGGAACATGGGCGAGAACTGCAGCGCCGGCTCGCGGCTGATCGTCCACCGGTCGATCAAGGCGGACCTTCTCGAGGCCGTCGCGGCCGAGCTGGCCAACTGGCCCGTGGGCGATCCGCTCGACCCGGCCACGAAGATCGGCGCCCTGATCTCGCGCGGCCACCTCGAGCGCGTGCTCGACTACATCCGGATCGGCCGGTCCGAGGGGGCGCGGGTGGTGGCCGGCGGGTCGCGGATCCTCGAGGAGACAGGCGGGTACTTCGTCCCGCCGACGATCTTCGACGACGTGCGCAACGACATGCGGATCGCCCGCGAGGAGATCTTCGGGCCGGTCCTGTCGGTCATCGAGTTCGAGACCGAGGCCGAAGCGGTCGCGCTCGCGAACGACACGCCCTACGGCCTGGCCGCCTCGCTGTACACCGAGAACCTCAACGTCGCCCACCGCGTCGCGCGGGAGCTGAAAGCCGGCGTCGTCGGGGTCAACGCCTACAGCGAGGGCGACATGACGACCCCGTTCGGCGGCTACAAGCTCTCCGGCTTCGGCGGCCACGACAAGTCGATCCACGCACACGACCAGTACACCGAGACGAAGACGATCTGGATCCAGCTCCGGCCGGCCGGGTAGGCTCAACCCGGCGGGAGCCACTCGTGACCGCACCCCCGGCGGGCAGCCCCGGCGTCAGCGGCGGGCAGGCCCGGCGTCAGCGGTGCGCGGCACCACCGCCGGCGGGCAGGCGGAGGATCGCCGCCCGAACACGGTCCGGGGTCGCCGGAAGCTGCGTGATCCGAGCGCCGGTCGCGGCATGGATGGCGCCGAGGATCGCCGGCGCGGTCGGCACGAGGGCCGGCTCCCCCACCCCCTTTGCGCCGTATGGGCCGGCCGGCTCGGGGTCCTCGACGAGGATGCACTCGATCTCCGGGACGTCGCCGACGGTCGGGATCAGGTAGTCATGGAGGTTCTCGGTCCGGCCGGGGACGTATGCCTCCATGAGCGCGAACCCGAGGCCCTGCGCGACCCCGCCGTGGATCTGGCCCTCCACCTGGGTCGGGTTGATCGCCCGGCCGACATCGTGCGCGGCCACGATGCGGAGGACCTTCACGGTTCCGAGCTCGAGATCGACCTCGACGACCGCCAGCTGGGCCCCGAAGGCGTAGGTCTCGTACGGGTCCCCCTGGCCGTCGGCGTCGAGCGGGGTGGTCGTCGGGTCGTAGGACCCGCGGCCGAGGAGGACAGGCGCGTCGTCGGCTTCGGGGGCTCGCATCGGCGGCAGCTCGGCGAGATCGATCACGACCGGCATCCGTCCAGGCTCCGTGAGCGTGGCACGACCCCCACCGAGCTCGACGACCGCGTTGTCGCCGACCTCGGCCAGCCGGAGCAGCCGGCGCCGGAGGTCGTCACCGGCGAGTCGCGCGGCGTTGCCGGAGACGAACGTCTGGCGGCTCGCGGACGACTTCCCCGCGTCCGCCGTCCGGTCGGTGTCGCCGCTCACCAGGCGGACCGTGGCGGCCGGCACGCCGAGTGCGTCGGCGGCGATCTGGACCAGGACCGTGGACACACCCTGGCCGATGTCCGCTGCGCCCGAATACAGCGTCACGGCTCCCGTGCGATCGACACCGATCTCGATCGTCGACGGGTTCGTCATCGACGTGTTGCCGATCCCGTACCACATCGCCCCGATCCCGACACCCCGCCGCCGCGGTGCGCCACGGCCGGCCGCGTCGACGTTCCAGGCGGCGACCTCGTCGCGCAGCCGCACCCAGTGCGGCCGCAACGCGTCCAGGCACGCCCGGAGGCCAGCGCTTGCCCGGATGACCTGGCCGGTCGGGGTCGCGGAGCCGGCACGGAGCGCGTTCAGGTGGCGGAACTCCAGCGCATCCATCCCCAGCCCGGCGGCGAGCTCGTCCATGAGTGCCTCGTGGGCGACCGCAGCCTGCGGCACCCCGAACCCACGGAAGGCGCCGCCCGGGGGATGGTTCGTGTGGATCGCCCGGGTCGTCGCGAGCACGTTCGGGACGGCGTACGGTCCCGAGGCGTGGACGGGGACTCGATTGGCGACCGTAGGCCCCCACGAGGCGTAGGCGCCGGTGTCGAAGTCCCCGTGGAATCGGACGGCGATGAGATGGCCGGCGGCATCGGCGGCTGCCGTCGCCCGGATCCGCGCCGGGTGGCGCTTCGGGCTGGCCGCCATCGATTCGGGGCGGGTCCAGACGGCGCGGACGGGACGGTCGAGCAGCCACGCCGCGGTCGCGACCAGCGGGTGGACGGACAGGTCCAGCTTGCCACCGAACCCGCCACCGCACGCCGTCGGGATGATCCGGACCTGGTCCGGCTCGATCCCGAGAATCAGGGCGACCTCGTCGCGGTCCATGTACGGGGTCTGGGTGCTGACGATCACCTCGATGCGGTCGCCGACGCGACGAGCGTACCCCGCCTCGGGCTCGATGTAGGCATGCTCGACGAAGGTCGTCTCGACCTCGACCTCGGCGGTCACCGCGGCGGCGGCCAGCCCGGCATCGACATCGCCATGGGCGACTCGCCCGCGGACGAGGACGTTCCCCGGCGCATGCTCGTGGACGAGGGGCGCACCCTCGGCGAGCGCCGCGTCGATCCCGGACAGCGGCGGGAGCGGTTGCCACGCGATCGGGACCTCAGCGTCGTCGATCGCATCGAGGACAACCTCGTCGGCCACGAGGGCACAGACGGCCTCGCCACGGTGCCGCACGACGCCCTCAGCGAGGGCCGGCTGATCCTTGCCGGTCGCGTAGATCCCGTAGCGGTTCTGGCCCGGGATGTCGGCGGCCGTGAGGACGCGCACCAGCCCGGGGTGCCTGGCGAACATCGGCCCGAGGTCGCCGATCGTGAAGCGGGCCCGAGCGTGCGGCGAGCGGACCGCACGCAGCGCAAGGGCACCCTCCGGGCGCGCATCCGCCCCGAAGGCCGCGGTGCCGGCGACCCGCTCGATCCCGTCGACCTTCGGGAGCCTGGCCCCGACCGCACGCCCCGGGGCCGGGTGATGGTCGGCAGCGGTTGACCCCCGCCCGGCAGCGGCCACGGCCACGGCCTCCACGATCTTCAGGTAGCCCGTGCAGCGGCAGAGGACGCCGCCCAGGACGTCGTGGATCTCCGCCTCGGCCGGGTGCGCGACCCGATCCAGGAGATCCGATGCGGCCATGAGCATCCCCGGGGTGCAGATCCCGCACTGGGCGGCCCCGGCGTCGAGGAACGCCCGCTGGAGGTCCGCGAGATCATCGAACCCACGCGGAGCGGCCCGCTTCACACCCGAGAGGCCCTCGACGGTCCGGACATCCGAGCCGGCGGCCTGGGCGATCGGGACGAGGCAGGCCGCGACCTGGAGGCCATCCATTCGCACGGTGCAGGCGCCGCAATCGCCCGCGTCGCAACCGATCTTCGTCCCGGTCATTCCCAGGTCGTCGCGGAGCACGTCCGCGAGCCGGCGCATCGGGTCGACCTCGAGCTCCATGGGCTCACCGTTCACGCGAAGGTTGATCCAGGCCGTCACGACGCGAGCTCCTCGAGCGCCCGCCGGATGAGCGTCCCGGCTGCGTCGAGGCGGTAGGCCGCGCTGCCCCGGACGTCGTCGATCGGCCTGAGCTCGGCGAGGTGATCCGGGCGAACGACGCTCCCGATCCCGGGGGCCAACTGCCGTCCCTCGAGCGCCGCCTCGAGCGCCGAGAGCCGCAGCGCCACGGGCGAGCAGGCACCCACGGCGATCCGCGCCGAGGTGATGCGGCCACGCACATCACGAACGAGGACGGCAGCAACCATCGCGATCGAGATGACCAGGTACGCGCGCGCGCCCAGCTTGAGGAACGTGGACGATGCGGTGGCCGCCTCGCCTCCCGTCGGATCCGGCACGTGCACGGCGGTCACGAGCTCATCGGCCGCCCGCACGGTCGTACGGTTGCCGGTCACGAAGGCGGAGACCGGCATCCGACGTGTGCCGCGGGCCGACGCGAGCTCGACGATGGCGTCGAGCGCCAGGAGGTTCGGGACGCCGTCCGCCGCCGGGGAGGCGTTGCACAGGTTGCCGACGATCGTCCCGCGGTTCTGGACCCCGAGGCCTCCGACGGCCCTGGCGGCGCGCTTGAACCCATCGAACCACGGCGGGAGCGGTCGCTCCACGAGGTCCGTCCACGTGGCGCCAGCTTGGATCAACCAGCCGCCGTCGATCTCCCGGATTTCGCGGAGGCCGGCGAGCGCGGACACATCGAGGATCTCCTCGTCGAGGACGCGGCCGACCCGGGCCGGGTAGTGGTCCGTGGCCCCCGCGACGATGACCCGCGGGCGCCCCTCGGCCGCGCCCGCGGCGAGCGCCGCCAGCACCTCGGGAAGCGTTGCCGGCCGCGAGTAGCCGCTCATGGCGCCGGGCGCCCCTACGCGACGACCAGCGGCAGAACCCGCTCGGCGAGGATCTCGAGCTTGGCGGGATCCCAGTCCAGCGGGTTGAGGACGAGGTGATCCACCCCACCGAGTGCCTCGACCTTGGCGCGGATGCGCTCGGCGACCGCCTCGGCCTCACCAAGGAGGTAGTACTCCTGCCAGTAGTCGAGGTCCATCCCGGAATAGACCGAGAACAGCCGCGCCGCGGACTCGGGCCGCTCCCCGGGTGGCAGGACGTGGACGAAGTTCGAATAGACCTTCGACAGCTCCTCGGGCTGCCGGCCGAGCTCGGCCATGTAGCCGCGGATCGCGGCCCAGTCGGACGCGACCATCTCGGCCGTCGCCGAGGAATGCGGGACCCAGGTGTCGGCGTACCGCGCGATCCGCCGCAGCACCGGCTCGATCGAGGGGACGTCCTGGCCGTAGATCCGCTCGGATGGCTGTGTGCCGCCCCCGATCCAGATCGGCGGATGGGGGCGCTGGACCGGCTTCGGCTCGATCGTCAGGTCCTTGAACCGGTAGAACCGGCCCTCGTAGGTCACCCGGTCACCGGCCCACAGCGCGGTGATCGCCTCGAGCATCTCCGTCATTCGGCCGCCGCGTTCGCGGTACGGGATCCGCAGCGCGTCGAACTCCGCCTCGTTCCAGCCCACCCCGACACCGAGAATGGAGCGGCCGCCGGAGAGGACGTCCAGGGTCGCCCACTCCTTGGCGAACGCGACAGGGTCGCGGAACGGGAGCACGAGGACCATCGTGCCGAGGCGGATCGAGCGGGTGACGCCGGCGAGCGCGCTCAGCAGGGCCACGGGCTCCAGCCAGGTCACTCGGTACGCCGGCGGCGCGACCAGCAGGTGGTCGATCAGCATCGCCGTCTCGAAGCCGAGGTCCTCGGCGCGGCGCAGATAGGCACCCATCTGCGCGAGTGACGCGGTCCCCTCGCCGAGGGCGAAGGACGGCAGTCGGAGGCCGACCTTCATCGCGCGGCGCCCCTCGACTGCCGGGTCAATGGCCGATCCCGGCCGGTCCGCCCCCGCCGACGACCTCCGCCGCCCGGGCGGCCGGGGCCGTGTTCCGGCTCCGCCCGATCCGGATCTCGCCGTCGACGAGGATCATCGAGATCCCCGGCAGATCGCCGACCGCGAGCGCGCCGAGCGCCGTGGCCGCCGCCGAGCCCGCCGGGGCATCGCACAGGACGATGTCGGCCGCCCGACCCGGCTCGAGGATCCCCACATCGAGGCCGTGGACCCGGGCGGTGTTGCCGGTCGCCATGGCGACGGCGACCTCGGGATCGATCCCGCCGAGCGATGCCAGGTGAGCCATCGTGCGCAGGATTCCGAGCGGAATCACGCCCGTGCCGGACGGCGCGTCGTTGCCGAGGATCACCCGGTCGAGACCGCCGAGCGCCGCCGCCGCTCGCGCTGCGTGGAGCGCCGCCCGCCCGTTGCCGCAGTGGACGATCTCGATCGCCAGGTCGGTCGCGACGAGCCGCTCGATGTCGGCATCGGACATCGCCGTCGTCCCGCCGTTGACGTGGCCGACGATGTGCGGCCGGGCCTCGAGGACGGCATCCGCGCCGATCGCGCTCGAGCCGGCGAGCGACGGCCCGCCGGTATGGAAGGTGACGATCATGCCGTGCGCCTTCGCCCAGGCGACCATCGGGGCGGCCTGCGCTCCGGTCCTGACGCTCCCGAGCCCGATCTCTCCGACCAGCCTCACGCCCGCGGCGGCCATCTCGGCGAAATCGGCCTCCTCCAGCCCCAACTCGAGGATCGGGGCGCCGGCGTGGACCTTGACGCCCGCCGGACGCAGGTTCGCGTAGCTCTTCGCGGCCACGATGGCGAGGGCCTTCAGCCCAACGACATCCTTCGGCCGGCCCGGCAGGTGCACCTCGCCGGCCGAGATGGCCGTCGTCACCCCGCCGTGGAGCCCGGATTCGATGAAGTCGACCGTGCGCTGGCGGGGGGTGAAGTCGCCGAAGACGGGATGGACGTGCGAGTCGATGAGCCCCGGAATCGCCGTCGTCCCGTGGGCATCGATGACCCGATCGACGGCCGCACCCGCACCCGCCGCGAGTCCGCGCCCGATCGCCGCGATCCGGCCGTCCTCGATGAGGATCTCGTCGGCATCGAGGAGTGGGGCGGCAATGTCGCCCGAGACGACCTGCCCGAGGTTCCGGATGAGCGTGCCCATCGAGACCGTCAGACCCCGCCCGTCAACGGAGGCCGTCTTCGCCGACGATGTCCTCGACCCGCCAGCCGCCGACGCGAGCGTGGGGCCGTCCACCGTCGGTGACCGCGAGGGCGACGAGGAGCTCGTCCCTGGCCGGAGCGTCCGGCACCCGGATCTCGACCGCGTCGAAGTGGCTCCGAACGAGCATCGCCTTGATGTGGTGGACGGGGATGTCCAGGCTGGCACCCATCGCCGCCCGCTTCTTGACCGAGGGCAGGATGGAGACGCCGCCGACGCGATCGCGGGTCGGCGCGCCGAACTTCGGGTGGAGGACGGCGGCCACGTGCTCGAGCTCGCCCGCCTCGCCGACGATGCCGCCCTTGCCGTACGCCTCGACCGGTGTCCCGAGCGCCTCCTGGCAGCGCCGCATCAGCTCGTCGCCCAGGACCTCGCCGAGGTCGATGAGCTGGGTCAGGTCATCAGGGTTGGAGCCCGCGTACGGGTTCTTCACGACGGCGGCCACCGCGACGCGCCGGAGCGGCCGAGCGAGCGGCTTTCCGCCCTCCTCGTGGAGCTCCTCGACGAACGTCGCCCATTTCCGGATCGTCACGGCCATCGTGCCCACCTCGTGCGTTGCGGCGATCCGGGGAGTCTACCGCGCGCGCCCTCGCGCGAAGGCGCGTACGATCAGCAGACCGCCCGACGTTCGGGAGGGCAACCGAGCGAGGGACGATGACGAAACATTCGAAGTTCGAGCGCCAGCGCCGCGCCGAGGAGACCGTTCGGGTCCAGGAGATCGAACGCGCCTGGCTGGGCAGCATCCCGGCCCCGGTCGCCGCCGAGTTCGCCGCAACCGTCAGGGCCGCCAAGGAGCGCGGGCCGTGGGTCCCAGCGCCGGACATGGCGCCCGGCACCGCGCCTCGACCGCCGCGCCCCGGGCACGAGCCGAAGCCGAAGAAGGACGACGCGGCACCGCGTCGGCGGTACTAGCCGGTGCGCCGCCGGAAGGTCACCTACCCGCCCCCCAAGACCGCCACGAAGGGCCCGCCCCCGGTTCTCGGCGCCGACCCTCGGAATCCCGCGGGCAGGACCATTTCGATCAACCTTGCCGCAACCACGGGCCGGGCATCGATCCGGCTCGGCGAGAAGGTGCGCATCCTGAGTGGGCTGTATGCAGGTGACGCGGCGGTCGTGGAGTCGATCTCGACGGGCGTGATCCCGTCGGCGATGGTCCGGACCGAGTCGGGCCGAACGCGCCGCGCCCGGACGATCGACCTGGAGCCGATTCGCCCCGGGAGCACGGCGCCGGCCGCCGCCGAGGAGCCATCGCTCGAAGCCTGAGGATCGCCTCACCGGCCTGGCCTGCGGAGGCCACCTGTTGGCCGTGCTGAGGCCGGCTCGTCCGGGCGTGATCGGGTCGCATCCCGTGCCCCGGGGCGCCCGGCCTCGGCGTGCCAGATCCCTTGATATCTCGCCTCGATTCGGTAATGATCTCTTGGTATGACGGCGAACGACCAGCCGACCGACCGCCACCTCCGGGCCGGCCAGGCCGCCGAGATGCTCGGCGTGACCGTCGAGACCCTGCGCCGCTGGGAGACGGAGGGACGTCTTGCCATCGTCCGGTCCGGTGGTGGGCAGCGGCTCGTGCCCATCGCCGAGGTCGTCCGGCTCCTCGAGGAGCGACGGCGCGCCAGCCCGGATCCGCGGGCGGTCGCCCAGTCGGCGCGCAACCGGTTCGCCGGCGTGGTCACCCGAATCGAGGCGGACCGCGTCGCGGCCGTCGTCGAGGTCCTCGCAGGTCCCCACCGCATCGTCAGCCTCATGACCGCCGAGGCCGTCGCCGAGATGGGCCTCCAGGTCGGCGATCCGGCGGTCTGTGTCGTCAAGGCCACCAACGTCATCGTCGAAGCCCCGCGCTGAGGTGTCCGTTCGCCCGAGCGGCCGCCTCCGGGCGACCGCCGCTCCCATCGTTGCCGCCGTGACGCTGGTCAGCGTGCTCGTCGCCTGCGCCCCCGGGGGGTCCGGGAGGGCCACGCCCGCGGAGCTGACGATCCTCGCGGCAGCGTCGCTCCGCGAGGCGCTGCGCGACGTCGCGGTTGCCTACGAGGCGGCGGCCGGCGTACGGCTCAGCGTCGTGACGGACTCGTCCTCGGCGCTGCGCGTGCAGATCGAGCAGGGAGCGCGGGGCGACGCCTTCCTGTCCGCCGACGCGGCCAACCCGGCTGCCCTCGAGGAGGGCGGGCTCACAGATGGCGCGATCGTCGAGTTCGCCGGCAACCGGCTCGCCGTGGTCGTCCCGGCTGGCAACCCGGGCCGTCTGCACGGACTCGCCGACCTGGCTCGGCCGGGGATCGCGATCGTCGCCGCCGGGGACCAGGTCCCGATCACGCACTACGCGAGCGAGCTCGTCCGGCGGCTCGCCGCCCTGCCCGGCTATCCGCCGGACTTCACGACAGCGTACGAGGCGAACGTGGTGACGCGGGAGGACAACGCCGGGGCCGTGCTGGCCAAGATCGAGCTCGGCGAGGGCGACGCCGCGATCGTCTATGCGACCGACGCGGCGACCGCAGACGTCATCACCCTGGCGATCCCGGACGAGGCCAGCGTGACCGCGACCTACGCAGGTGCCGTTCTGTCGACGTCGACCGCCCACGCCGCGGCGCGGGGATTCCTCGACTGGCTTGCCGGCCCGGCCGGGAGTGCCATCCTCACCAGGCATGGGTTCGTGGCGGTCCCATGATCGGACGGGCCATCCTCGTCGGCGCGGCCACCCTCCTGGCAGCGTTCCTCGCGCTGCCCGTGGCCAACCTGATCGGCCGTGCCCTCGGAGGCCCGGAGCTCGGGGCCGCCATCGGATCCGGCGCCGTGCTCGCTGCCCTGTCGCTCAGCCTCGCGACAACCGCGGCGAGCCTCGTGATCATCGTCCTGGTCGGGACACCGCTGGCGTTCATCCTGGCCCGGCACCGGTTTCGAGGAGCCGGGCTGGTGGAGGTCCTGGTCGATCTTCCGCTCGTGCTCCCGCCGTCGGTGGCGGGCCTCGCGCTGCTCCTCGTCTTCGGACGGCGCGGCCTGCTCGGCGATTCGCTCGATGCCGCCGGGTTCGCGATTCCCTTCACGACGGCGGCCGTGATCCTGGCCCAGGTGTTCGTCGCGGCGCCGTTCTACGTCCGCTCCGCCCGGGCCGGGATCGCCGGCCTCCCACGCGACCTGGAGGACGCGGCGCGGGTCGACGGCGCGTCGGAGGTCGGCGTCTTCCGGCACATCATGGTGCCGCTCGCGGCGCCGGCCCTTGCCGCTGGGATGGTCATGAGCTGGGCGCGATCGCTCGGCGAGTTCGGGGCGACGATCCTCTTCGCCGGCAACGTGGCCGGCCGGACCCAGACGCTGCCGCTCGTCGTGTACGCCGAGTTCGGGGCCGGCGACCTCGACGCCGCGATCGCCGCCGCGACGGTCCTCGTGCTCGCAGCCGTCGGTGTGCTTGCGGCCGTCCGCCTCGGCCGGCGAGGGCGGGCGCTCGACGCGCTCGGTGCAGCGTAGCGAAGGATCCTGCGGCTCGAGCCGGTCCTGATCGCCTACTCAGCCGTTCCCGGGCGAGGTGCGGGTGCCGGCGTGGCGAGGTCGGCGTCCTCGGGATGCCGGGCGAGGTAGGCTGCGATGAACGGGCATTTCACGGTGACCCGGAAGCCGGACACTCGCGCCTGGTCGAAGATGTGCCGCGCCAGGGCAGCCCCGATCCCCCGTCCCCCGAACGCGGGCGGGACCTCCGTGTGGAGCAGGATCCGCCGCGTCCCGGCGAGCCGGTACTCCACGAACCCGACGAGCTCTCCGCCGTCGCGGGCCTCGTACCGTCTCGCGTCGGGAGCGTCGGCGATCGTCAGGTCCGGGGTGGTCACCCGCGCACGATAGCGCCGCTACGCCGGCAGCACCGGCCGCTCGTGGACGACGGGCGGGAGATCGAGCGTCTCCGCCCAGGCCGCGATCTCGTGGCAGGTAGCGACCCACATCCCGTCGATCGACTTCGCCCGCTCGATCAGCTGTTCCAGCGCGACCGCGCGTGAGGGGCGACCCGAGACAAACGGGTGATTGGTCAGGTTGAAGAGGCCGCCCTCGGCGGCGAGCGCCTCCAGCTCGAGGGTCCAGCGCGCCCCGACGACCGCCGGGCTCAGGATGACGCCGGTGCCGGTGATCCCCGGCAGGTAGTTGTACGGCTCCCAGTCGTCGAGCGCCCAGTGCACCGGCAGCTCGATGAGCGTCGCCGCGCCGGGCTCCGGCGCGACCGCCAGCCGGTACGGGTGATCGGCGTCCATCAGGTTGGACGAGTAGCGGAACCCGTGCCGCGCGAGGAGGCCCGGCGTCCGCCAGTTGAGATCCCAGGACGGGGCGCGGTAGCCGATCGGGCGGACGCCGAGGACGCCGTCGAGCGCCTCGAGGCCACGGACGAGAGCCCCTTCCTCGGCTGCCTCATCCAGCCCCCGAACGGACTCGTGCAGGTAGCCGTGGTGGGCGATCTCGTGCCCGGCGTCGCGGATCGAACGGGCCGCGGCCGGCCATGCCTCGGCGACCCAGCCGGGGATGAAGAAGGTCGCCCGGATCCCCTGGCGATCGAGCATCCGGAGCAGGCGCGGCACCGCCGTTCGTGGCCCGTACCGCTGGTGGGCCATCACGTCAAGGTAGTCGGCCGTCTCGGGGTGGTCCGCCAGCATCGCCGCCTCGGCGTCCAGGTCGAACGTGAACGTGGCGGCCGCACGGACCCCGTCCGGCCAGCGGAAGCCGGGCGGGAGCGGGACGGCGGGCGGTCCGGACCGGGTCACGCGGCCGAGTGTAGCGGTGTCCGGCGTGCCCAATGGCCCGTGTGCCGGGGGCCCGCATGGGGGACGATGAGGGGACCGTGCGACCGCTGCCCGCCCCATTTGACCGGATGGCCGCCGGGCTGCCCGTCGAGCTCGACATGACCGGCGGTGAGCTGCTCAACAGCCGGTTCCTGACCAAGGACATGGCCTTTCCGCTCGAGGAGCGGACCGAGTTCGGCCTCCACGGGCTTCTCCCGGACCGGGTCTTCTCGATGGATGAGCAGCTCGCCCTCGAACACGAGCACATCGCCCGCAAGTCGGACGACCTCGAGCGGTACATCGGTCTGGCGGCCCTCCAGGACCGCAACGCGACCCTGTTCTACCGCCTCCTCACGGAGCACATGGAGGAGTACCTGCCGGTCGTCTACACGCCGACCGTCGGCCGGGCGTGCCAGGAATTCAGCCACATCGTCCGTCGCACGCGCGGCCTGTGGATCACGCCGGCCGACCGTGACCGCATCCCCGAGGTCCTCAGTTGCGCGCCATACGAGGATGTCCGGCTCATCGTGGTGACGGACAACGAGCGGATCCTGGGCCTTGGCGACCAGGGAGCGGGCGGCATGGCGATCCCGATCGGCAAGCTCGCCCTCTATACCGCCGCCTGCGGCATCCACCCGATCCTGACGCTCCCCGTCTCGCTGGACGTCGGCACGGACAATCGGAAGCTCCTCGACGACCCGCTCTACCTCGGGTTCCGGGCGCCGCGCCTGCGCGGCGCCGCGTACGACGCCTTCGTCGAGGCATTCGTCCGGGGCGTCCACGAGGTCTGGCCCGGCTGCCTGATCCAGTTCGAGGACTTCAAGCAGCACACGGCACTCCGGCTGCTCGACCGGTATCGCGGCCGGATCCCGTGTTTCAACGACGACATCCAGGGGACCTCGGCCGTCGTCGTCGCCGGCGTCCTGGCCGGGCTCCGCCACCTCGGGACCACGTGGGATCAGCAACGGATCGTCCTGGCCGGCGCCGGCGCGGCCGGCGTCGGGATCGCCCGGCTCCTTCGCCTCGCGATGCTTCGGTCCGGGATGGCAGACGCCGATGCACGACGGGCGCTGCTGCTCGTGGATTCACACGGGCTGGTGTTCGAATCCCGGAGCGAGCTCGACGACGACAAGCGCGAGCTCGCCTATCCGCCCGAGGCCGCCGCGGAGCTCGGGATCGAGCTCCAGAGCCGCGGTCGCGAGGAGCATCCCGGCCTGCTCGAGGTCGTGGAGGCCGCAGCGCCGACGATCCTGATCGGAACGACCGGCCACGCCGGCAGCTTCTCGGAGGCGCTCATCCGGGCGATGGCGGCCCGCACCGAGCACCCGATCGTGCTGCCGCTCTCCAACCCGACCGCGAACACAGAAGCGGCTCCTGCAGACGTGCTGGCGTGGACCGACGGCCGAGCCCTCGTCGCGACGGGATCGCCGTTCGCGCCGGTCGAGATCGGCGGACGCCGGCGCGAGATCGGCCAGGCCAACAACGTCTTCGTCTTCCCGGGCGTGGGCCTCGGGGCGATCGTCTCGGAGGCGCGCGAGGTGACCGACGAGATGTTCCTCGCCGCGGCGGAGACCCTGGCCGCCCACGTGAGCAACGATCGACTCGCCGGCGGCGCCCTCTATCCAAGCGTCACGAACCTCCGGACGGTCTCGCGGGCGATCGCGATCCGGGTCGCGGCCGAGGCAGTCGCGGGCGGGCTCTCGCCGCTCGGCGACTCGACCGACCTCGAGTCGCTCGTCGACGGCGCGATGTGGTGGCCGGCCTACGCTCCCTACCACCGCGTCGGCGCCGCCCCGCGGCCCGACGCTGCGACGATGGACGAGTGATCGCCGCGTCGAGGCACGGCGCGCGCGCTGGGCACGGCGAGCGCGCTGGGCACGGCGAGCGGGCGCCCCGAGCGTCGTCCCCCGACGGAAGCTACCTGTCGCGTTCGGCGGAGACGAGCGAGGCCTGCGCCGCGGCGAGCCGGGCGACCGGCACGCGGAACGGTGAGCAGGACACGTAGTCCAGCCCGATCCGCTCGCACTTCGCGATCGATGCCGGGTCGCCGCCGTGCTCCCCGCAGATCCCGAGCTCGAGGCCGGGCTTCGTGGACCGGCCCTTCTCGACGGCGGTCCGCATCAGCCCGGCGACCGCATCGTCGAGCGTCTGGAACGGGTTCTCGGGGAGGATCCCGTCCTCCACGTACTTGAGCAGGAAGCCACCTTCGGCGTCGTCGCGGCTGAACCCGAACGTCATCTGGGTGAGGTCGTTCGTGCCGAAGCTGAAGAAGTCGGCCTCACGGGCGATCTCGTCGGCCGTCAGAGCGCCACGCGGGACCTCGATCATCGTCCCGAACTTGTAGTCGACGTTGACGCCCGCCTTCGCCTCGACCGCCCTCGCCTCGGCCTCGAGGAGGGCACGCGTGGCGGCCAGCTCGTTCACGTGGCCGACGAGCGGGATCATGATCTTGGCGATCGGGTGGCCGCCGGCCCTCGTCCTCGCGATCTCGGCGTTGAGGATCGCACGGGTCTGGACCTTCACGAAGTCCGGGATCATCAGGCCGAGGCGGCAGCCCCGGAGCCCGAGCATCGGGTTCTGCTCATGCATCGACTTGATGGTCGCGAGCAGCTCGCGGTCCTCGGCAGAGGCGGCGTCGCCGGCCTTCGTGACCTTGACGAGCTGCTCCTCGAGGTTCGGCAGGAACTCGTGGAGCGGTGGATCGATGAGCCGGATGACGACCGGCAGGCCGTCCATCGCCTCGAAGATCCCCTCGAAGTCGCCCTGCTGGAGGACCTCGAGCTTCGCCATCGCGGCGTCGAAGGTCGCCACGATCTCCCGGTCGTCGGCGTTCAGCGCCTCTCCGGCGGCGAGCCTTGCCTTCGCGCGGGTGGCCCGGTTCGCCAGGAGGATCGCGCCGCGGACGATCTCGAGGCGCTCGCCCTCGCGGAACATGTGCTCGGTTCGGCACAGGCCGATCCCCTGGGCGCCGTAGCGGCGCGCCTGGGCCGCCTCCTCCGGCTTGTCCGCGTTGGTCCAGACTTCCATTCGGCGGAGATCGTCCGCCCAGCGGAGGATCGCCTGGAGCTCCGGCTGGTCCTCGAACCGCGCGGAGACGGTCGGCACGGCGCCGAGGAAGAGGTCCCCGGTCGTGCCGTCCAGGCTGATCCAGTCGCCCTCTGACACCTCGACACCGGTCGTCGCGGAACGAGCGGACTTCTTTCGATAGTCCACCTGCAGGTCCGCGCAGCCGGCGACGCACGGCTTGCCGATCTGGCGGGCGACGACGGCAGCGTGCGACGTGGCGCCGCCGCGGGCGGTGATGATCCCCTCGGCGACGGCCATTCCGTGGAAGTCGTCCGGCGAGGTCTCGATCCGGACGAGGATGACCTTCTCGCCACGAGCCACCCACGCGACCGCCTCGTCGGCGTCGAAGACGGCCCGACCGACGGCGGCGCCCGGTGAGGCGTTGAGTCCCTTGACGATGTGCGCGGCGCCGGTCCTGGCCTTCGGGTCGAACTGGTCGCGCAGGAGCTGGTCGACCTGCGCGGGCTCGATCCGGCCGATCGCCTCCGCCGGCGTGATGAGGCCCTCGTCGACCATGTCCACAGCAATCCGCACGGCCGCGGCCGCGGTCCGCTTCGCCGACCGCGTCTGGAGCATGTAGAGGCGCCCGCGTTCGATCGTGAACTCGAGGTCCTGGACGTCCCGGTAGTGCTGCTCGAGCAGCTGGCCGATGCGGACGAACTCGGCGTAGACGGCCGGCATCTCCTCGGCCATGTGCGCGATCTTGGGGGCGGTGCGGATGCCGGCGACGACGTCCTCGCCCTGGGCGTTGGTCAGGTACTCGCCATAGAGCACCTTCTCGCCGGTGTTCGGGTCGCGGGTGAACGCCACGCCGGTCCCGGAATCGTCGCCCATGTTCCCGAACACCATCGTCACGACGTTGACGGCCGTGCCAAGGTCATGGGCGATCTTCTGGCTGTTGCGGTAGTCGTTGGCGCGCTTGCCGAACCAGGAGGCGAACACGGCCTTGATCGCGAGGTCGAGCTGTTCGAAGGGGTCCGACGGAAAGTCGCGCCCGGTGTCCTCGCGGACGATCGCCCGGTAGGCCGTCGCGAGCGCCCGCAGGTCGTCCACGGTGAGGTCCGTGTCCTTGGCGGCGGGCCCGTGGGTCGCCTTGCTGGCCTCGAGCGGATGCTCGAACCGCGCGCCGTCGACGCCCATGACGATTCGGCCGAACATCGCGACGAAGCGCCGGTAGGCATCCCAGCCGAAGCGCTCGTTCCCCGTCAGCGCGATGAGGCCCTCGAGCGTGGCCTCGTTGAGGCCGAGGTTGAGGACCGTGTCCATCATCCCCGGCATCGAGAACCTGGCGCCGGACCGGACCGACACGAGCAGCGGATTGGCCTGGTCGCCGAAGCCTTTTCCGGTCCGTGCCTCGACCTCGCGCATCGCCCCGAGGACGTCGTCCCAGAGCCCGTCGGGGAGCTTTCCGCCGGCCGCGAAGTAGTCGTTGCATGCCTCGGTCGTGATCGTGAAGCCGGGCGGTGTCGGCAGGCCAGCGAGCGTCATCTCCGCGAGACCCGCGCCCTTGCCGCCGAGGAGGTCCTTCATGAGGCCGTTGCCCTCGGCCGTCCCCTGGCCCCAGGCGTAGATGTAGCGCTTCGCGGCGCGGTGGGCGCGATCAGTCGGTGTGGCGGTGGCCATGTCGAGCGGGCTCCTTCGGGTGCGTGGCGCGAGGCGGCCGGTGGCCGTGATGGGCGTTCGGTGTCGGGCGGATTGTATCGTCGGAGGCCCGGACGGCCCCCGATACGGCTCCCGGGCCGGCGATCCGGCTCCCGGGCGGGCGATCCGGCTCCCTGGCGGGCGAACCGGCTCCCGGCTCGACGATCCAGCTCCCGGCCAGGCTGGCTCGTACAATCCGGGCGAGCAATCCGCACGGAGCGATGTCCAGCCCGATGACGCACCACGTCGAGGACACCCGGGTCATCGACCCCGCGGCCCCGATCTACAACGCGACGATCATCCGGCGCGAGGACCAGACCGGCGACCTCGCTTCGTTCTGGGTGAAGTTCGACGGCCCGCCCGTCCACTTCGAGCCCGGGCAATACCTGACGCTCGGCGTCGTCGTCGACGGGAAGGTGCTCCAGCGTCCGTATTCCGTGGCGTCGGCGCCACAGGTGAGCGGCACCGACGGCTACGAGTTCTACGTCCGCCTCGTCCCGGTCATCCGGTTCACGACCGCGCTCTGGCGGCTCCCGATCGGGCACCGGATGCGGATGATCGGCCCGAAGGGCAAGTTCCTGCTGGAGCCGGACGACGACCGGACCCACCTGTACGTCTCGACCGGCACCGGCATCGCGCCGTTCATCAGCATGATCCGGGACACCATGATCCGGGGCGACCGGCGGCGAACCGTCGTCCTCCACGGCTCTTCGTTCGCCGAGGAACTCGGCTACCGCGGATACCTCGAGGGGCTCGAGCGCGAGAAGTCGTACCCGGTCACGTACGTCCCGACGGTCTCGCGCCCGAACGATCCACGGAACGTTGGCTGGGCCGGCCGCACCGGCCGGGTCGAGGGCGTGGTCGCCGCCGTCTGCAAGGACCTCGGCCTGAAGGCGGACCGGACGGTCGTCTACATCTGCGGCAACCCGGAGATGATCCTGAACGTCGAGCGCGAGCTGATGGGGCGGGGCTTCCCCGAGTTCCACGTCAAGAAGGAGCTCTACTGGCCGAAGGGCAAGGACGCGGCGCTCTTCGCCCGCTGAGCCGCGCGCCTCAGGAGCGGCATTCCGGAACCGCCCGGCGCCGGAGCGGCCCGTCGCCGACATGACGTTCGGCCCCCGCGGACGGTACGCTCCGGTCCTGTGGAACCCGGCCGCCGCGGGGCGACGATCCGGTCGACGTATTCATACCGTGGCGGTCCCGCATGCATCCCATTCTCCGGAATGAGCGCCTCTCACCCAACGTGACCCGGCTCGTCCTCGAGGCGCGCCGGATCGCCGAGATCCGCCAGCCGGGCCAGTTCGTCATCGTCCACCTCGGCCGCGGGGCGGAGCGCATCCCGCTGACGATCGCGGATGCGGATCCGGGGGCGGGCACCATCTCGCTCGTCATCCAGGCCGTGGGCAAGAGCACGAGCGACCTCGTCGAGCTGGGGCCGGGCGACGCGATCGCCGACATCGCGGGCCCGCTCGGGCGTCCGACGGAGCTGCCGGAGCGCGGGCACGCGGTCTGTGTCGGGGGTGGCGTGGGCACCGCGGTGATCCTGCCGATCGCCCAGGAGCTGCACCGGCGCGGGGTCGCAGTGACCACCATCATCGGCGGCCGCTCGCGCGAGTGGGTCATCCTCGAGCCTGAGCTCGCCGCCTGCGGCACGGTGATCGCGTGCACGGATGATGGCAGCTACGGGCGCCCCGGCTTCGTGACCCAGGCCCTCGCGGACGTCCTGGCCGCCGGCGGGGTGGACGAGGTCTTCGCCGTCGGTCCGGTCCCGATGATGCGGGCCGTCGCCGAGATGACCCGCCCGCTCGGTGTCCAGACGACCGTCTCGCTCAACCCGGTCATGGTCGACGGGACGGGGATGTGCGGCGGCTGCCGCGTAACCGTGCACGGCGAGACGCGCTATGCCTGCGTCGACGGGCCCGAGTTCGACGGCCACGAGGTCGACTTCCGCGAGCTGGCGGACCGCCTGACGACGTATCGCCCGTTTGAACAGCTGGCCCTGGAGCGCCGTGCCTGCGAGATCGGCCTCCGCACCCGGCCGAAGACGGACGCGGCGGCTGAGCCAGCCATCCCGGCCGGGGGAGCCGGCGCATGACGGAGCCGCTTCCGGTCCCTCCGGCCCAGCCCACTGGCGAGCGTCCCGCCCTCACCCAGAAGGAACGGATGGCGATCGACCGGGTCGCCATGCCCGAACAGGATGCGATGGCCCGGGCGGGGAACTTCCGCGAGGTGAACCTGGGCCTCACCTACCAGCTCGCGATGCTCGAGGCCGAGCGGTGCCTCCAGTGCCCCAAGCCGTACTGCGTGGACGGTTGCCCGGTCCGGGTCAACATCCCGCGGTTCATCAGGCTCCTCCGGGAGGGCGACCTTCCCGGCGCCGCCGAATCCCTCCTCGACGACAACGCGCTGCCGTGCGTGACCGGCCGGGTCTGCCCGCAGGAGACCCAGTGCGAGGGCGTCTGCCTCCGGGGCAAGAAGGGCACGTCCGTGGCGATCGGCAGCCTGGAGCGCTATGTCGCCGACTGGGCGATGCAGCACCCGGAGGCGACGGCGGCGCACCACGCGACGACGCCGAACGGCCGGCGCGTCGCGATCGTGGGATCCGGGCCGGCAGGGCTGACGGCCGCCGGCGAGCTCGCCAAGCGCGGCTATGACGTCACGATCTTCGAGGCATTTCACGCCCCGGGCGGCGTTCTGATCTACGGGATCCCGGAGTTCCGCCTGCCCAAGGACATCGTCCAGGCCGAGGTGGACCGCCTCGTCGCCGACGGGGTGAAGATCGAGGCCAACGCGATCATCGGCAAGACCTTCACCCTGCCAGAGCTGCGCGAGCAGTTCGACGCGATCTTCATCGCCGTCGGGGCCGGCCTGCCGGTGTTCATGAACGTCCCCGGCGAGAACCACAAGGGGGTCTACTCCGCGAACGAGTACCTCACTCGGGTCAACCTGATGGGCGCCTGGCAGGAGGGCTCGGACACGCCGATCCTCCACGGCCAGCGGGTCGTCGTCGTCGGCGGCGGGAACGTCGCGATGGACGCCGTGCGGACCTCGAAGCGACTCGGGGCGGCGGAGGCGACGATCGTCTACCGGCGCTCGCACGACGAGCTGCCGGCGCGGGTCGAGGAGGTTCACCACGCCGAGCAGGAAGGGATCCGCTTCGAGTTCCTCGTCGCACCCCTCGAGGTGCTCGGCGACGGCGAGCGGTGGGTCACAGGGCTGCGCTGTCAGCGGATGGAGCTCGGCGAGGCCGACGCCTCGGGCCGGCGCCGGCCGGTGCCGATCCCGGGCTCCGAGTTCGAGATCGACTGCGACATGGTCGTGGTCGCGATCGGGACACGCTCCAACCCGCTCCTGACCGCCACGGCTCCGGAGCTCAACGTCAACGAGTGGGGCTACATCGTGACCGACGAGTTCGGGATGACCTCGATGCCCGGCGTCTTCGCCGGCGGCGACATCGTCCGGGGCGCCGCGACGGTCATCCTCGCGATGGGCGACGGCAAGCGCTCGGCCGCCTCCATCCACGCGTACCTGTCGGGAGACTGGCCACCGACTCCCGCGGAGGCGCCGGCCCCGACCGAACGACGGGCCGAGGCGGCCGCGGTCCCGGCCACCAGCTGACGGCGCGGGCGGACGCTCGCCTTCGCGTCTGTCGGCCCCGGGCGGCGCTGCCCGTAAGACCCCCCGACGAGCGGATCGTCACGGGAGGGTCAGGCCCGGGCGGCCTCCATCCGATCGAGGATCGCGCGCTTCACGCCCTCGACGGGGATCCGCACCTGGGCCATCGTGTCGCGGTCGCGGACGGTGACCGCCAGGTCTTCGAGGGAGTCCACGTCGACCGTCACGCACCACGGCGTGCCGATCTCGTCCTGGCGCCGATAGAGCTTGCCGATCGCGGCGGTGTCGTCGTAGACGGCCATCAGGTCCCGCTTGAGGTCGGCCAGGATCCGGTGGCACAGCTCGACGATCTCGGGCCGCTTCTTGAGCAGGGGAAGGACGGCGACCTTGTACGGCGCGAGGTCCGCGTGGAGCGCCAGCGAGACCCGCCGCTCGCCGCGGACCTCCTCCTCGCGATAGGCGTCGATGAGGAAGGTGAACGCCGCCCGGTCCGCGCCGGCCGCGGCCTCGACGACCCACGGGATGAAGTGCTCCTCGGTCGCCGGGTCGAAGTACTCGAGGTTCTCCCCGGACGCCTCGGCGTGACGGGAGAGGTCGAAGTCGCCGCGGTTGTGAACGCCCTCGAGCTCCTTCCAGCCGAAGGGAAAGCGGTACTCGACGTCGACGGCCTTCTTGGCGTAGTGGGCGAGCTCGTCGGGCGCGTGCTCGCGAAGCCGGAGCCGCTCCGGCGCGACGCCGAACCGTTCGTACCAGGCCTTCCGCCGAGGGAGCCAGTCCTCGAACGCCGCGGCGGCCGCCTCGCCCGGTCGGACGAAGTACTGCATCTCCATCTGCTCGAACTCGCGCATCCGGAAGACGAAGTTGCCCGGGCTGATCTCGTTCCGGAAGCTCTTTCCGATCTGGGCGATCCCGAACGGGACCTTCTTCCGGCTCGACTGCTGGACGTTCTTGAAGTTGACGTAGCTGCCCTGGGCCGTCTCGGGGCGAAAGTAGATGACCGACGCCTCGTCCTGGACGGGGCCCATGTAGGTCTGGAACATCAGGTTGAACCGACGCGGCGGGGAGAGCGGGCCGCCGTCGTTCGGGCAGGCAAGCTTGAAGCGTTCGATGACCGTGGGGTCCGTCAGGTCGGCGACCGCGAGGCCCTCGGCACCGGGGAGCTCGTCCAGGCGGTAGCGACGTCGGCAGGTCGAGCACTCGACGAGCGGGTCGCTGAAGCTCCCGACGTGGCCCGACGTCACCCAGACCTGCGGGTGCATGAGGATCCCGGCATCGAGGCCGACGATGTCGTCACGCTCCTGGACCATCGACCGCCACCAGGCCCGCTTCACGTTGTTCTTCAGCTCGACGCCCAGCGGGCCGTAGTCCCAGACGGCGTTGATCCCGCCGTAGATCTCCGAGCTCGGGTAGACGAAGCCACGGCGCTTGGAGAGGCTGACGATCGTCTCGAGGTCCGGGACGGCGGCCGTGACGTCGTTCGGGTCGCGGGCGGATGGGTGGGTCACGTGGGCTCCTGGGGGCGGCCGGCCGTGGCAGGGACGGTCGCGGGAGGTGGGTGTCGGCCGTCGGATGCTAGCAGAGCCGCCGCCGGGCTACCCTCAGACCTACCCTCGGAAGACGACTGCCCGCGTCGGCGTGATGCGAATGGGCACCGAGTAGATCTGCGAGAATGCCGCCGGCCCGCCGAACGACGCATCGATCCTGGGTCCGTACCTGGCCAGGTAGACCGGATTGTCGCCCACCGGCGGGTAGTCGAGGTCGATCCTCGCCGTCCCCTCGATGGTCACGACATCTTCGCCGCGGCCCTCGTCCGGGAGATGGAAGGACACGCGCGGGTTGGCCCCGATGTTCCGGTTTCGCCGGGCCCGATGGTCGCTGTAGACCACGATCTCGTCGTCGGTCCAAAGGAACCAGACCGGCATCGACTGCGGCTGCCCCTCCTCGGTAACGGTCGTGAGCCACGCCGCCATCGCCCTCCCGAGCCGCTCCAGCGCGTGAGCCCCCTTCTCCGTGCCGGGGTCGAAGATCACGATGGCACCTCCGCTCTCGCGCGCTCGTCCGCGCGCACCTCGTCCAGGAAGGCCAGGGACCGCGGCGACCGGTCCAGCGTGTAGGCAAGGAAGGCACGCATCGCGGCCTCCACCTCCGCCTCCACCTCCGCGCGGACGCGGAGCGCCGCGAGCGCCTCGACGTCCATCCGACGGTAGGCCTTCAGCAGCTTGAGTGCCTCCAGTGACAGGCCCGCGACCGGGTGCGGCGGTCCCGGGCAGCGGTCGCACAGGACGCCGCCGAGCGGAGGAACCCAGCGGTACCGCTCGTCCGCCACGAGGAGCCGCGCGCATTCGACACAGCGGTCCACCTCGGGGCGGATGCCGAGCTCGTCGGCCAGGTGCATCTCGTACCAGCGGGCCACGCGGCCCGGCGCCATGCCGGCGTCGAGCAGCTCGTAGCCGCGCTTGAGGAGGAGGTAGACCGACTCCCCGGCATGACGCTCCTCCTGGGTTCGATCCGCCATCTCGGCCATGTACGAGGCCGTCCCGAACGAGATGAGGTCGTCGCGCAGGCGCAGCCAGGGGTGGATGACCTCGACCTGGGTCACGACGTCGAAGGTTCGGCCGCGGGCCAGTGCGATGCGCAGCTCGGCGAACGGCTCCAGGCTTCCACCGATCCGCGAGGTCGGACGACGAATCCCCTTCGCGATGGCCTTGAGCTTCCCCGATCCGGGCGTCAGGATCGTCAGGATCCGGTCCGCCTCGCCGTAGTCGAACCGCGACAGGACGATGGCGTCGGTGGTGTAGCGGCGAGGTGCGGGCACGCCCAGACGGTAGCACCGGTGAAGCCGGCATGGCCGGAAGCTTCGCCACGCAACAGGCTACCGTGACCCCGCACGTTTGGGCCGCCGGGGCTACACTCGCGGCACGATGTCGACCGCCGCCCACGAGCTCGATCTCGGCCAGCTCATCGCCGATACGGAAGAGGAGATCCTCCGCCTCGTCCGGGATCGCGACCCGTCCACGGCCGGCGTCTACGAGCAGTGCCGCTATCACCTCGGCCTGGACGGCACGCGCGGCCTGTCCGGCAAGCGGATGCGGCCGCTCCTGGGCCTCCTCGCCTACGCCTCGATCACCGGCGACCACCGCGGAGCCCTGCCGGGCGCCGCGGCCGTGGAGCTCGGCCACAACTTCAGCCTCGTCCACGACGACATCGAGGACGGCGACCGTGAGCGGCGCCACCGGCCCACGCTGTGGAGCCTCCACGGCGTCCCCCAGGCGATCAACACCGGCGACATGCTGTTCAGCCTCAGCCGGGTGGCCCTGCACCGGCTCACCGATCTCGGCTTCAGCGATGGCAAGGTCCTCCGGCTGATGCGCCTGTACGACGAGACCTGCGTCGCACTCTGCGAGGGCCAGTACATCGACATCGCGACGAGCGAGACGGACGCCCTGATGTCGGTCGAGCTCTACTTCGACATGATCGGGCGCAAGACGGCGGCGCTCATCTCCGCATCGATCGAGGCGGGCGCCCTCCTCGCGACCGACGACGAGGCGGTCATCGCGCGGTACCGGGCGTTCGGCTGGGACCTCGGGCTCGCCTTCCAGCTGAACGACGACCTGCTCGGCATCTGGGGCGAGGAGCAGGCGACCGGCAAGGAGCCGACCGATGTCGCCCGCCGGAAGAAGACCCTCCCGGTGATCTACGCGCACGAGCACGCCGGGTCGGAGGACCGCCACCGCCTCGCCGCCCTCTACGCCGACCACGCGCCGACCGAGGCGACCAGCGCGGAGATCGTGACGATCCTCGAACGCGCCGGCGCCCGCGACTACACCCGCACGCAGGCCCGCCTCCACCGCGACCGGGCGCTCGCCGAGCTCGACGCCGCGGGCGTGGTCCTGCCGGAGGCGCGGGTGCGCCTCGAGGAGATCATCGTCCGGGTCATCGCCGCGTAGGGCGTCGCCGGGCAGCGCCGGTCGCGCTTGCCCCGGCGCTGCCCTCCTGCCTCGGGCTGCCCGTCGACCGGGATGACGGCCTCGTCGGTATCCCGGTCGGGACAGTGCTCTGCCGATCACCGCAAGCGCGGATCGGGGCTACTCGAACCTGATCGAGTCAACGATCTGCTGGATCTCCTGTCCCGGCCCAGGGCCAGCGCCCTCGTAGGTCTCGCCATCGATCCAGACGATCGCTCCGTCGACATCGACGATCCAGACCCTGATGGTTGAACCAAGCTCGGTGGCGTAGCGCGCATTGTCGGCGCCGGGGGCGTACCAGAGGTAGAACTCGTCGGCACTGAGTTGCCCATCTGCGTTGCAGTCGGCGCCCTCGCCGAAGGTGAGCACCACATTCTTGGCCGGATACCCACCCACGGTCACGTCCGTCGGTCCGCTGACGAGGTCGGTACCGGGCACCGTGGCAACGGCAGCCGCGAGCTCGGCCGCCGACGAACCGATGGGCGGCGCTTCCTCCCGGGCGCACGGATCCGCGAAGACGCCGACGGGGGCCCCTTCGGGCCACAGGATGAACCCTGCTCCCGCGGGGTCGATCCCTGCGGACTTGTCGATGCCCCATTGACCGTTGCTGATCCAGCCGGACGTCGCCACCTCGAGCGACAACGAAACGCCGTCGATT
>DATIUS010000119.1:0-2990 GCA_035466655.1 Candidatus Sulfomarinibacteraceae bacterium
TCCTCGCGATGCTGGCGCCCGAGTCGATGTACGAGGCCCACGTGAACCTCATCCGCCACGGCCGCGTGATCTGCCACGCCCGCAACCCCGAGCACGAGATCTGCCCGCTCCGCGCCCGCTGCCGCTTCGTCGACCCGAAGGTGCCCTGACGGCGGTGAGCCGGAAGAGCAGGCAAGGAAGACGGAACGTGGCGATTGGCGGTTGTTGCATGTCAGACGACGGTCATCCATACTCATGACATGCGGTATGCATTAGGGACATCGGTCGGAGAACGAGGGCAGATCACCATCGAACGCCAGATCCGCGACAAGCTCGGGATCAGGCCCCGGGATCTCGCAATCCAGCGCGTGGAGGACGGCAAGCTCGTCGTGGAGTTCGTTCGCCCATACGAGCCGCACATGCGCTCGCTCGCCGGGATCCTGGGGCCCTCCCCTCGCCAGCCTCGCGAACCGCTCGACATCGACGAGGCCGTGGCCACGGGCATCGCCGAAGAGTGGCGCCAGTACGTCGCGGGCGAGGAGCCCGCCGACAAGGGCACCGAATCGCCACGACCCAAACGTCGACCGCGGTGATCTACGTCGACACCTCGGTCGTGGTCCGGTACCTCACGGGCGACGACCCCGTCCGGACCGCCGCGGCGATGGCGATCATCGAGACGCGCGCCCCGCGCGCCGTATCGGTCGTGTCGGTTCTCGAAGCCGCTCATGTACTGCGTACCAGGTATGCCTATGAGCGTGCGAACATCGCGTCAGCGCTGATGCACCTCGTGTCTCGGCGGAACGTCGTCGTCCCTGAGTTCGCCAAGGACCATGTCCTGCATTGGCTGAACTCGTGGGCAAACGGCACCGCCGGATCGGCGGGTGATGCCCTGATCGCGGCCAGCATGTCGGCGAACGACGCCGAGGCCATCGTGACGTTCGATGCCAGGTTCCCACGCGGCGCGTGGACGATCCTCGCCGGACCTGAGCGGTGACCTGGCCGCGGGGCGCCAACGGGCCGCAGCCGGCGCGGATCCTGCTCGTCGACGATGACCCGAACCTGCTCGTCCTGCTCGCGGACCAGCTTCGCGCGGACGGCTTCGAGGTCCAGACCGCGCGAGACGGGGACGAGGCCCTGCGTCGCCTCCAGGGGGGTTGGCCGGACCTCCTGGTCATCGACATGATGATGCCGCGCATGGACGGCCTGACCCTTGCCCGCGAGATCAAGGCCCAGGCAGACCTGCCGATCATCGTCCTCTCGGCCATCGATACCGCGGACTCCAAGGCCGACCTCCTCGAGGAGTTCGCCGAGGACTTCGTCACGAAGCCCTATCACTACCCCGAGCTGCGGGCGCGGATCGGCCGGGTCCTTCGCCGGCTCGGCGACCGGGTGCCTCGGCGGGCGCTCGTCCTTGGCCCGAACCTCGTCCTCGAGCTCCACCGGCGGAGCGCCACCGTGCGCGGTGAGGCGATCCAGCTCACGCCGACCGAGTCACGCCTGCTCTACGCACTTGCCGCGAACCTCGGCCAGGTCGTGACGACGGACACCCTCCTCGATCGAGGCTGGGCGGACACCGAGGACGCCGACCCGTCGTACGTGTGGGTCACGATGCGCCGCCTCCGCCAGAAGATCGAGCCGGACCCGAACCACCCGATCCACCTCGTGACCGTCCGGGGGCTCGGCTATCGGCTCGTCCAGCTCGACCGGCCGGACATGGAATCCGGCGCATGACCGGCGGCGGCCATGGCTCGGGTACGGAGCCGCAGCGCGTCGGTCCCGGGATCTCGTTTCGGGCGAGGCTGACCCTCGGCCTCATCGCCGGGGCGGTCATCCCGCTGGCCGGTTTCGGCGCCGTGCTCGTCGCGGCCGAGTTCGCCCGGGCCGGCGGCCTCGATTCCGCCCTTTCGGCGCTCGTCCTGTTCACCCTGGCCGCGGCGATCATCGTCGCCGTCCTCTTCGCCTACTTCCTGGCCGGGAACCTGACGGCGCCGCTCCGGGCCATCTCGCGCGCCGTCGAGCGCGTGTCCGCCGGGGACCTGTCGGCCCGGGTCGAGGTTGCCGGCGAGGACGAGCTGGCCCGGCTCGTCGAGAGCCACAACCGGCTCGCCGCCGACCTCGAGCGCCGGAATCGTGAGCTCGGCCGGATCCTCCTCGCGATCGGCGAGACTTCCCCGCGGGATGGTCTCGACCGGCTGGTCGCGCATGCCACCGCGAGCGCCCAGACCGCGTTCGAGATGATCGACGCCTCGATCTACCTCGGCGACGCGGGGGATGTCCCGACCGAAGAGGTCATCCCCGGCGAGTCACGGCCCGTGCGGGCGGTGCTCTCCCTGCCGGAGGAACGCGTCGGCGTGCTCACCGGCCACCTCCCGGCCACGAGGCGATGGGAGGTCGCGGACCAGGACCTCCTCGAGCTGTTCGCCAGCGAGATCGCGGTGGCCATCCGGAACGCCGAGCTGTTCGAGCAGGTCCAGCGCCAGACGGAGCGGCTCGTCGAGCTGGACGCCGCCAAGGACGATTTCCTGCGCGGCATCAGCCACAACCTCCAGACGCCGCTGACGAGCATCCGCGCATACGCCGAGCAGCTGGCCGCCGAACGAGACGACCGGCGACTCGCGATCATCACCGAGCAGTCGGAGCGGCTGTCGCGGATGGTCCGCCAGCTCCTCGCGGTCTCGCGACTCGAGGCCGGCACGCTGCGGCCGCGCCTGGAGGTGCTCGCCCTTGCGCCGCGTGTTCGCCACGCCTGGGACGCGCTGGGCGCCGACGATGTCCCATTCAGGCTCGACGACGAGGCGCCGGGCTGGCTGGCCCTCGCGGACCGCGATCACCTCGACCAGGTTCTCTGGGCGATCTTCGACAACGCGGTCAAGTACGGGGCCGGATCACCCGTGCGGGCGCACCTCCGACCGGACGAGGGCGGCAAGGCCCTGCTCCTCACGATCTCGGACGAGGGCGCGGGCGTGCCGGACGACGTCCAGGCCGGAATCTTCGACCGTTACGTCCGCGGC
>DATIUS010000120.1:0-2121 GCA_035466655.1 Candidatus Sulfomarinibacteraceae bacterium
TTCACGCGGTGTGATCGCACGCAGTGCGCACAACCACAGGAGTTGGCCCATGCTTCGACGGAAGGTGCTGAGCCTGGCAACAGCGCTCGTGTCCCTCATCACGTCCGGGGTTGCGGTCGCCCAGGACGCCACGACGCCGCCTCCCACGGCGCCGCCCGCCGCCGACGTGGTCGTCGGCGACGCCCCCGCCACCACCCCCGCCGGCGATCAGGAGCAGACCGAGGAGATCGTCGTCACCGGCACGCGCATCCGCCGGAAGGACCTCACCACGCCCGCGCCGGTCACGGTCATCAACCGGGACCAGATCGTCGCGAGCGGCAAGGTGAGCATCGGCGACTTCCTCCAGGCGCTGCCGGAGCAGGGCAACGCCATCAACACGGGCGTGAACAACAGCGGCGACGGGGCGACGCGCATCAACCTGCGCGGCGTCGGCTCGGCGCGGACGCTCGTGCTCGTGAACGGCCGCCGCTGGATGCCGGGCGGCACCGGCGCGGACGACTCGGTCGACCTGAACTCGATCCCGTCGGCGGCGGTCGAGCGGATCGAGGTGCTGAAGGACGGGGCCTCGGCGGTCTACGGCTCGGACGCGATCGCCGGCGTCGTGAACATCATCACGCGCCGGGCGGGCACACACACCGACGTCTCCGCGTACGGCGGGACCTCCTATCAAGGCGACGGCACCACCTACGACCTGAACCTCACCACGGGCACCGGCGGCGAGCGAGGCAACCTGCTCTTCTCGGCGGGCTACTACACCCAGCGGAAGACGATGGCGAATCATCGCTCGTTCTCGGCGATCCCGTACGGCTTCGACGGCACGACCGGGACGCCGTACACCGCGGGCAGCGGGACCATCCCCGCGGGGCGGACGCTCGAGGCGGGCGCGACCGGGGGCAACGCCCTCTGGACCAGCCTCGCGAATCAGGAGGCGGGGAACCAGTCGTTCATCTGGGATCCCGCCACGGCCCCGGACCCGGCCAACGGCATCTACTGTGGAACGTCGAACGGCCAGCCCGTCTGCTTCCGCACGTACCTCGGCGCCGGGCTCCCGGAGGCCGGTGAGGTGGGCGACGGCTACAACTTCCAGCCCGACAACTACCTCGTCACGCCGCAGGAGCGCATCCAGCTCTTCGCCACCGGAGACCTCAACCTCACGACCTGGGCGCGAGGCTTCTTCGAGGCGGCGTACGTGAACCGGCAGTCGGCCCAGGATCTCGCGCCCGAGCCGCTCGTGCTCGACGGCGAAGGCGTCGCGGTCAGCGCCGACAGCATCTACAACCCGTTCGACACCGACGTCTTCGTCCGGCGGCGCCTCTCCGAGTTCGGCCGCCGCGCCACGCGCCAGGACATTGACTCGTTCCGCGTCCTCACTGGCGTGGACGGCACGCTGCCCGACACCCTCGGCCCGGCCTCGGGGTGGTTCTGGGACGTGAACTTCAACTACGGCCGGACGATCGGCACGCAGACGAACCGCGGCAACCTCTTCATCTCGGCGCTGGCGGACTCCCTCGGCCCGAGCATGATGGTCGACGGCACCCCGACCTGCGTCGCGAGCCCGGGTGATCCGGCCACCGCGATCGACGGATGCGTCCCGCTCAACCTCTTCGGCGGACCGGGCAGCATCACGCCGGACCAGGTCACGGGCCTCACCTTCACCGGCGTCGCGCGCGGCACGAACGAGCTGACCTCGTTCCAGGTCAACACGAGCGGAGACCTCTTCCCGCTCCTCTCCGAGAGGCCCGTGGGGCTCGCGGCGGGATACGAGTTCCGCACCCAGGCGGGCGAGTTCATCTTCGACCCGATCACGGAGAAGGGGCTCGTCACCGGCAACAAGGGGCAGAACACGAAGGGGAGCTACGACGTGAACGAGCTCTACGCCGAGCTCTCGATCCCGATCGTGAGCGCGCTCCCGCTCGTCGAGGACCTCGAGGCGACGGCGGCCATCCGGTGGTTCGACTACAGCACGTTCGGCAGCGACTACACCTACAAGTTCGGAGGCCGCTGGAAGCCCATCCGCGACGTGACCGTCCGCGGCACCTACTCGACGGCGTTCCGCGCGCCGAGCATCAGCGAGCTGTACCAGGGGCGCCTCGACAACTTCGCGGGGCTCCGGGATCCGTG
>DATIUS010000121.1:0-23585 GCA_035466655.1 Candidatus Sulfomarinibacteraceae bacterium
ATCGCGCGGCCGGACCCATCCGAGTACCACGGCGGCTACGCGGAGGAGGCCGAGGGCTACGCCCGGGACCTCGCCGGCGTCGACGCCTGAGTTGTCGACCAGGACCGCTACGCCCGCGCTCCGCTGCTCCGTGTCGGCCGGGCGTGCACCGGCCCCGGCTGGCTCCTAGGGGCGGACGAGGTCCCCGTACATGTCCGGCCGCCGGTCGCGGTAGAACTGCCAGGTCTGGCGGACCTGCCCGACGAGGTCGAGGTCCATGTCGCGGACGATGAGCTCCTCGGCATAGGGGTCGCCGACCGCCCCGATGAACTGGCCGCGCGGATCGGCGAAGTAGCTCTGGCCGTAGAAGTCGTCGTCGCCCAGGGGCTCGATCCCGACCCGGTTGATCGTGCCCACGAAGTAGCCGTTGGCGACGGCGTGGCTGACCTGCTCGATCCGCCACAGGTACTCCGACAGCCCCCGGCTGGTGGCCGATGGGATGAACACCATCTCGGCGCCGTTGAGCCCGAGGGCCCGGGCGCCCTCGGGGAAGTGGCGGTCGTAGCAGATGTAGACCCCGACCCGCCCGACCGCGGTCTCGAAGACGGGATAGCCGAGGTTGCCGGGGCGGAAGTAGAACTTCTCCCAGAAGCCCTTGACGTGGGGGAGGTGGGTCTTTCGGTACTTGCCGAGGTAGCGGCCGTCGGCGTCGATGACGGCGGCGGTGTTGTAGTAGATCCCCGACGCGGTCGCGTCCTCCTCGTACATCGGGACGACGAGAACCATCCCGGTCTGGCGGGCGAGGTCGCACATCCGCTCCGTCGTCGGGCCGTCGGGGATGCGCTCGGTGTAGGCGTAGTACTGCGCGTCCTGGACCTGGCAGAAGTAGGGCCCGTAGAAGAGCTCCTGGAAGAGCATCACCTGCGCCCCCTGCTTCGCCGCCTCGTGGGCGTAGCCCTCGTGCTTGGCGATCATCGACTCCTTGTCGCCGGTCCAGGTCGCCTGCAGCAGGGCTCCTCGTACGATCCGGGGCATTGAACGGTACCTCCTGGAATGGCCTGAATGGCGTGGGCGGCCGGGCCGGCCGCGACCTGATCGGATGGGCCAAGGCTGTCGCGGCCCGACCGTCGCGGCATGGGCCGGAATCCCCGAAAGGGCGGGCAGGCCGGACCCCGTATGCGCCGATGGCCGTCCCTCGACACGGCGCCGAGAGTCCAAGGGCTGTGGAAATTCGGGACCTGCGGCCCTCTCGAGCCGTCTAGACTGGGTGCTCTAATCGGCCATCACCGTGTCTGCGGGAGCCGCTCGCGCCCGACGCGCGGCGTGCCGCCAGGCCGACGAATCGAGTCAGGAGGCGACTTGAGGAGACGACACCCCGAGGCCCCGGAGTCCTGGTTCGGTCAAGACGTGCACCGCACGTCAAGGATTCTCCATGGAGGGAGGCTATGACGGCTCAAGCATTCCCGGGGGAGATCGCCCGGCCCGACGGGCGATACGAGCTGACGCCAGAGGCGGACGCCGCACTCGGCACCTCGTCGCTGCACAACGAGGACCTCGCCCCGGTCCCGATTGCGAAGCGGACCTGGACAACCTACAACTACCTGTCACTCTGGGTCGGGATGTCGATCAACATCCCGTCCTGGCTGCTGGCCTCTGGTCTGATCGCGCTCGGGATGTCCTGGGTTCAGGCGATCGTGACGATCTTCCTGGGCAACCTCATCGTCCTGGTCCCGATGCTCCTCATCAGCCACGGCGGGACGAAATACGGCGTCCCGTATCCCGTGCTCGCGCGCGCCTCGTTCGGCGTCTTCGGCGCCAACCTGCCGGCGCTGATCCGGGCCGGCGTCGCCTGCGGCTGGTTCGGAATCCAGACCTGGATCGGCGGAACGGCACTCTTCGCAGTTCTCTCCGCCCTCCTCGGACCGGATTCGTGGTGGGCGACTGCAGGCACGATCTCGATCGGCATCGGCGTCGCGGCATCCCAGCCGTGGACCCTCTGGCTGAGCTTCGCGATCTTCTGGGCCCTGAACATCGTGATCATCCTGTGGGGCATGGACGCGATCAAGCGGTTCGAGGCCTGGGCGGCCCCGTTCCTCATCGCCGTCTTCCTCGGCCTCATGGTCTGGATGATCGTCGACGCCGGGGGCCTCGGCCCCGTCGTCGACGAGCCCGGCACGCTCGGCTGGGGCGAGGGCTTCTGGAACATCTTCCCGATCTCGCTCATGGGCATGATCGCGTTCTGGTCCACGCTGTCCCTGAACATGCCCGACTTCACCCGGTTCGGTCGCAGTCAGCGTGAACAGGCGATCGGCCAGGCCCTCGGCCTGCCGACGACGATGACCATCTTCCCGCTCGTCGGCGTCCTGACCACGTCGGCGACGGTGATCGTGTTCGGCGAGGCGATCTGGGACCCGGTCGCCCTGACCGCCAGGATGGAGAACCCGATCATCCTGCTCGTGATGCTGGCGACGCTCGCCATCGCGACGCTGACGACGAACGTCGCCGCCAACGTCGTGAGCCCGTCGTACGACTTCTCGAACGTCTGGCCGAAGCGGATCTCCTTCCGGACCGGTGGGATCATCACCGGCATCCTCGGCATCCTGATCATGCCGTGGAACCTGCTGAACGATCCGAACAGCTACATCTTCACCTGGCTCGGCACCTACGGCGGCGCGACCGGCGCGATCGCCGGCGTCCTCATCGCCGACTACTGGGTGCTTCGGGGGCAGCGGCTCCACCTCGCCGACCTGTACAAGGCCGACGGGATGTACCGCTACGCCAGCGGCTGGAACTGGATCGCGGTCGTCTCGCTGCTCGTGGGCATCGTGTTCGCCATCGGCGGCGCGAACTCCGCGAGCGGTGCTCCGTTCCCCGTGGACGGATTCATCCCGGCCCTCAGGTCGTTCTACGACTACAGCTGGGTCGTGGGCCTGGTCATCGCGTTCGTCGTCTACTGGGGGCTGACCAAGGCCCTCGGCCAGAAGGACGCGGCCTGACCTCGCGCCCGCACCCCCCGGGCTCCGCCCGGAGTCGCGATCGCATCACGAGGCCCCTCCCGCCCGGGAGGGGCCTCGTGGCGTTCAGCTGCGGTCGCCCGTCCCGTGAACCGCCGCGAGGAGCACGGCGCAGCGCGCAGGGTCCGGGAACGAGGCCTGCGTGCCGGGCCGGGTCACGCTGTCCGAGGCGCAGGCAATTCCGAGCCGAACGGCATCGAGCTCCGTTAGACCCAGTGCCAGCCCCACCGCGAACGCCCCGACGAAGGCGTCACCGGCGCCGGTCGTGTCCAGCGCGGTGACCGATGGGGCGGGCACGCGCGCGACCGTCCCGTCGGGGCTCACGAGCGCCGCGCCGCGCGACCCGAGCGTGACGAGGATTCGCGAGCCGGTCCGCCGGGCAAACGCCCACATCGCCGCGTCCGAGGTGTCGTCGCCCGCCCCAGCCAGGACCCCGAACTCGACCTCGTTCGGGATGAGCCAGTCGGCGACCGCAAGGAGCGCCGGGGCGATCGGGGCGGCCGGAGCGGGGTTGAGCACCGTCACGGCGCCGCGGGCGCGAGCCGCCGCGAAGGCCGCGGCCGTGACCGCCTGCGGGACCTCGAACTGCCCGACGACGACATCGACCCGCGGCGCCGCCGCCACGGCCACGGCGGCGTGCCCCGGGGTGACGAGGTCGTTCGCGCCGGACACAACGATGATCCGGTTCGTGCCGTCCGCCTCGACCCAGATCGGGGCGACGCCGCTCGATCCGGCCATGCGCATCACGGCCGACGCATCGACCCCCAGCCGCGCGAAGTTGTCGAGCGTCATCGTCGCGTAGAGATCGTCGCCGAGCGCCCCGACGAAGGCGACCTCGGCGCCGAGCAGGCGTGCCATCACCGCCTGGTTCGCGCCCTTCCCCCCGAACCCGGTCACGAACCGATCGCCGATCACGGTCTCGCCCGGACCAGGAGCGCGGCGCGCATAGGCGATGAGGTCGATGTTCATGCTGCCCACCACCACGATGGCCGGCGGCCGGCCGGACCGAGCGTCCACGATCCCTCCATCGCTCCTCGAACCCCGACACGATACCGTGGCGGCATGCACGATCGAGCGATGCGCCGGTGATCGGCGTCGATCTTCCCCGAGCCCTCGTCCTCGCCGGCGCGGTCGCCCTCGCCGGATGCGCCGGCAACCCGGGTGGTGTCGGCAGTCCGGGGGGCGCCGGCACCGCGCCCCCGGCCGCGACCCCTCTCCCGACGCCCGCCGCGGTCACCCGGATCGCCGTGGCCTACGACCTCTCCGGTCGCGGGGACGGCGGCTTCAACGACATCGCCTACAACGGCGCCCGGCAGGCGGCGGACGAGCTCGGAGCCGAGCTCCGCGAGGTGACGGCCCGGCTGGACGACACGGACGACGATCGGGCCGAGCGCCTCCGCCTCCTGGCCGGCGCCGGCTACGACCCGATCATCGCGGTCGGGTTCACGTACGCCCTGCCGATGCAGGAGGTGGCGGCCGAGTTCCCCGAGGTCGAGTTCGCGATCGTCGACGACGGCACCGTCAGCGCGCCCAACGTCCAGGGGATCCTCTTCGCCGAGCACGAGGGCTCGTTCCTCGTCGGGGCGGCGGCCGGCCTCACCACGTCCACGAACGTCGTCGGGTTCATCGGGGCGGTCCAGATCCCGCTGCTCGGGAAGTTCGAGGCGGGCTACACGGCCGGGGCGCGGCACGTGAACCCGGGGGTCGCCGTCCAGGTCAGGTATCTCAGCCAGCCGCCCGACTACTCCGGGTTCGGCGACCCGCCCCACGGACGAGAGGCGGCGCTCGGCATGTACGAGAACGGCGTCGACGTCATCTTCGCGGCCGCGGGCGGGTCCGGGTCGGGGGTTCATGAGGCCGCCGCCGAGACCGGCCGCTGGTCGATCGGGGTGGATGCCGACGAGTACGTGCTGGCCCCCGCGGCGACGCGCTCCCACATCCTGACCTCGATGCTCAAGAACGCGAACGTCGGGACGCACGCGTTCGTGATGTCCGTCGCCTCCCGCACGTTCCAGCCCGGCAACCGGACGTTCGGGCTGGCCAACGGCGGCGTCGGCTACGCTACGTCCGGCGGGTTCGTCGACGGCATCCGCGACCGGCTCGACGCCATCGCCGCGGAGGTCGTCGCCGGCAGGATCGTCGTTCCCGACGCGCCCTGACGACCACGGCGATGGCCCGAGCTCGGAGCGCGGCCCTCCTCCTCGCCGCCCCCGGCGCCGCGCTCGGTCTCGCACTCACGGTCGCGGGAGTGATCCTCGCCCTCGCCGGCGCCGACCCGATCTCGACGCTCCGGGACGCGCTCGACTACGGGCTGCGCCCGGCGACCCTGGTCGCGGTGGCGAACAAGGCGATCCCGTACTACCTCGCCGGGATCGCGGCGGCGGTCGGGTTCCACCTCCGCCTCTTCAACATCGGCATCGACGGGCAATACCGGCTCGCGGCGTTCGCGGCCGCGGTCATCGGGGCGGCCGTGGCCCTGCCGGCGCCGCTCCACCTCGCGCTCATCATCGGCGTCGCCCTCGTCGTCGGCTGGGGTTGGGCCGCGATTGCCGGGCTGCTGTTCGTGCGGCGCGGGGTGAACGTCGTGATCTCCACGATCATGCTCAACGCGGTCGCGACGGGGATCATCGCCTACCTGCTCTCGCCCGGGCGGCTCGGGTGGCTGGCGCCGGGCAGCAACAACGTCACGACCGCGACGATTCCCGAAACGGGCTGGATCCCGGCGATCCCCACGCCGGCGGGCGACCTCAACGGCCTCCTCGGCCTGGCGGTCATCGTCGGCGTCGCCTACCGGTTCGTCCTGAACCGGACCACGCTCGGGTTCGAAGTCCGCGCGATGGGCTTCTCCGAGCGCACCGCGGCGGTCGCCGGCATTCGCGCCCCCCGCCTCGCAATTCTGACGATGGCGGCATCGGGGGCGATCGCCGGGCTTGTCGGCCTGCCGCAGCTGCTCGGGGCGTCGCACCGGTTCGGACTGGACTTCCCGGCCGGACTGGGGTTCACCGGGCTGTCCGTCGCGATCCTCGGGCGCAATCACCCCGTCGGGGTCGCGATCGGGGCGTTCGTCTGGGCGTTCCTCGAGCGCTCGGCGCAGGTGCTCGATCTCGCCGGCGTGAGCCGGGAGGTCGTGACGATCCTCCAGGCGGTCATCGTCCTGTCGATCGTCGTCGCGTACGAGCTGGTCCGGCGGGCGCGGGCGCGGCAGGAGCGCCGGTTCGTGGCGCAGGCGGTCGAGGGGGTGCCGGCGTGACCGCGGCATCGATGCCTGCACGCGCATCAAGGTCGCTGTGGCTTGCCGGCCCGGTGACTCGCGCCGTACTCGGGTTCGCCGCCCTGTCGCTGCTCAGCGGGGCCCTCGACGCCCCCGATCTCTTCTCGCGCGGCGGGATCGCCGCGACCCTCCGGTTTGCCGCGCCGATCCTCCTCGCCGGCCTCGGCGCACTGTGGGCCGAGCGATCCGGGGTCATCAACATCGGGCTCGAGGGGATGATGATCGCCGGCACGTGGTTCGGGGCCTGGGCGGCGATCGAGTGGGGGATTGGGCCAGGCCTGGTCGCCGGCATCGGTGCGGGGGTGGCGTTCGGGCTCATCCATGCGCTGCTGTCGGTCACGTTCGGGGTGGACCAGGCGATCTCTGGCCTGTCGCTCAACCTCCTGGCAGCGGGCCTGACCCGGTTCCTCTCGTCGGTCGCCTTCGCGACCGTCCCCGGCGGCTCGATCACGACCTCCCCGCCGGTGCCCGACCTCCCGGCGGTCAGCCTGGCGTGGATCGACCCGCTCCTCGGGCCGGTCGAGCGGGCCGGCGTCCCGATCCTGTCCGACGCGGCGGCCGTCGTCCTCGGCCTGTTCACCGACGTCTCCGTCCTGACGATCGCCGTGGTCGCCCTCGTGCCGATCACCTGGTGGGTGCTCTGGCGAACACGCGTCGGGCTGCGGATCCGGGCCGTCGGCGAGGCGCCCGAGGCGGCGGACAGCCTGGGCGTCCGGCCGTGGCGCTACCGCTTCGTCGCCCTGGGCGTGTCGGGCGGGCTCGCCGGCCTCGGCGGCGTCTACCTCGTGACCGTCGCGTCCAGCCTCTACCGGGAGGGGCAGACCGCCGGCCGCGGGTTCATCGGCCTCGCGACCGTGATCTTCGGCAACTGGAACCCGTGGTCGGTCACGCTCGGGTCGCTCGTCTTCGGCTTCACGGACGCGCTCCGGACACGCCAGGAGCTGACCGTCGGTGCCCTGCTGGTCGGCCTGGCGCTGCTGCTCGGCCTGGTGGCCGCCCGCCGAGCGCGCTCGCGCGACTGGCGCGGGGTGGCGCTGTTCGGCGTCCCGGCGGCTGCGATGCTCGGCTGGTTCCTGGTCGTCCGGGTCGTCCCGTCCGAGCTCGTCAGCTTCGCCCCGCACCTGGCGACGCTGCTCGTCCTGGCCTTCGCGCGCCAGCGCCTCCGTCCACCGGCCGCGCTCGGAGTACCGTTCCGGCGAGCAGGTGAGCCTTGATCATGTCCGAGGGCTCGAAGCCGTGGGGGACCACCGCGCCGCCGTCAACGAGGACCGAGATGCCTGAATCCATCGGCTACGTGAAGTTCGTGGGCAACGTCGACGGCGGGACGGCGAGCGCCCTCATGAAGGCCGTGGACGACTACCTCGCCCAAGGCGTCTCCCGGATCGTCCTGCTGATGTCGTCACCGGGCGGGACCGTCTTCCACGGGCTCACGCTTTACAACTACCTCGCCGGGCTGCCGATCGAGGTGGACACCCACAACTTCGGAACCGTGGATTCGATCGGCGCCGCGCTGTACGTCGCCGGGAAGCGCCGCTACACGGTCCCGGACGCGCGGTTCCTGATCCACGGGGTGAGCGCCAATTTCCCAGCGAACACCGCGCTCGAGGAGGGCCAGCTCGCGGAGCGACTCGCCGGCCTGCGGTCGGACACCGCGAACATCGCCTCGGTGCTCGCCCGTGGCACCGGCAGGACCACGGAGGAGCTCCACAACGTGATGCTGGCCCGAACGGTCCTGACCCCGGCCGAGGCGATCGCATTCGGCCTGGCCCACGAGATCAAGTCGGACCTCTTCCCCTCGGGCGCCCGGGTGACCTCGATCATCAAGGAGTGATGCTGCGGGCCACCCGGATGACGTGGTGGGAGGCAGACCTGCTCGGCCGGGATGTGTCGGTTGGAGCACAACCCGGACCTGGCCGGCCTCCTCGCTGCGTTCTCGGCCCGGCGCTTGACGCCTCGTTCGAACCCCGCCTAGACTCCGCCCCTCAACCGAATACGGGCGTTGATCGGGACGAGTACCCGTCGAGCGTCGGCAGAGAGATCCGGTGGCTGGTGGAAACCGGAGCGACGATGGCGGGGAATGGACCCGGGAGCCTCCGGACCGAACGGTGAGCGGCGCGGGCAACCCCGCCCCGCGACCCCAGTAGGCTCCGGCGCATGGCGCCAGCGATAGCGGGCAGCGCCGATCGGCAGCTCACCTGGGCGGCCCGTCGGTCAGCGAGTGCGGCACACGCCGAATGAGGGTGGCACCGCGGAAGGCACGGCCTTTCGTCCCGGGAGGACGAAGGTCGTTCTTGATTCTCGGGCGGTCCCGCAGGGGGCCCGGCCCGAACCGGGCAGCCAGAGGCGATGTCGACGATGAACAGCAGCACGGACCCGCTCAGCCTGACCGAGGCGAAGCGCCTGGCGACATCCGTCGACACCGTTCTGCTGCGCGCCACCCGGTCCGCCGATCTCGAGACCCCGATCGGCGCCTTCCTCCGGCTCGACGACGGCGTCACGCCCGCCTACCTCCTCGAATCGGTCGAGGGCGGCGAGCGCCTCGGCCGGTATTCCTTCCTCGGGATCGGCCCGCGACGGCTCCTGGAGGTCCGAAACGGCCGCGCCCGCGTCCAGGACCGGCCGGTGACCGTCCCCGAGTACGCGCCCGACCTCCCGATCCGGGACGTCGAGGCGCCCGATCCACTCGTCGCGCTTCGGGAGTTCGTCCCGCGCCGGCGGGTCGCGCCTCGAGAGGGGATGCCACGCTTCACCGGCGGTGCTGTCGGCGCCCTCGCCTACGATGCGGTGTCGATCTTCGAACCGACCGTTCCCCTCCCGGACCGGGACCCGACCGGCGTTCCGACGGCCGCCTTCATCGAGACCGACCTCGTGCTCGTTTTCGACCACCTGACCCACACGCTGTCGGCGATCGCGTCGCTGCACACCGAGTCGCCCGACTTCGAGGGCCGCTACCGGATCGCCGAGGCGGCGATCTTCGAGGCACTCGAGCGGACCTCGCGCCCGTCGGCATCGGAGATGGCGGGCTCAGGAGGTCGCACCAGCTCCGCGAACGGCGCGGCCGAGGCCACCGCGCCCGTCCCGGCCACGGCGATCGAGGACAGCCTCGGGCGGGACGAGTATGTCCACGCCGTCGAGGTGGCCAAGAACGCGATTGCGGCCGGCGAGGCGATCCAGGTGGTCCTCGCACGCCGGCAGTCGTTCGACCTGCCGATCGATCCCTCGACCGGGGCGCCGCTCGACGGCATCGGGCTGTACCGCAGTCTCCGGCGCGTCAACCCGTCGCCGTACCTGTTCTTCACCCGCGTTCCCGGGTTCGAGGTCGTCGGGGCCAGTCCGGAACTGCTGCTCCAGGTCGAGAACGACAAGCTGACCACGCACCCGATCGCGGGGACCCGGCCGCGCGGTGCGGATGCGCGGGAGGACGCGCTCCTCGCCGAGCAGCTCCAGCGCGACCCAAAGGAGCGGGCCGAGCACGTGATGCTCGTCGACCTCGGGCGCAACGACATCGGCCGGGCAGCCCGCCCCGGGACCGTGACGGTGAGCAAGTACATGGAGGTCGAGCGGTACAGCCACGTCCTCCACCTTGTCAGCCACGTCGAGGGGCGGCTCCGGCCGGACCTCGACGCCCTCGATGCACTCCGAGCGGTCTTCCCGGCCGGCACCCTGTCCGGCGCCCCGAAGGTCCGGGCGATGCAGCTGATCGCGGCCGCGGAGGGGGAGCGCCGGGGGCTGTACGGCGGCGCCGTCGGCTACCTCGGGTACGACGGCAACCTCGACACTGCGATCACGATCCGGAGCGCCGTCCTCAAGGACGGGCGGGCGCACATCCATACCGGTGCCGGGATCGTCGCCGGCAGCGTGCCCGAGAAGGAGTTCGAGGAGACGGAACACAAGGCGGCGGCGCTCCGCCGGGCGATCGAGCTCGCGGCGGGGACCTCGACATGATCCTCGTCATCGACAACTACGACAGCTTCACCTTCAACCTCGTCCAGGCGCTCCAGGCCTCGGGCGCCGAGGTCACGGTCATCCGCAACGACCAGGTCGACCGGGCCGGGATCGAGGCCCTCGCCGACAACCCGGCCGTCGACCTCCGGGGGATCGTCATCTCGCCCGGGCCCGGCGATCCGGGCGATGCCGGCGTCTCGGTCGACGCCATCCGGGTGGCTGCCGAGCGCGCGATCCCGCTGCTGGGGGTCTGTCTCGGGATGCAGTCCATGGCCGCCGCCTACGGGGCCCGGATCGTCCGTGCCCCGACACTCGTCCACGGCGAGGCCTCCGAGGTCACCCACGACGGCGCCGGCCTGCTCGCCGGCATGCCCCCGAGCTTCATGGCGGCGCGCTACCACTCGCTGGCGATCGATCCCGAGACGCTGCCGCCGGAGCTTCGCGTGACCGCGATGTCCGAGGTGGACCGGGTGATCATGGGCATCCGCCACGTCGCGCTCCCGCTCGAGGGCGTCCAGTTCCATCCCGAGAGCGTGCTCACGCCCCAGGGCCCGCATCTGCTCGCGAACTTCCTCCGGCTCGCCGGAGAGGGGGAGGCGTCGCGCCTCGACGACGCGACCGGCTCGTTCGCGACGGCGGGCCTCGCCGAGGCGGACGTCCGGTGAGCGAGCAGGTCCGGGCAGCCCTGGCCGCTGTCGTCGAGGGCCGGACGCTCGAGCTCGACGAGGCGCGCGTCGCCATGGGCGCGGTGATGGACGGCGAGTCGACGCCGGCCCAGCTCGCCGCGCTCCTCGTGGCCCTGCGGATGCGCGGTGAGACCGTCGACGAGCTGGCCGGCTTCGCGAGCGCGATGCGCGAGCGGGTGCTCCGGGTCGAGGCGCCCGACGGGACGATCGACGTCGTGGGGACGGGCGGCGACGGGTCCGGCACGTTCAACATCTCGACGACCGCCGCGCTCGTGGTCGCGGCGGCCGGCGTGCCGGTCGCCAAGCACGGCAACCGGGCGATCACCTCGCGCTCGGGCGCGGCGGACGTGCTCGAGGCGCTCGGCGTGCGGGTCGATCACTCGGCCGAGTCCGCCGCCGCCGACCTGCGCGGCCTCGGCTTCGCCTTCCTGTTCGCGCCGCTCTTCCACCCTGCGATGCGCCATGCCGGCCCGACGCGTCGCGAGATCGGCGTGCGGACCGCCTTCAACCTCCTCGGACCGCTCACCAATCCTGCCGGCGCGCGTCGCGGGCTGGTCGGCGTGGGGGATGCCGGCGCCGTGCCGAAGATCGCCGAGGTCGTCCGGCGACTCGGGACCGAGCGAACTCTCGTCGTGCACGGGGCGGGCGTGGACGAACTGCCGCTCGACGGCAGCGGTGTGATCCTCGACGTGACGCCGGGCGGGATCGCCGAATCCCGGGTGGATCCGGCGGCACTCGGGCTGATGACGGCATCGACCGCCGATCTGCACGGCGGGACCGCGGACGAGAACGCGGCCCTCACGGTCGCGGTCCTCGGTGGGGCCGACGGGGCGCGGCGCGACGTCGTCCTCCTCAACGCCGGCGCCGCCTTCATCGCCGCCGGGCGCGTTCCCGCGCTGCGGGACGGGATCGAGCTCGCCGCGGAGACGATCGACGGCGGGCAGGCCCTTGCCCTCCTGGAGCGGCTGCGGGCCGCGGCGCTGCGGGCCGCGAAGGCGGTCGGAGCCGACGGGGAGCCGGCGTGACCGCTGCGACGCGCCCCCGGGCCCGTTCGGGCGTGGTCGCCGAGATCGCGGCCCGCCGGCGAGTGGACGTGCTTGCCGAGCTCGACGGCCTGGATCGGGCGGCGCTCCGGAGGCGCCTCTCGGGCGCGCCGCCGCCCCGACCGATCGCGGAACGGCTGGCCGCCCCGGGCCTCCACCTGATCGCCGAGATCAAGCGGGCCTCGCCGTCCGCCGGAGCAATCGCGGGACCGGCCGACGATCTCGTCGCTCGTGCCCGGGCCTACCAGCGCGGCGGCGCGGCGGCGATCTCCGTCCTGTGCGAACCCCACTGGTTTGCAGGCTCGGTGGACGACCTTGCGGCCATCAGGGCCGCGGTCTCGGTCCCGGTGCTCGCCAAGGAATTCGTCGTCGAGGCCCGCCAGCTGGAGCTCCTGCGCGCCGCCGGGGCTGACCTCGTCCTGCTCCTCGCCGTCCTCCACCCGCCGCGGAGGCTGGCTCGGTTCGTTGAGCTGGCCCTGGACCTGGGCCTCGAGCCGCTCGTCGAGGCCCATGGCGAGCGCGAGCTCGAGGCGGCGCTCGCGACCCGGGCCCGCCTCATCGGGATCAACAACCGCGACCTGCGATCCCTGGTGGTGGACCCCGAGCGCGCCGCCGTGCTCCGCGGCCTCGTCCCCGAGGATCGCCTCGTCATCGCCGAATCAGGGGTCCGGGACGCCGCCACCGTTCGCGGCTGGCGGGCGCTCGGGTTCGATGCCGCACTGGTCGGCGAGGCGCTCGTCCGGGCAGCGGACCCGGAGGCGGCGGCACGGGCCTACCTTGGGGCCGGTCGCCTGCCGGGCGATCCCGCGAACCTGGATCGGATCCCGTTCGTGAAGATCTGCGGGATCACCGACGCCGCCGGCATCGAGGCCGCCGTCCGGGCCGGGGCGGATGCGATCGGCCTGAACCTCGTCCCCCGGACGCCGCGCGCACTCGAGCTGGGCGAGGCGGCCGCCCTTGCAGCGCGGCTTCGCGCCGTGGCGCCGGCGGTGAACCGGCCGGCGGTCATCGCCATCACCGTGGACCTCGCGGCCGCCGAGCTGAACCGGATCGGCACGGCGCTCGATGCCGACGCCATCCAGCTGAACGGCACGGAGCCCCCGACGCTCGTCGGCGCGCTCCGTCGTCCGGCCTGGAAGGTCCTGCACCTGCCGGCGTCTGCGTCCGCCGGCAGCTTCGGGGCGGCCGCGAGCGAGGTCGTGACCGCCGCGCGAGCCTACCTGGCCGCCGGCGCGGAGCGGATCCTCCTCGACACCGCCGGCGGCCGACACCCAGGCGGCACCGGGGTCCGGGCGGACGCGGCGCTCGTGGCCGCCGTGGCCCGGGAGGTCCCGGTCACGCTCGCCGGCGGCCTCGATCCGGGGAGCGTCGGCCCGGCGCTCCGTGGCTCGCCGATCGTCGGCGTCGACGTCGCCTCGGGCGTCGAGGCGCCGCGGGAGGCGGGGACGCGCCCGGTCAAGGAGCCGCTCCGCGTCGCGCTGTTCGTGAAGCGGGCACGCGCCGCACGCCTCGATCGCCCGAATCTCGCCGCCCGGCCGACGCCCGTCCACCCCGGGCTGCTCGAGACCGACGACCGCGGCCGGTGGGGGATGGAGCGGGACTTCGGCGGCCGGTACGTGCCGGAGACCCTGATGGGCGCGCTCGAGGCGCTCGAGTCGGCGTACGACGCGATCCGCCACGACCCGAGGTTCTGGGCCGAGCTCCGCGAACTCCTCGAGCGCTTCGCGGGGCGCCCGACCGCCCTCTACCGCGCCGATCGCCTCGCCGAGGCGGTCCGGGTCGAGGGCAGGCGCCTGGCTGCCATGGGCGATCCCCGACGGGGCGACGCCCTCGCGGATCCACCCGCGATCCGCCTCTATCTCAAGCGCGAGGACCTCGCTCACACGGGCGCCCACAAGATCAACAACGCCCTCGGCCAGGCGCTGCTCACCCGGCGGCTCGGCAAGTCGCGGGTCATCGCCGAGACCGGCGCAGGCCAGCACGGCGTCGCCACCGCGACCGCCTGCGCGCTGCTCGGCCTGCCATGTGTCGTGTTCATGGGCGAGGAGGACATCCGCCGCCAGGCTCCGAATGTCCTCCGGATGCGGGCGCTCGGCGCCGAGGTCCGGTCCGTGACGTCCGGGACGGCGACGCTGAAGGACGCCGTCAACGAGGCGATGCGCGATTGGGTCACGAACGTCGCGACCACCCACTACGTGCTGGGCTCGGCGATGGGTCCGCATCCCTACCCGACGATCGTGCGCGACCTCCAGCGGCGGATCGGCGACGAGGCGGCGCGCCAGCTCCACGATGTCGAGGGCCGGCTGCCCGACCTCGCGCTCGCGTGCGTCGGCGGTGGCTCGAACGCGATCGGGCTGCTCGCGCGATTCATCGGCGAGCCGTCCGTCCGGCTCGCGGTCGCGGAGGCCGCCGGCGACGGCGTCGCGACCGGCCGGCACGCGGCGGCGATCGCCGGCGGCACGCCCGGGATCCTCCATGGCTCGCGCTCGCTGATGCTCCAGGATCGCGACGGACAGGTCGTCGAGGCGCACAGCGCGTCGGCGGGCCTCGACTACCCCGGCGTCGGTCCACAGCTGGCCGCGCTCGCCGAGGCGGGCCGCCTCGAGGTTGCCACGGCCACGGATCGCGAGGCGATCGCCGCCATGCGGACCGTCACCCGAACGGAGGGAATCCTGCCGGCACTCGAGACCGCCCATGCGGTGGCGGCATTGCCGAAGCTCCTCGCCCGCGTGGAGGGCTCTCGCCAACCGCTTCCGGCTGGCGCCCTCGTGCTCCTCGGCTTTTCCGGCCGCGGCGACAAGGACATGGCGGCCCTGGATCGGTTCGCCGACGTCGAGCCCTGGGCGGGCGTCGGATGAGCAGCAGGCCGGCCGCACCCGGGGCCGGGGGCGCGAACGCGGCCGCGGCGCCAGCGACGTCGAGGGCCACGGCCGCGGCGGCCCACACGAACGACACCGCCGGCGGGCGTCGGATCGCGGCTGCCTTCGCCCGCGCCCGAGCCGAGCACCGCGCCGCGCTCATCCCGTACGTCGTCGCGGGCTATCCGACGTACGACGGCTCGTTCGATGCGGCCCGCACGGCGATCGACGCCGGCGCCGACCTCCTCGAGATCGGGCTCCCGTACTCGGACCCGCTGGCCGACGGCGCCACCCTCCAGCGCGCCTCGCACGCGGCGCTCGACGCCGGCGCGACCTTCGATCGGTCCCTGGCCCTCGTCGCCCGGGTCGCCGCGGCGCGTCCCGGCACGCCGCTCGTCCCGATGGGCTACGCCAATCAGCTCATCGGCGGCGGCGATGGCCGCGACCGTGCCGCCGCGCTGGCCGGCGCCGGCGCATCGGGCGTCATCGTCGCCGACCTCACCCCGGACGAGGGGGAGCCCTTCGAGGCCGTGGCCGCCGAGGCCGGCCTGGCCGTCGTCTACCTCGTCGCCCCGACGACCTCGGCGCCACGGCGCGCGGCGATCGCCGCGCGCAGTGGCGGCTTTCTCTACTGCGTCAGCCTCGTCGGCGTGACCGGCGCCCGCGCCAGCCTGCCGCCGAGTGTCCGCGGGCTCGTGGCGGATGTCCGCGCCGTCTCGCCGGTGCCCGTGGCCGTCGGCTTCGGCGTGTCGCGGCCGGCCCACGTTCGCTCCCTGGCGCGTGCCGGCGCCGACGGGGTCATCGTGGCGTCCGCCCTCGTCGACGCCCTCGGTCCGGACGGCACCGACGCGGCCAGGATGGGCCGGCTCGTCAGGTCGCTCCGGTCGGCGACGGCACGCTAGCCCCGGCGATGGCCGCGCGGATCGCCGTCGCAATCGAGCAGGCCCCGAAGCGATCGTTCGCCCTCGCGATCGACTGGCCGGGCTGGGCGCGGTCGGGCAAGGATCCGCCGGCGGCGGTCCGGGCATTGACCGACGCCGCCGTGCGGTACGCGATCGTTGCGCGCGCCGCCGGCGAATCCTTCCCTGTCGGCGAGCTCGAGTGCGTGGTGGTCGAGACGAACGAGGGCGGGAGCGGGACCGACTTCGGCGTGCCGAGCCGGGTCACGAACGCGGACCGCCGGCCGACCTCTGCCGCCGAGGCCGAGCGCCTCGTCCGGCTCCTGGCCGTGGCCTGGGCCCGGTTCGAGACAGTCGCCGAGGCGGCGCCCGAATCCCTCCACAAGGGACCCCGCGGCGGCGGCCGCGACACGTCGAAGATCGTCGCCCACGTCATCGAATCGGACTGGTACTACGCGAAGGAGATCGGCGTCCGAATCCGCCAGCCCTCCCCAGCCGATCCCGGCGCGATCGCCGCCATGCGTGACGCCATGCTCGAGGTCCTCGCCCGGCAGTCTGACGGCTCACCGCTGGCCGGGAGGACGTGGACCGCTCGCTACGCCGCGGCCAGGATCGCCTGGCACGCCCTCGATCACGCCTGGGAGATCGAGGACCGGAGCGAGCCCAGGGCCGGTTGACTCAGCCGGCCAGCCCCGGCGGCAGTCCGATGGCGTTGGCCGCGTTGACCCGCACCTCGAACGCCGTCGCGCCGAGGGCGAGGAGCTCACGCACCCCGGTCGCGCCGTCGGCCTTCGACAGCTTCCGGCCGTCGGGGCGCCGAATCAGCGGATGGTGGAGGAAGTGGGGCGGCGCCGGGCGCCCGAGGAGCCGCCCGAGACGGACCTGGGCCGGCGTCGCGTCGAGCAAGTCTTCGCCTCGGATCACGAGATCGATGCCGTGTCGGAGGTCGTCGACGACGACGCACAGCGCGTAGGTCCAGTTGCCGTGCCGATCCCGAACCGGGAGGTCCCCGTCGCCCGACGGCTCGCCGGAGCGCGGCCCGAGGACGAGGTCCGTCCAGCATTCCTCGCCGCCTCCGAGCGCTGCGCGCCACGCGACCCCGGCGGCCTGGCTCGAGAGCCCGCGCGCGGCGCAGTCCCCCGGACACCCGGGGCCGTGCCAGCGTCGCCCGTGCGCCGCCGCCCAGGCCGCGAAGGTCGTCCGGCTGCAATCGCAGGCATAGACGAGGCCGCGCGCCCGGAGTCCCTCGACGGCAGCCGCGTAGGCCGGGCCGTTGTCCGACTGGCGGTACGGCGACGGGGACCCGGTCCGGAGCGATTCGAGCGGCGGTTCGTCGGGCATGAAGCCGAGCGCCTGGAGGTCGTCGAGGAGGGCTGCCTCGAACGCGGGCCGGCAGCGCTGCTGGTCGTGGTCCTCGATTCGCAGAATCACCCGCCCGCCCGTCGCCCGCGCCACGCCCCGGACCACGAGCGCGTTGGCGACGTGGCCGAGATGGAGGAACCCCGTGGGCGCGGGCGCGATCCGCGTCCGAACCCCGCGCGGCAGGTCACGGATCGCGCCCGCGAGCGCCTCACCGAACCGGGCTTCCGTGGTCAGAGCCTCAGGCGTCGCCGGTCTCCCGCCCCGACCGGCGCCGATCCGCCGCCTCGAGCGCGCGCGTTGCCACGAACAGCCGGCGGTAGATCGCGATGAGGTCCGCCTGGGGCATCGGTCCGTGGTTCGTCATCGCGACGCGGAGGAGAATCTCCTTCTCGCGCTCGCCGTCCCGGATCGCGCGCCGGCCGATGGCTGCCTTGGCTCGCCCGACCTCCTGTGCCACGGTCGCCCGGTCGTTGAGGAGCCTGACGATGCGCCGGTCCAGGGCGTCGATCCGCCGGCGAAGCCGTCGGAGCTCCGCACTCTCGGGCGGAACGCCCGCGCCGGTCCCCGCGCGCCGCTCAGCCACGGGCGCCCCCGAACCGCTCGACGATCGCGTCCAGGGCGAGCCGGTAGCCCAGGGCACCCTGCCCGACGATCGAGACGAGGGCGATATCGGCGAGGTAGTTGACGTGGCGGAACGGCTCGCGCGCCGAGGGGTCGGACAGGTGGACCTCGATGAACGGCCGTCCCACCCCGAGCAGCGCGTCCCGCAGCGCAACCGAGGTGTGGGTCAGCCCGCCGGCGTTGACGATCGCGACGTCGAAGTCGCGCCGGTGGAGGCGATCGATGAGCGCCCCCTCATGGTTCGACTGGAAGAAGTCCACCTCCAGGCCCAGTTCGGCGGCCCGCGCCGCGATGCCGGCGTGAATCTCGTCGAGCGTCTCCCGACCGTAGATCTCCGGCTCCCGCGACCCGAGGAGGTTGAGGTTGGGACCCTGGAGGACGAGGACGCGGGTCATGCGGCACCGCCCACGGCGGCGGGGGCGAGCAGCCCCGCCGCGACGTCGCGGACGAGCGCGTCGGGGACGTCGTCGCGGACGGTGTGGCCCGTGGCGGTCGGCAGGACCCAGCGAAGACGTCCGGCGCGATGCTTCTTGTCCGTCCCGAGGTGCTCGAGGACCGCCTCGAGCGTATAGGGGAGCAACCCCGAGCCGAGCGACAGGGCGTCGAGCAGCCGTTCCACCCGCGCCGCGCGCTCCGGTGGCGTGACGCCAGTCGCTACGCCGATCCGGCACGCCGCGCGGAGCCCGTACGCGACCGCCTCGCCGTGCCGGAGGTCCCCGAACCCACCGGCCGCCTCGACCGCGTGGCCGAGCGAGTGGCCCAGGTTCAGCGCGATCCGCACCGCGGCCTCCTTCTCGTCGGCGGCCACGACCTCGACCTTCGCCCATGCACAGCGCTCGACGAGCTCGGCGATCGAGCCGTCCTCGCCCGCCGACGGGTCACCGCGGGCGATCGCATCGCCCCGCGACTCGAGCAGGTCGAGCAGCCGCTCGTCCCCGAGGAGGCCCATCTTGACCGCCTCTGCGAGCGCGGCGCGCCGCTCACGGTCGGGCAAGCCCGCGAGCAGCGCGACGTCGATGACGATCGCCGCCGGCTGGTGGAAGGCCCCGACGAGGTTCTTCCCCTCGGGCAGGTCCACGCCGGTCTTGCCGCCGATCGAGGAATCGATCTGGGCGACCAGGGTCGTCGGCACCTGGACGAACGGGACCCCGCGGAGGTAGGTCGCGGCCAGGAAGCCGGCCGCGTCGCCGAGGGCGCCGCCGCCGACCGCGACGAGCGGCTCGCCGCGCTCGACGTGGCGGCGGGCCAGCTCGCGGGCCGCCGCCTCGACGACCGTCATCGACTTCGCGGCCTCGCCGCTCGGCAGGAGGACGAGGTCCACCGGCAGGCCGGCCGCCAGCGCCGCCGCTTCGAGGATCCCGCCCGCCGCACCCCATGCGGCCGGCTCGGAGATGAAGATCGCCCGGCGCGCGGCGAGCCGGGCCAGCTCGTCGGCGACGATCCACCCGGCGATCCCATCGCCGATGGCCAGGCGCCCGATCGTCGTGTCAGCGCGCAGGAGCGTCGTCCCGGCGGCCGGCCGTGCTTCCCGCACCGCGTGGTCGACGGCGTCCACGACCGCGTGGACCTCGGCCATTCCCGCGATCCGGACCGCCGCGGCGTAGAAGCGGCCGCGCGACACGGTCAGCTCGCGGAGCGCCCGGATCGGGTCGCGTCCGGCAATCAGCGGTCGGACGTTCGGGCTGCGCCGGAGTCGCTGGGCGAGGACCTCAGGGCGGCCATCCAGCCAGATCGGCACGCGGCCGCGGAAGAGCCTCCAGCGGTTGCGCGGGTCAACGATCGCCCCGCCGCCCGGGGCGATCACCCGCCGGATCTGGGGCGACGCATCCGGGGCTCCGAGGGCCGCGATGGCCGCCCGCTCGCGGATGCGGAACCCGGCCTCGCCCTCGTCGGCGAAGATCTCGGGGACGCGCGCGCCGGCCTCGATCTCGATGAGCTCGTCGAGGTCGATGAAGGCCGCGTCGTGGCGTACCGCGAGCCGTCGCCCGACGGCGCTCTTGCCGCTCCCCGGGAGCCCGATGAGGACGACGTCCATCGGATCGGCTCCTCAGTCGTCGCCGCCGGAGCCGGCCTCGTCGCCGCCGGGAGCGGCCGGCCGCCCGCCGATGAGCGGTTCGGGCGGGGTCGAGGCCATGAGACGGCGATGCGCGGTCATCCGCTCGCGGACGACGTCCATCCGGTCTCCCCCGAGCGTCTCGAGGACGAACCGGGCCAGCGTCAGCATGACCATCGCCTCGCCGATCACCCCGGCCGCCGGCACGACGCTGATGTCGCTCCGCTCATAGTGGGCCTTGTCCACCGGCCGGCCCGTGATCAGGTCGGCGGACGGCAGCGGCCGGGCCAGCGTCGAGATCGGCTTCACGGCGCCCCGGACGACGATCGGCTCGCCGTTCGAGATGCCGCCGGTCGTGCCGCCGGCGTTGTTCGACCGGTGGATCCAGTGACCGTCATCCGCCCGCCCGTCGATGATGTCGTGGACCGCGCTGCCGAAGCGTCGCGTCTGCTCGAAGCCGAGCCCGAGTTCGACTCCCTTCACGATGTTGATGCTCATCACCGCTGCCGCGAGCGCGGCGTCGAGGCGCCGATCCCAGTGCACGTACGACCCAAGCCCGATCGGGACGCCGTGGGCGACGACCTCGAAGACCCCGCCGATCGTGTCTCCGCCGGACCTCGCCTCGTCGATCCTGGCGATCATCCGCTCCTCGGCGTCGGGGTCGGGGCAGCGCAGCGGCGACGCGTCGGCCTCGCCGCGCGAGCGGGTGGACCGGGCCGGGTCGATGGCAACGCCGCCGACTTCGGCGGTGAACGACCAAACATCGATCCCGAGCTCGCGCAGGAAGGCCCGGGCGACGCCGCCGGCCGCGACACGGGCCGCCGTCTCGCGCGCGGACGCGCGCTCGAGCACATTCCGGACGTCCGAATGGCCGTACTTGAGCGCGCCTGCCAGGTCGGCATGACCCGGCCGCACGCGGGTGACGGGTGTCGCCCGCTTGTTGCCCTCGGCGGCCGCGGCCCGCAGGGCGGCCGCCTCGTCGTCGGTGAGCGGGGCGGCCCCCATGACCGTGCCCCAGTTCTCCCAGTCGCGGTTACGGACCAGGAGGAGGATCGGCGACCCGAGCGTCAGCCCGTGGCGGACGCCGCCGAGGATCTCGGCCCGGTCGGTCTCGATCGCCTGGCGCGCGCCGCGGCCGTAGCCACGCTGGCGCCGGCCGAGGTCGACGGCTAGGCCGTCGGCGGTCAGCGCGAGGCCGGCCGGCACCCCCTCGACCGTCACGCCGAGCGTGGGCCCGTGCGATTCGCCCGAGGTCAGGAAGCGAAAGGGTTCCACGGGCGTCGCAGCCGTCCGCCAGTCAGCCGGCCGCCGCGGCGGTCGTTTCGTCGGCCCGCGCCTCGGCAGCCGCGGGTGCCTCGGGCTCCGCCGCGGCCGCCGCAGCCTCGGTCTCGTCGGAGGGCGCCGTCGGCGACGCCGGTGCGGTGGCCGCCGCGTCCTCGCCGGCCGGCTCGCCCTCCGCGGACCGGAGGCCCTTGGCGCGGGCGTTCGCGAGGGCCTCCGCCATCAGCTCGAGCGGGGCGGGCTGGCCGGTCCAAAGGGTGAACGCGGCGGCTCCCTGGTGGAGCAGCATCGTCTCGCCGTCGCGGGCACGCGCGCCGGATGCCTCGGCTTCGCGGAGCAGGCGCGTGCGGCTGTAGATGAGATCGAGGACGAGGAGCTCGGGCGGCAGCGCACCGGCTGGGACCGGGCTCTCATCGGACGTCAGTCCGATCGAGGTCGCGTTCACGAGCAGCTTCGTCTTCGCCAGCTCCGATTCGATGATCGACGGGTGCCAGGGCATCGCCCGCAGCTCCATGTGGGCGGCGCTCCGCCCGAAGTGCTTCACGAGGCCCTCGGCGCGGTGGAGGTGCCGGTTGAAGACGATGACCCGCTGGAAGCCGACCCGGATCAGGCCGTAGACCACGGCCCGCGCTCCGCCGCCGGCGCCCAGGACGACCGCCTGGCGGGGCATCTTCGCCCGCCCGACGAGCTGGTCGAGCGCGGCTGAGAAGCCCGGCACGTCCGTGTTGTGGCCGACCAGCCGGCGCCCCTCCTTCGTGATCGTGTTGACGGCCCCGGTCGCGTGCGCCTCCTCGGTGAGGCGGTCGACGAGGGGGACCACGCGCTCCTTGTGCGGGATCGTGATGTTCGCCCCGAGGTACGCGTCGGCCCGGAGGTCGGCAATCGCGTCGGGCAGTGCGATGGGCGCCCGGTCCCACAGCTCGTAGGACGCGTCGATGCCCAGCGCGTCGAACGCGGCCTGCTGCATCGCGCCGGACAGTGAATGGGCGACGGGATGGCCGATGAGGACGACCCGCTTGGTCATGGTCGGATCCTTTCGAGCTCGGTGAAGAAGCCGGGGTAGGAGATCGAGGCGCTGGACGGCCGCCCCACCGTGGTCCGGCCGGCGGCGATGAGGCCGGCGATCGCGAACGTCATCGCGAGTCGATGGTCGTCGAGGCTGTCGGTGGGGGCGCCGGTGAGACGAGCGGCCCCGTCGATCATGAGGTCGTCGCCGTCGAGGGCGATCCTCGCTCCGAGCGCCGTCAGCCCGGCGGCAATCCCGGCCAGCCGATCCGATTCCTTGTGGCGCAGCTCGCCGGCGCCGCGGATCGTGGTTCGGCCCCGGGCCTGGGTCGCCGCCAGGCAAAGGATCGGGATCTCATCGATGGCACCGGCGACGTCAGCCGGGGTCACCTCGATCGCGTGCAGCTCGGAGGTCGCAACGACGAGATCCGCGACCGGCTCGCCGGCGTCCCCGGACGCCGTGCTCGAGCCGCCGCCGCCCACGACCGGTCGCTCCTCGATCCGGGCGCCCATGCGCGCGAGGAGGTCGATGATCGCTCGCCGCGTCGGGTTCACGCCGACGTTCCGGATCACGAGCTGGGCGTCGGGATGGATCGCGCCCGCCACCAGCCAGAAGGCGGCCGCGGACGGATCGCCGGGGACCCGCTCGTCGATCGCCGCCACGCCCGTACCTCCCTCGATCTCGATCACCGCGCCGCCCTCGCCGTCCGGCAGTGACCGGACGGGCACGCCACGTCCCCGAAGCATCCGCTCCGTGTGGTCACGGGTCGCGACGTGCTCCCGCACCCGCGTGATCCCGCCCGCGCACAACCCGGCAAGGAGGATCGAGGACTTCACCTGCGCCGACGGCACCGGGGTCGTCCAGTCGATCGCCTCGAGGGTGCGGCGACCCGTCACGGTCACCGGTGGGAGGGAATCGTCGTCGCGGGCTCGGAGCGTCGCGCCCATGGCGCGCAGCGGCTCGATGATACGGGCCACGGGGCGCCGTCGCAATGACGCGTCCCCGTCGAGAACCGCGGTCACGGGCACCCCGGCGAGGATCCCCGCGAACAGCCTGAGGCTCGTCCCCGAGTTCCCGCAGTCGAGGGCGCCGGCCGGCTCCCGGATCCCAGCGCGACCCGGCGACATGACCCGGTAGGCCACGGTTCGTCCGTCTCGGGTTGCCCGTTCGATCGTCGCTCCGAGGACCCGGCAGATCCCGGCTGTCGAACGAACGTCGGCGCCGTCTCCGGCACCCTCGATGCGGCTCTCGCCCTCGGCGAGGAGCGCGAGCATGAGCGCGCGATGGCTGATCGACTTGTCGCCGGGCACGACGATCTCGCCCCGCAGCCTGGCCGCCGGGAGGATGGTGGCGATCCCGGCCGGTCCGCCGCCGGCAGGGGCCGCGAGCGTCTCCACGCCGGTTAGTGCTTGGACAGTCCGCCCGCCCCGATGCCGAGCGCGGCACCGGTGACGAGCGGATCGCCGTGGAGCGACCGGACGTGCTCGTGGACGGGCACGAGGGCGGCCATGAGATCGGCGAACTGGGCCGGGTTGAGCTGCTGCTCCGCGTCCGAGAGCGCCGCCTC
>DATIUS010000122.1:0-5542 GCA_035466655.1 Candidatus Sulfomarinibacteraceae bacterium
GGGAACAGCGAACAGGCGAGGAACCGGCCGTTGCGGCCGAGCCTGATCACCATCGGGTGCCCGAGCGAGCAGACCTCGTCCGAGGATTCGGTGGTGAAGTCGCGCCGCCTGAGCTCCCGGCGCTTCTCGTCCACGCGGTCGCGCAGTGGACCGTAGAACGCCTCGAGGAGCGGCACCCAGGCGCGCTCGCCGCGGGCGACCTCGTCCAGCTCCTCCTCCATGCGGGCCGTGAAGGCGACGTCCACGTAGTCCCCGAAGTGCTCGACGAGGAGGTCCGTCACGATCTCACCGATGAGCTCCGGGCGCAGCCGGCGCTCCTCGACCCGGACGTAGCCGCGATCGACAATCGTGGACAGTGTGGCCGCGTAGGTCGACGGCCGCCCGATCCCGTGCTCCTCGAGCGCCTTGACGAGTGACGCCTCCGTGTAGCGCGGCGGCGGCTCGGTGAAGTGCTGCGTGGACGCGACATCCGCCACGGTCGTCGGGTCGCCCTTCGCGAGCTCCGGCAGCCGGCCCTCCGACTCGTCCGCGCCGTCGTCGTCGCGGCCCTCGGTGTAGACCCGGGCGAAGCCGTCGAACAGGGTTCGCGTCGCGCTCGCGCGGAGCTCGTATGGCCCGTCCGCCAGGTCCGCGGTGGTCGTCTCCAGCGACTTCGCCGCCATCTGCGACGCGAGCGCGCGCTGCCAGATCAGGCGATAGAGCCGGAGCTCCTCCGGCTTGAGCGAGCCGGCGAGCGACTCCGGATCGCGGGCGAACCGGGTGGGCCGGATCGACTCGTGCGCCTCCTGCGCACCCTTCGTCTTCGTCCGGTAGACCCGGCCCTTGGGCATCGCGTAGCGCTCGCCGTAGCGGTCCGTGATGACCTGGCGCGCCTCGCCCATCGCCACCCCGGCCATCGCGGTCGAATCGGTCCGCATGTAGGTGATCAGGCCGACGTGCCCGTCCGGCGTGTCCGCCCCTTCGTACAGCCGTTGCGCGACCGACATCGTCCGCTTCGGGCTGAAGGAGAGCTTCCGGCTCGCCTCCTGCTGGAGCGTGGAGGTCGTGAAGGGCGGAGCCGGGCTCCGCTGCTGGGTCCGGGTGCCGACGCTCGTGACGAGCGGCCGCAGTGCCCGAATCGCCGCCTCGTGCCGGCGGGCCGCCTCCCCGTCGCCGATCTCGGCGGCCACCCCGTCGATCCGGACGAGGTCCGCCTCAAAGGTCTCGCCGCGCCGGGTGGCGAGCGTGGCGCGGAGGGTCCAGTACTCGCGCGCCTCGAAGGCGGCGATCTCGCGCTCGCGCTCGACGACGAGGCGCGTCGCGACCGACTGGACGCGACCGGCGGACAGGCCGCCGCGGATCTTGCGCGAGAGGAGCGGGCTGAGGGTGTACCCGACGAGCCGGTCCACGATCCGGCGCGCCTGCTGGGCGTTCACGAGGTCCGTGTCGATGGCCCGGGGATGCTCGAAGGCCTCGCGAATCGCCCGCTCGGTGATCTCCGAGAAGGTCACCCGGCGCGTCTTGGCGGCGGGCACGTGGGCCGCCTCGGCCACGTGCCAGGCGATCGCCTCGCCCTCGCGGTCGAGGTCCGTCGCAAGGTAGACGAGGTCCGACGTCCGGGCCGCCCGCTCGATCGCGTCGACCTGCTTGCGCCGGTCGTCGGCGATGACGTATTCGGGCTCGAATCCGTGGTCCACGTCGACGCCGAACTTGCCCTTGCCGGGGTTCTCGGGAAGGTCGCGGACGTGCCCGTAGGACGCCAGGACGCGGTAATCGTCGCCGAGGTAGCGCTCGATCGTCCGCGCCTTGGCCGGCGACTCAACGATCACCAGGTGCTTCGGCATCGGGCGGGACTATACCTCAGGCCCCTGCACACCCGGTCACCCGGCGATTGCCCGGCTATGCCTCCCGGATGCGCCGGAGGAATTCCTCGTCGATCTCGAGGTCGCCCTCCTCCGCCGCAGCGGCCCCGGCCTCTGCATTGCCGGCGGCGCGGGCGGCGGCCTCGGTCGCAGGGTCCGGGTGGATCTCGACGAACCGGATGTGGAGGTACGGGAAGATGAACGTCGAATCCATCTGATCGATGAAGACCGGCCGCTTGCCGTCCTTGGTCCGCAGGTTCGTGCACCGGAGCGTGGCATCGCCCGGGGAGGGCATCTCGAGCAGGTCGGCGATGACCGGCTGCTCGCTCAACAGGTGGATGACGGCGTTTCGGATCATCCGTGCAGGCTCACAGCGGGTGGTAGAAGTCCACCGCGAGGCGGACGCGGCCGCCGGCAACCCAGACCCCGATCCCGACCCGGTCGTACTTCGGGTTCATCAGGTTCACGTAGTGCCCGCCGTTGTAGGACCACTCGCTCTGGAAGAAGAGGTGCGAACCCAGTACGGCGGCGAACGGATCGCCGCTCCGGCAGCCCAGGTTCTCGGCCCAGATGTAGCTCGTGTAGCCGGCGGCCCGGAGACGATCGCCCGGGTTCCCGCCCGAGAAGTGGGTGCACAGGTTGTTCACGGCGAGCTTCTTCGCGTACGGACGAGCGACGCTGGAGCTGATCCCGGCATCGAGCAGGAGCGGTGCGACGTCCCGCCCACCCGGGCTGGAGCAGCTCCCGGACGAGGTCACGGTCCCACCGGTCCGCGTGCAGTTCATCAGGCCGAGGTAGTAGGTCTCGACGGCCGCCCAGGTCCCTGCACCGACCGACCCTGTGCTCGACCCACTCGAGCCGCCCGTCCCGCCGCTGCTCGACGGGGGCTTCGGCTTGGGTACCGTGGTGAACGTTGCCGAGGCCGCGCGCTCCAGGGGGACCCCAGCGATCGACAGGGCGTCCGCCCCGACGGTGAGCTTCACCTTCGCCGCGTAGCCGAGCGGCCCACTCGGGTCGAACACGAGGACCGTGTCGTTCTCGGCCCACGTGAACGACCCCTCGAGCGGGGTCGAACCGGCGGTGGCGCTCCACGCCGCCTCCGTCGTGGCGTGGTCCATCGGCTCGGTGAACCGGACCGACAGCTTCTGGCCCCGCTCGACGTCCACCCAGCCATTCCGCGGGCGGAACCGGACGACCGCCGGCGCGGCGGCGGTCCGGATGACCAGCTGCGCGGATTCGATCTCAGCGCCGTCCGAGTCCCGGGTTCCCGGGCCGAGGATGACCGTGTACTCCGTGTCGGGGTCGAGCGGGTCGTCCGGGACGAACTCGAAGACCGGAGCGGCGTCTGTGGACCCCTCGGCCGGGATCATCGAGCCCTCGACCGGGGGGCTGACAAGGAGGTCGAGCGTCGATTCGTCGATCGCGCCCGAGAAGGCGAGCCGGAAGGCCGTCGCGATCGTCGCCTCAGCGCCGGCGAGCGAGGTCGCCGAGATGGCGGCGCTCACCGGCGGCCGGGTAAGGAAGGCTGCCCGAACCCGTCCCTCGAGGGGGCGGCCGGTCGCGTCGAGGGCGCCCGCGAGGATCGTGACGGTGTAGAACGTGCCGGCCTTCCAGGCGGGCACCGGGCGGACGGTCAGGACCGTCCCGCCCGCGAACCAAGTGGTCTCGACGTCCACCGGCGGAGCGACCTGCACGAGCCCGCCCACGCTGGCCTCGTTCATCGGGGTCGGGAACGTGAAGGTCACGGGGCTCGACGGGGACTCCGACGTGCGCACATGCGTGGCGAAGGCGACCTGTTCGAGCGCGACCGGGCGCGTCGGCGGGGTGGCGGTCGTTGGAGCCGGCCGGTTGGTCCACAGGGCGACGACCGCACCGAGCGCGAGGACCGCGGCCACGGCCGACAGTCGGCGGACCCCCCCGCGCCGTGCGATCGACCCGGCGACGACGATGGCGATGACGGGCACCGCCAGGGTGGCCGCGAGAACGTTCCGCAATCCAGCAGTCTCCTGGCTCGTCGCACGGGACGATGGCATCGTGAAGCTGCCGGCCGCCGTTTGACGGCCGCCGGCAGGATAGCACGGGTCCCGCACGCGCCCGCCTCAGTCGTGGACGATATGCGTCCCGGCCTGGCCGCGGAGCGCGTACTCGAGGTTCTCCGGGCTCGAGATGACTGCCTCGGAGCCGCCACCCTCGAGGAAGGCCACGCAGGCCTCGATCTTCGGGGCCATGCTCCCGGGCGCGAAGTGAATGCCCTCCGCCAGGTAGGCCTTCGCCTCGCTGCGCGTCATCCGGTCGATCCAGCGCTGCTCGGGGCGGCCCCAGTAGCGGGCGACCCGCTCGACCGCGGTGCTGATTGCACGGCACCTGATGACGCGGCACGGCCTCGACGTCGTCGTCAAGCTCAATCCGACGCTCCTGGGGTTCGATCGTGTCGGGGCGATCCTGGCCGGCGAGCTGGGGTACGAGGAGATCCGTCTCCGCCGCTCGGCCTTCGAGGCCGACCTCTCGTTCGCCCGCGCCGTCGAGCTGATCCGCGACCTCGACGGGTTCGCCCAGGAGCACGGGCGGCGATTCGGGATCAAGCTCACGAACACGCTCGTCGTCGAGAACCACCGCGGCTTCCTGCCGGACGACCCGATGTACCTGTCCGGCCCGCCGCTCCACGTCCTCTCGACGACGCTCCTCGGCGAGCTCGACCGGGCGCTGCCCGGCCGGCTCGCCGTCGACGGGCACCCCGGCACGGTCGCGGCGAGCTTCTCGGCCGGGGTCACGAAGCACAACCTCCCGAGGGTCGCGGGACTCGGGCTCGCCCCGATCACCGCCTGCACGGACCTGCTCAAGCCAGGCGGCTACGGTCGGCTCAAGCCGATGCTCGGCGCCCTCGCCGAGGCGATGATCGCGGCCGGCAGCGCGGACCTCCCGGCATGGCAGGCCCACGAACGGGCGGCGGCGCTGGCCGCCGGGTTCGCCGGCCCGACCGCCGCGTACGCGGCCGGGCTCCACGACGCCGGGCGGAACGCCGCCTACACGCGGGCCGGCACGGCCAGGCTGCCACGGCGCGTGGACCACGATCTCGAGCGGTGGGGCTGCGTCGCCTGCAACGTCTGCGTGACGGTCTGCCCGAACGACGCCTTCTTCCGCCTCCCTACCCCCGCCGGGATGGAGATCGCCGGGGCACACCAGTACCTGCTCTTCGCCGAGCTGTGCAACGAGTGCGGCAACTGCCTGGTCTTCTGCCCCGAGCGGGGCGACCCGGCAACCGTCAAGCCGGCCCTCTTCCTCGATCCGGATCGGTTCGCCCATGGCGACCGTGCCGGGTTCCTCCTGGCCCTCGCCGACGACGACGGTCGCGTCTCAGTGCACCCGAGCCACGGCCTCGAAGCCGACGCCGCGCGGGTCTCCGAGCTCCTCAACGCCGCCCCCGGCCTCCCGATCGGCCCGATCTCGTCGCGGCCGAGGCCTGACGGGACCGCGCCAGACTCAGGCCGCGGGCTCCGCCGGCGCTGCGGGCCCGACCGATCCTCCGGGGCCGAGGTCGACCGCCGCAGCGAGGTAGCCGGCCGGCCGGTACCGACCGTAGGCACCGACCGCGAGGCCGGCGGACTCCAGCGCCGTCAGGCCGGCCAGGACGGCGGGGATCGTCAGGCCGGTCAGCGCAACGAGCTCGTCGGCCGTGGCGGCCCCTCTGATGAGGCCGTCGG
>DATIUS010000123.1:0-1909 GCA_035466655.1 Candidatus Sulfomarinibacteraceae bacterium
GCCGTCCGGGCGACCACGCCGTTTCCAGTGCCATCCCCGTGGGCGTATGGCGGAATCGGGGCCGGGTGACGCCGCCGCATGGGTCGCCACGGGGTCAACGGGCTACCGCCGAGCGCCGCCGCCAGGCGACCGCCGCCGGTGCGCCGGGCCCGGATCGACACCCACGATCGGACCCGCGCCCGAGCCCCGACGGGGCAGCGGACAGGCCGCTTCCGGGCGATCCGGCAGGTCTGGAGGGGCAGGGAGGCGGGGCTATACTCGGTCCGCGGACGCGGTTCCCGGCCACGGGTTGCCGGACCGGGTCCAGCGTGCCGGCCGAGAGACACACGATCCCGAGCACGGGGAGGTCGAACGGTGAGGACGATCGTCAAGGGCAAGAACCTGGAGGTTCGCGCGAGCGACCGGCAGTACGCGGAGCGGAAGCTCGCCAGGCTGGAGCGGTTGCTGGACGACCGGAGCGACGCGATCGTGGAGCTGTCGCTCGAGCGCCATCGGAGCGTCGACGACTCGCACATCGTCGACGTGACCCTCGTCATCGACGGCCAGACGCTTCGGGGATCGGCCGCGGCCGCCACCCACAAGGCGGGCATCGACGAGGTCCTCGACAAGATCGAGCGGCGGGCGGTCGATTTCATGGCCAAGCCTCGCCTGCGGGCACGGCCCGAGGAGGAGAAGGTGATCCTCCGCCGGATCGCCGACGGGCAGGCCGAGCGGTCCCGGGATCGGCGAATCGTCAAGGTCAAGCGCTTCGACATCGAGCCGATGTTCGAGGAGGACGCCCTCGCCCGGATGGAGGAGCTGGGCCACGCCTTCTTCGTCTTCGTCAACGCCGAAACCGAGCGGATCGGCATCCTCTACCGCCGCAGCGACGGGCATTTCGGGCTGATCGAGCCGATGATCGGCGGCGAATACACGAAGGGCAAGACTCGCGGCTCGGACGGCCGCCGCTGACACGCCGGGGTGCCCCTCGAGGAGCCTCGAATCGGAGCCCACCTGCCTCTCGGCGGGGGCATGGTGCGTGCGGCGAACCGAGCCGTCGAGATCGGGGCCACGGCGATCCAGGTCTTTGCCGACAACCCGACCGCCTGGGCCCGGCGCGGCGCGCCGCCCCGCGAGCTGCCGGCGTTCCGGGAGGTCCTCGATCGGCATGGAATCGCACCGGTCGCCATCCACGGGGCGTACCTCATCAACCTCGCCGGCCCGGAGCGTGACTTCGCGGCGAGGTCGCGGTCCGTCCTCGAGGCGGAGCTCAGGGCCGCGCCCGGCTACGGTGCCCGGTTCGTGACCATCCACACGGGGTCGCATCGTGACACCTCCATGGCGGCCGGGATCCGCCGGGTGGCGAGGGCCGTCGCACGGGCCCTTGAAGCGGTACCGGACGATCCGGGGGCGGCGATGCTCGTCCTCGAGAACTCGGCCGGCGGCGGCTGGTCGGTCGGGACGACCGTCTCCGAGCTGGCCCGGATCGCCGATGCCGCCGGCAGGCTCGGCGTGCCCGAGGGGCGCCTCGGCTTCTGCCTGGACACCGCACACGCCTGGGGCGCCGGGATCCGGCTGGACGAGCCCCGCTCGATCGACCGGCTCCTCGATGCGTTCGATCGGCGGATCGGGCTGGGCCGCCTCGTGCTCGTCCACTTCAACGACTCGAAGGCGGAGCCCGGCTCGCGCCACGATCGGCACGAGCACCTCGGCGGCGGGCGGATCGGCGAGGCCGGGCTGGGCCACATCATCCGGCACCTGCGGCTCCGGCACGCGACCTTCATCCTCGAGACGCCGGGAATGGACGCGGGCTACGACGCGGTCAACGTCGGGCGGGCGCGCGACCTGCTGGCCGGACGCGCCCTGACCGCGCTCCCGGTCGAGGCCTTCCGCCTCCGCGGCAGCCGCTCCCGGGCTGTCGCCACGGGCG
>DATIUS010000124.1:0-3310 GCA_035466655.1 Candidatus Sulfomarinibacteraceae bacterium
GGCCGAATCGGCGGGCGGCGGGCTGAGCCCGGCCGATCCGAGGAACCGGGCGCCCGGGCCGGGCGCCGGCGACGAGCATGGGCGGACCCTCGCCGACCCCGCTCGAGGTGATTGGCGGACTCGATCGACCCATCGAGGAGGGTTGGTCCGGCCAGATTCGAGCGATCGGTTCGCCCACGGAGAACGAGGCCCGCGCACCCGCGCTGGGGGGCACGGGAGGCGGTTCGCGTTCCCCTACGCCCGCTCGCGGAGCCGCTTGAGCGTGTCCGAGGTCCCCGACACGATGAGCCCGTCCCCGGCAGCCAGGACCCGCTCTGCGGGCGGGTTCGGCTCGTAGTCGGCCGGGCCGCGGACGATCGCCAGCGGGTGGATCCCCTCCGCGACGAGCGATCCGACGGTCCGCCCGGCGAGCGGGCCGTCTGCGGCGACCTCGATCTCCTCCATCGCGAACGCCAGCTGGCCGTGGGACAGGGCGTAGTCGATGAAATCCGCGACCCGGGGTCGGGTGGCGAGCTCGGCGATCTGGCGGCCGGCGCGCGTGTACGGAGAGACCACCCGGTCCGCGCCCGCCTGGAGGAGCTTGGTCTCCGATCCGTCCTGGTTGGCCCGGGCGACGATGAACAGCCTCGGGTTGAGGGCCCGCGCCGACAGCGTCACGTACACGTTGTTGGCGTCCGAGTCGACCGTCGTGATCAGGCCTCGGGCGCGCTCGACCCCGGCCTCCCGGAGCACGTCGTCTCGCGTGGCGTCGCCCTCGACGATGAGGAAGCCGTCATCGGTCGCCGTCGCCAGCGACGCCGGGTTGATGTCGACGATCACGAGGGGGACCCCGGCGTGCGCGAGCTCTCGCGCGACCGTCGTGCCGACCCGCCCGTAGCCGCACAGGATGAAATGCTGCCGAAGCGCGCTCACCGCCGCCGTCATCCGCCGCCGCTCCCTCCTGCCGCTGGCCGTCTCGCTGAGGATGGACTCCGCCACGATCCCGATCGACCCGAAGATGATCCCGACGCCGGCGATGGCCGTGAGCATCGTCCACAGCCGGCCCGCCGCGTCGAGCTCCCTGACCTCACGAAAGCCGACCGTCGTCAGGGTGATCACCGTCATGTACAGGGCGTCGTCGAGGGGCCAGCCCTCTAGGGCCATGAACCCGATCGTGCCCGCTCCGACGGCGACCGCCACGATGAGGATCCAGATACGGAGATGGCGCGCGGCCACGGTCGAGCCCCGGGACGGAGCCGAGCGCCTGGGCCCGGTGGTCGTCGTCACGACCGAACTGTAGCCCGAGGCCCCCGGGATCCGTGCGGCCCGGGCGTATCATCGGGCCACGTCCGCTCTCCCCCGATCGGCGCCGCCGCGACCAGCGGCCGCGCCCGTCCAACCGAGGTTCTCCCATGGCGATCGACCAGACCGCGTCCGCCGGCATCAGCAGCCTGAAGATGGTGATCGGCGGCCGGCCGGTCGACGCCGCCGACGGCGGGACCTTCGAGGTCGTCAACCCGGCGACGGGTGGCGTCATCGCCACCGCCCCGCTCGGTGGCAAGGTGGACGTCGACCGGGCGGTCGAAGCCGCCCGCCGGGCCTTCGAGGACCCATCCGGCTGGGCCACCTGGGCCGCGAGCAAGCGAGGCCGGACGCTGGCCGCGTTCGCGGCGCTGATCCGGGACCACGTCGAGGAGCTCTCCTGGCTGGAGACCCGCAACACCGGCAAGCCGATCTCCTCGTCGCGGGGTGAGACCACCGGCGCGAGCGTGGTCTTCGACTACTACGCCGGCGCCGCGACCAAGGTCTTCGGCCAGACCATCCCGGTCACCAAGCCCGGCCTGGACCTGACCCTGCGCGAGCCGATCGGGGTCGTGGGGCTCATCGTGCCCTGGAACTTCCCGCTCCTCATGGCCAGCTGGAAGCTGGGGCCGGCCCTCGCCGCGGGCAACACCTGCATCCTGAAGCCGGCCAGCCTCTCCCCGATGACCGCGCTCCGGATCGGCGAGCTGGCCCTCGAGGCCGGCTTCCCGCCCGGCGTCGTCAACGTGGTCACGGGCCCGGGCGGCTCGGCGGGCGCCGCGCTCGCCGCCCACCCGGGCGTCGGCAAGGTCGCCTTCACCGGCGAGACGACGACCGGCCAGGAGATCATGCGGCTCGCCTCGAACAACGTGAAGAAGGTCTCGCTCGAGCTCGGCGGCAAGAGCCCCAACATCGTCTACGCGGACGCCGACATCGAGCGCTTCGCGGCCGAGTCGCCCTACGCCGTCTACGACAACTGCGGCCAGGACTGCTGCGCCCGGAGCCGGATCCTCGTGGAGCGGTCGGTCCACGAGCGGGTCGTCGAGCTGTTCGCGGCGGCGACGCGTCGGGTCAAGGTGGGCGACCCGGCGGACGAGGCGACCGAGGTCGGCACGCTCGTCTCGTTCAAGCAGCGGGACCGGGTGCGCGACTACGTCGAGATCGGCCTGGCCGAGGGTGCGACCCTCGTCGTCGGCGGCGAGGCGCCGGCCGATCCGGCCCTGGCCGGCGGGGCCTACCTGATGCCGGCGGTCTTCGACGGGGTCGACAACGACATGCGGATCGCCCGCGAGGAGATCTTCGGGCCGGTCGTCGCGGTCATCCCGTTCGACACGGAGGAGGAGGCGATCCGGCTCGCCAACGCGACGCCGTACGGCCTGTCCGGATCGATCTGGAGTCGCGACATCGGCAAGGCGCTCCGGACGGCGAAAGGCATCCAGGCCGGCGTCCTGTCGATCAACTGCAACAGCAGCGTCCACACCGAGGCGCCGTTCGGCGGCTACAAGATGTCCGGGATCGGGCGGGAGCTCGGGATGTCGGCGATCGACCTGTACACCGAGACGAAGAACGTCTTCATCGACCTGCGGCCGTAGGCGGTGGGAATCCCGCTTGCTATACGGGTACACTCGCCGTTGACCCCGCCCAACGGGCGGCGCACGGCCGAGGGACGCCACGGATGAGGAAGCAGACCGCTTGACAGGGAGCGACGCGGAAGCTCAGGCCGCGGAGCGGCCCGCCGCCCCTCCGAGCGGCGGGCGTATCAGGCGCCTCGGCCTGCGGGCCAGGGTCGCCGTCATCGTGCTCCTCGTCGCCGCACCGCTCGTGGCCGGCAACGTCCTGCGCCTGACCATCGATCGCGAGGCTGCCCGCGCCGCAGCGACGGACGAGACCGAGCGGCTCGCGACGCTCGTCGCCGGCGCCGCACGGGAGTATTTCGCGGCGGCCCGGCACGCTTTGCTCGCCATCGCCGCCACGCCGCAGGTCCGTGACCTGGACCCCGCGGCCTGCACGACCTACCTCCAGGACCTCC
>DATIUS010000125.1:0-3084 GCA_035466655.1 Candidatus Sulfomarinibacteraceae bacterium
CACGACCCGTGAGCCTAGAGTACGGATCCCATCACGGGGACTGCATTCATTACGGGAGGCTCACCGCCCATGACGCGAATCCAGTCGTTCCTTGCCACCCTTCGCCGGGACGAGTCCGGCCAGGGCCTGGCGGAGTACGCCCTCATCCTCGCCCTCATCGCGATCGTCGCGATCGTCGCCCTGCTCTTCCTCGGCGGCCAGATCAGCACGATCCTCAGCACGGTCGGCGGGTCCATCTAGGACGCTCCCGCCGGCCAGAACCGGACCGCCGGACCCGCAGGCCGGCGGTCCTCTGCGTTTCGGTGCGGTCGGGGGCCCTTCTGGACGCTTGACACGAATCGGGTCAGCCCGTACGGTGATCCGCGCCCCCGGGGCAGCCCGGGGAGACTGGACGGAAAGGGGGTGTCCACCAGATGTCGTTCATTTCTGCTCTTATCGCATCCTTCAATCGGGATGAGGACGGCCAGGGTCTTGCCGAGTACGCGCTGATCCTCGCGCTCATCGCGATCGTCGCGATCGTCGCCCTGCTCGTCCTCGGCGGCCAGATCAGCACAATCCTCAGCACCGTCGGCAAGTCCGTCTAGGGCCGGCCCAAGTCGAGCAACCCGGACCGCCGGACCCGCGAGGGCCGGCGGTCCGCACATCTCCGCCCTCCCCTGCGGGGGAGACGTGCCCATCGCCGTCGAAAGGAGGTGATTCATCACATGCTCTCCGTCGGCCTCGAGCGCCTCGTCTCGCGCTTCCGGCACGTCGAAGACGGGCAGGGTCTCGCCGAATACGCACTCATCCTTGGACTTATCGCGATTGTCGCCATCGTCGCCCTGCTCTTCCTCGGCGGCCAGATCAGCGAGACGATGAGCATCGTCGGCGAATCCATCGGCAGCACGAGCTAAGCTGGATAGAGCCCTCCTCACTCGAAGCGGCCCCTCCGCGAAGGTGGGCCGCTTCGGTGCGTGGGCCGGCCGGGACCACCTTGCGGTCCACCTTGCGCCGTGCGTGGTTTCCTGCCGGAACCTACCTCTGGTCCTAGCCCTTTCGTATAGTCGCGTCACCGCGGGCCGGTGCTAATGTGGTGCCACCTGTCACACGGTTTCCGGGGAGGAATCTCAACTTGAAGCGCTCGAATCGGCTGATCCTGCTCATCGGCGTCTTTCTCGCCGCGCTTGCGTTCGTCTTCGTGATCGTCCTCCTCGGCGGAGGGCAGACCGGCGGCGGCACGTCGGCCAGCGCTCCGCCGACCGAGGTCGAGACGGTGATCGCCGCGCGTGACATCCCCCTCGGGGTCACCGTCACGGCCGCGATGGTCACCACGCAGGTGCTCCCGGTGACCGTCCAGGAGGCCGGCGTCTACGCCGACGTGACCCAGGCGATCGGGAAGGTGGCGCGCCAGTCGATCACGAAGGGCCAGCAGGTCACGGCGTACCAGTTCAGCGACCTGGGCACGGCCGGCAAGGTCGAGGTTCCCGCCGGCTACACCGGCATCGCCGTCCAGGTGGACCAGGTGTCCGGCGCCGGCACGCTCATCAAGACCGGCGACTACGTGGACATCGTGGCCAGCGTCAGCCCAACCTTCCCGATGAACTCGTTCATCCAGAACGCGCAGAACGCCGCGACCATCACGACCCTCTACGACCCGACGAGCGTCAAGGTCCTCATCCAGGGCGTCCAGGTCGTCGCCACGCTCCTCCCGCCGCCGCCCGCGACCGAAGCCGGTGTCGCGACGCCGGCACCGGACTCCGGCGGCACGGCGCTCACCGGCCAGCAGGAGATCGTGATCCTCGCCGTCACCCAGCAGCAGGCAGAGGTCATCAAGTTCGCCCAGCTGGACGGCTCGATCACGCTCATGCTCCGCTCGCCCAGGGACTTCGTGGACGAGAATGGCAACCCGGTGGTCCCGGTTACGGTGACCACGACCGGCATCGTGCTCAAGACCCTGATCGACGAGTGGGGCGTCCTGCCGCCGCTGCCGATCGTGATCCCTGAGCCCACCCCGATCCCCTGATCATCGACCGCGGCGACGTCGTAGGTACCCGAGTCCGCAATGAGTGACCGCATCAAGGTCCTGATCGTCGACGACATCCCGGAGACGCGCGACCACCTCACGAAGCTGCTGAGCTTCGAGAGCGACGTCGAGGTCGTGGGTGCCGCCGCATCGGGCAGCGAGGCCGTTGGGCTTGCCGCCACGCTCGGGCCGGACATCGTCCTCATGGACATCAACATGCCGGACATGGACGGCATCGCGACCACGGAGCTGCTGGCGGTCAAGTGCCCCAACGCGGCGGTCGTGATGATGTCCGTCCAGGGCGAGGCGGACTACCTTCGCCGCTCGATGCTCGCCGGCGCGCGCGAGTTCCTCGTCAAGCCCTTCAGCTCGGACGAGCTCACGGCGTCCATCCGACAGGTGTGGGCGCGCGAGCGGGACAAGCAGAGTCGGTATGCCGCCCCCGCGACCGTCGGGTCAGGCGGCGCGACGGCCGGCCTCGACGGCGAGGGACCCGGAACCATCGTCGCGGTCTATAGCCCCAAGGGCGGCGTGGGCCGGACGACGATCGCCGTCAACCTCGCGGTCGCCGCGGCGTCGATCGGCGGGAAGCGGGTCGCCCTCATGGACGCCTCCTTCCAGTTTGGCGACGTGGGGGTGCTCCTCAACCTGAATCCGAAGAACAAGTCGATCGTGGACCTGGTCCCCGAGCTCGAGGTCGGCGAGACGGACTCGCTCGACAACTTCCTGATCAGCCACTCCTCGGGCGTCCGCGTCCTCCTCGGCCCGCCCTCCCCGGAGCAGGCCGAGCTCGTGACGGCGAACCATGCCAAGCGGGTCCTCGATCGGTTGCGCGCCGACCACGACCTCGTCGTCGTCGACTGTCCGTCATCGTTCAACGACACGAACCTGGCGATCCTCGACGCGGCGGACCTGATCCTGACGGTGCTGAGCCTGGAGATCACGAGCATCAAGAACATGCGCCTCTTCATCGAGGTCGCCGACCAGCTCGGCTACGGCGCCGGCAAGCTCCGGCTCGTCCTGAACCGGGCGGACTCCACGCTCGGCATTCGCGTCGCGGACGTGGAGCACTCGATCGGCCG
>DATIUS010000126.1:0-10340 GCA_035466655.1 Candidatus Sulfomarinibacteraceae bacterium
CCCGGAACCCCGCGGGGCGCCGGCGTCGACCGATGGTACGCCGGACGCCGGGGAACGGTTCCCGCGATGTCGCCCGCGTTCAGCCGCGGCGCAGTGTCAGCGCGCCCGCCCAGGCCGTCATGAGCGCGCCGGTCGCGGCCACCACTGCGAGGAACCCCTCGCCTCCGATCCAGGAGGCGACGGCCATGCCGCCGAACAGGACGGCGATCACGAGAGCGAGGAGCGCCATCCCGACCCGCTCCACGAAGGGGCGCGGCCCGCGGGGATCGCCCGGATCGGAGTTCATCGGCCCGCCCAGTCCTTCCATGCTGCCAGCAGCGTGCCAGCCATCGGCGCGGCGCGCTCGGCGCCCCGGCCGCCGTGCTCGACGACCACGGCGATCGCGATCTGCGGGTCGTCCGCCGGCGCAAATCCGATGAACCACGAATGCGGCTCGCCGGTCCCGCCCAGCTCCGCCGTCCCCGACTTCCCCGCGACACGGAGGCCCTGCACCCGGGCGCCAGCCGTGAACTCACGGCCGAGGTCCCCCTCGACTGCACGGACCATCGCCGCCGCGATCACGTCGGCGGTAGCAGCCGGGATCACCCGCCGCCAGGTCTCCGGGGCGATCGTCGTCGTGCCGCTGCGGCCCGTGAACCCGGAGACCAGGTGGGGCCGCATGAGCGTCCCGTGGTTGGCGACGACCGCGGCCACGAGGGCCATCTGGAGCGGCGTCGCCAGCGTCTCCGCCTGCCCGTAGGCCGCGTTCGCGAGCTCGACGTCATCGCGGAAGCCGCCCGGGTCGGGGCCGTCCCCGCCGGTGACCTGGGAGGCGACCGTCGGCAGGTCGAACGGGATCGGCGCACCGAACCCGAGCCGTCCCGCCCATTCGACGAGGCGGTCGCCGCCCGTCTCGAGGCCGGCCAGGGCATACCAGGCATTGCACGAGACTTCGGTCGCCGCCCCGAAGTCGAGCGCCCGCGCACCGGTCGCGGGATGATGGCCGTCCCGGATCCGGAAGCCCGAGACGAGCAGTCCGTCCTCCTCGGCGCCCGGCTGGGCCTCGAAGGTCGTCGCCGGCGTGACGGCGCCGGACCCGAGCGCCGCGATCGCCGTCACGATCTTGAAGGCGGAGCCGGGCACGTAGCGGCCCTGGGTCGCGCGCGGCAGGAGCGGTTGGCCCGGGTCGGCGAGGAGCGACTCGAACGCGGCCTCGGCCGTGGCCGGGTTCGCGACGGCCGAGGCGTCGTAGGCCGGCGCGGAGGCCAGGGCGAGGACCTCGCCGCTCCGCGGATCGAGCATCACGACCGCGCCCGTATCGTCGCCCAGGGCCGCGACCGCCGCTTCCTGCAGGGCCGCCGAGAGCGTCGTTCGCATGGCCTGCGGATCGGATGGGATCGCCCGGAACTTCTTGACGAGGTCCTGGAGCGGATCGGCCTCGGTCACCCCGCTCAGTTCGGCGTCGAACTCGCGCTCGAGGCCGGCCGTCCCGTAGATCCGCGATGCGTACCCGACCACCCCGGAAACGGCGGGCGAAACGTACCGGCGGAACGGCTCGCCGTGCTCGTCCGGCTCGTTCCAGGCGAGCCGCGCCCCCGACCGGTCCGTGATCTCGCCGCGGGCGACGCGGCGGCCGGCCGCCACGACGGCCGCGTCATCGGGCGCCGACGAGAGGTCGCCGGCACGCCAGACGCCCCAGTAGCCGGCGCCCGCGGCGAGGCCGGCGAAGCCGAGCGCCATCGCCAACCCGATCCGCCCGAGGGTGGACCCGATCCCCGCCCGCGTGGGGCCGGGCCGCCCGCCCCGGTCCGGTGCGGCTCCCGCGGTCATGGCGCCCATCGATCCAGCAGGCGCAGCCGGCGCTCACGCGGCCCGGCCGGTGGTGGCGGCACCTCCACGCGCCGATCCGACAGCGCGATGAGCAGGCCGACGACGATTCCGTTCACGAGGATCGACGACCCGCCGTAGCTGATGAACGGCAGGGTGATCCCGGTCAGCGGGATCAGCTTGAGGTTGCCGGCCGCGATGATGAACGCCTGGACCCCGATGACGAGCGTGAGGCCCCCGGCGAGCAGTGCGCGGAAGTCGTCCGCGGCCGAGGCGGCAATCCGGAGGCCGCGCTCGATGACGACGAAATAGAGGCCGAGGATCCCGAGGACCCCGATCACGCCGAGCTCCTCGCCGAGCGCCGCGAGCGGAAAGTCCGTGTGGAGGGCCGGGATCCCGCCGGGCGGCAGGCCGCCGACCTCGGGCAGGCCGGCGCCCAGCCCCGTTCCCAGGATGCCGCCGCGGGCGAAGGCATGGAGCGCCTGGACCACCTGGTAGCCCGCATCGCGGGCGACCGCGAATGGATCGATCCAGATGTCCACTCGGGTCCGGACGTGCGGAACGAGCTCGTACAGGACAGCCCCGCCGGCCGCGAAGGCGAGGAGCCCGAGGATGACGAACGACGCCCGTCCGGTCGCGGCGTAGAGCAGGAGCAGGAAGACCACGAAGAAGAGGAGCGCCGCTCCGAGGTCACGCTGGACCACGACGATCGACAGGGCGATCGCCCACATCGCGACCATCGGCGCGAGGTACGGGACGGGCGGCAGACGGAACGGCCCGAGGCGCGTGGATTGCTCGACGAGGAGCGACCGATTCTCCGACAGGTACCCGGCGAGGAAGACCACGAGGATGACCTTGAGGAGCTCGGACGGCTGACCGCTCAGCGGTCCGATCGCCAGGGTCAGGCGCTGTCCGTTGACCTCGCGACCGAGCACGAAGGTGAGGAGCAGCAGCCCGATCCCGAACGCCGCCCAGGTGTACTTGTAGAGCCGCAGCCAGGCGTCGCCGCGGACCAGGGCACCGATGACGGCGATCAGCCCGATCGACCCGAGCAGCCAGACGAGCTGGGTGGGCCCGAGCCCGAGACCGCCGGCGAGGTCCTGCGGGAGCCGCTCCATGAGGAGGAGGCTGATCCCGCCGAGGAGCCCGACCGTCGGCAGCAGGATCTGGTCGGTCCGGCGGCCGGTGATGATGAGCGCGAAATGGGCGGCGACGAGCGCCCCGAGGTAGACCGGGAGGAGGCCGAGGCCCGCAAACCCGAGCCCGGTCCCACCCGCCGGCGGGTCGCCGGCCGCCAGGCGCCGCGTGGCCTCGAGCGATGCTCGACCCGCCACGAGGGCCAGCGCGCCGACCCCGAGCAGCGCCAGCTCGCGCGGGCGCGGGCGCGGGCGCGCGCGCCCTCGCGCCGCCGGCGTGCGGATCACCGGCGCGCGCGATCGAGGCGGAGCCGCATGTTCCCGAGCTGCAGCTCGTCGCCGAACGCCGCCGGAGCAAGGCCCTCGACCGGGCTCCCGTTCACGTACGTGCCATTCGTCGAACCGAGGTCCTCGACATACCAGGTCCGCCCCCGGTAGCTGAGCACGGCGTGACTCCCGGACACGAACTCGTCATCAATGACGATCGTGTTATTGACGTCCCGCCCGAGCGTCGTCACCGCGTCCAGCGCGAACGAGGAGCCGGGCGGCGGCTCTCCGCCGGGCGACGCCACCACCACGAGCCGCCCGAGCTCAGCTCCCGGCTCACGAGCGGCCGCACGAAGGTCTCGCAGGAGCCCCCGGAGCACGGCCCACAGGAAGAGATAGAGGAGCGCGAGGAAGAGGAGCCGCAGGATCCAGATCGACAGGACCACGCCGTCCACGGTTCAGCGGGCCGGTCGCGGCCGGGCGGCCCTGTTCGTGCCGGGCCCGTCCTGGCCCGGATCGTCGGATACGGTCGCCACGATGAGGACCGAATCGCCGATCCGGATCTCGTCGCCCTCCCCGACGGCGACCTCTCGAACCGAGCGGCCGTTGACGCGGGTCCCGTTGGTCGACCCGAGGTCGGTCAGGACCAGGTGGCCGTCGCGGACCGTCAGGCGGGCGTGCCGACGCGACGCCCGCACGTCGGCGAGCACCAGATCGCTCGTCCCGGATCGACCGATGACGACCGTCGCGCCCTCGACCTTGACGGTCCGGCTCCGTGCGTGCGGCTCGCGAAGGAGCAGCGTCGCACGGGGCCCGCTCGGCACCGGCGCCGCGAAGACGCGGGTCCGTCCGGGGTCGCCCTCGGCGGCGGCGATGCCCGGATCATGGACCGGGTCCGTGAAGCTCGCCTCGACCTCGACGTCGCCGCGACGGGCGGCCGGATCCGTGACGAGCTCGACGGTCGGGCGTCCGTGGAGCGTGTAGCCGTGCCGTCTCGCAAAGTCGAGGGCCCTCGACGCGAGCTCGAGCGGCAGGTCTGCCCGCGGTCCAAGCCGGCGCACGTCGTCCGGATGGAGGCGAACCGTGAACCGGTTCGGGACAAGGGTTCGGCGGCCATCCGCCCGGCGCCCGTGCTCCATCGCTCGCTCGAGCCGGCGGAGGAGGTGGACCGGGTGGACACGCGCGCCGAGGAGCCGGGTGCTCGGCCGCTCGAAGAGGCGCTCGAAGAAGCGCTCGACGGCCGACAGCGGTCGCATCCGGCGGAGCCTACCAGAGGTTCGGGCGGGCCTTGCCGCAGTACCCCTGGCGGGCCACGTCGGTACCTGCTGCCCGGGGGAGGGCGAATCGAGGTGGGCTATACTCGCAACCCGTCGAGCGGGCGGCCGCCGAGAGCGGGGAACCATCGTCCGGGGGCCCATGACCGAGATCCTCACTGAATCCTTCTGCGAGCGGTGTGGCACGCGCTACACGTTCGAATCCGTCGCCCCGCGGCAGCGCCGCCTGGGTGGGATTCGGGTCCTCGGGCGCGGCCTCCGGAACTTCGTCATGTCGGACGACTCCTCGCTCGATGAGGCGATGGCGGCGGCGCGGTCTGACGCGGAGCGCGACGCAACGACCCAGCAGCTGGACGCGTTCCATCGGACGTTCAACTTCTGCATGTCGTGTCGCCAGTACACCTGCCGCGACTGCTGGAACGCGACGGACGCCCGCTGCCTGTCGTGCGCACCGCTGCCCGGCGTGCGGCCCCACGCCGCCCATCCCCCGCCCGAGGGCGCGGGTCCGCTCCTCGAGCTCGACGCCGCACGGCGGCGCAGGATCGGCGTGCCGGTGGACCCGGCGGTCTCGCGCGACGAACCCGAGATGATCGGTGTCGCCGAGGCGACGGCCCACGCCGCGCCGCCGGTGTTCGAGCCCGACGTCCCCGAGCCGCCATTCGCCCGGGATGCGGCCGCCCGGATGCCAGCCGAGGCCGACTTCGGGTTCGCGTCGGATGCCGAGCCGATATTCGAGGCGGCGACTCCTGGGCCGTGGATCGAGGCCGTGCCTGGGCCCGCTTTCGAGCCCGACGCAGACGTCGCGGCCGCCGCGCAGGAATCCGAGGCCGGCCTTCCGGCCGGGCCCGGCGAACCGGTTCCATCCCCGGGAACCACCGTCCCCGGGTTCGAGCCCGGCACGAGCCTTGACGACGCCATCGCCGCCTACGAGGCGTCGATCGCCGAGGAGCCGATGGCCGAGGGCGTCGGGTCCAGCGGGCCCGGCATCGACCTCATCGAGCAGCCGACCTGGGCTAGCCGCTCCGCCGTCCAGGCCGAGCCGGTGGCGGTGAGCGAGGGGGTCGGGGCGCCCGCATCGGCGGAGGCCGTGGGCGTGCCGACGCCTGAGACCGCGACCACGCCCGAGCCCGTTGCGGAGTTCGAGGCCGGCCGCGAGCTCGCCCCGGTCGTCGCCGAGCCGGTCGCCGCGCCGCAGCCCCCCACGCCCGAGCCCGAATCCGAGCCCGTCGCAGCCGGCGAGACCGCCGCGCCCGCACCGGAGCCGCCCACGGCCCCGGCCGCGCCGGAGCCAACCGCCGCCGCCCCGGCACCGCAGCCGCCCACGGCCCCGTCCGCGACGCCCCAGTGGCCGACCGGCCCACGCTGGCCGACGGGGATCCCGGCCCGGTCGCCGGTATCGCCGCCGGCACAGGAACTTCCGCCGCTCACCGCGGTCGTGGCGCGCCAGGCAACCGAAGCGATGTGGGCGGCCTCGAGCCTCGACGTCGTCCAGCCGATCGCCGCCGCCCAGGCGCCGTCAGGGGGCGTCCAGCCATGCGTCAACTGCGGGATCTCCCTCTCGGCCACCGCGCGCTTCTGCCGGCGCTGCGGTACCTCCCAGCTGACCTGACGTCCGCGCCGGACGGACCGGCTCAGTCGACCGGCGTCGCCGGATCGCGCGCCAAGTCCAGTCGCTCGTCGGAATCCGCAACCGGCTCGGCGTCTCCCCACGACGCGTCCCGCTGGCGGGCCCAGGCCGCGCCGAGCAGGATCGCCTGGAACGAGATCCCCAGCCAGGCGAGCGCAGCGAATGCCGTCGCCACGGTCCCGATCGCCGCAGCAGCCCCGATCAAGCGCGGCGCGATGAAGGCGAAGATCCGCGCCAGTGCGACGAGCGCGATGGCGACGGCGATCGTCGGGGGGGCGATCGCGCGCCAGGTCGGGGCCGTCACCGGCACGAGGCGGTAGATCACGGCCACGGACGCGACCGCGAGCGCGATCGGCACGACCGACGGGACGACGCCGTTCAGCGCACGAAGGATCGGCTGTCCGGCGAGCCCGGGGGCATCGAGGATCGAGGCGAGTCCGGTCAGGATCGCCCCGATCACGGCCGCCGCGAGGAGCGCGAGGACCGCGGCGATCCCGGCGACGTTCCGCGCCACGAGCCCACGCCGCCGTGTCCCGCCGAAGATCCGGCCCATCGCGTCCTCGAACGCGACCACGAAGCGGCTCGCACCCCAGACGAGGGCCAGGCCGCCGAAGAGCGAGATCGTGCCGGCCGCACCGGCGGCCTCGCCGAGGACGAGCCGAACCAGGTCCCGTAGCGGCGGCAGGGCGTCGGCGATCGCGTCGGCGACGCGCGCCTGGTCGGCCGGATCGGCGACCACGAGACCGACGATGCCGGTCACGAGGATCGTCAGCGGGACGATCGCGAACAGGGCGTTGTAGGCAAGGCCGCCGGCGACCAGCGCACCGCCGGCCCCGTCGTACCGATCGAGCACGCCTCGGAGCGCGACGACCGGGCCCCAGCCCACCACCGCGGCGAGCCGTCCGGACCAGCCGCCCCTTGTTGCGCTCAGCCCAGCACGTCCTCGAAGAGTCCGGGCTGGAGGTGGTCCGCGCGGACCCGGCGCGGCGGGGCGATCAGCGCCCGGACCTCGCCGCGCCGAACGAAGCGCCGGCCCCCGAGCTTGATGCTCTGGAGCTTCCCTGACCGCGCCCAGGCGCCGATCGTCGATGTCCGGAAGTGGACGTTGGCGGCCGCCAGGATCTGCGTGGCCTCGGCAAGGGTGATCCAGTCCGCAGCGGCCATCGTCAGTCTCCCCCGTCGCCGGCGGCGGTGGACGCCGGCGCCGGCACGGACGGTCCCGCCGGCGCATCACTGGCCCCCGCTGATTCGCCGCCCGCCGGGACGGCGTCACCGGCTGGTTTCGCTGGCCGTGCCTTGCCCGACGCGGCGCTCGCGGAGCGGTCCTTCTTCGCCCACCCCGAGCCCTTGAAATGGACAGCCGAGGTCGTGATCCCCTTGCGCAGGGTCCCCTCGGCGCCGCACGCCGGACAGAACCGGGGACCGGCGTCGTGAATCCCGTGGATCACCTCAGTGACCCGATCGCACCGGGTGCACACGTAGTCGTAGATCGGCACGGACGGTTGCCCCCTGCCCGCTCAGCCTCGCCGGAGGCGCATGCCGCACTTCGGGCAGTAGTAAGCCCGTTCGTGCGCCGATGCGAACCCGCAGTGGGCACAGATGACCCCGCCCTGGCCGCGTGCGGCAGCCGGGCGCTCGACCGAGGTGAGCCCGAGCGAGTACTGGCTGGCGAGGATGTTGGAGAGCAGGCTGGTCAGGATCCTCGAGGCGAGCCGGTCCGTGTCGCCGCGGACGCCGCGGCCACCCCAGCCCACGACGCCGCGGACGATCATGTCGCCGGTCACCTCGTCCCAGTGGGCCGCCGCACCGCCGACGATCGCGCTGTACGCCGGGTACCCGGAAGTGTCGAGCTCACCGTCGAGGAGCGCACAGGCGAAGGTGTCGAAGGCGAGGTCGATCGCGTCAATCGATTCGAGGATCACGAGCGCATGCCGCGCGATCGGCGAGAGCGCGTGGTGGGCGTTCAGCCACTGCATCGCCTCCGACGGTCGCTCGATCACCGGGGTCGCCTGGCTGTACTCGATCGGGAGTGGATCGATGACCTCGACCTCGCTCCGGGCGATCCCCCCGAGCATTGCTGGGAGCTCGGCGAGGGCGCGGGGCCCGGCCTTGATCCGGACGCCCTCGCTCGTCTTCCCGGCGTAGTTCAACCGGAGGTGGTGCTCCTGGGCAACGACCTCCTCGGGGAGGCCGGTGCCGCCTTGTCCGGCCTGCCCGGACGGAGCCGATGCGGGGGCCGGCGTGGTGGAGCCGCCCTTGCGGCGAAGGAACTCGAGCGGCACGACGTTCTCCCGGCACGACGACGCGATCTGGCCCGTATCGTAGCAGCGCCGATCGCGCGGCTTCGCCGCCGAAGGTCACTCTGCCGCGGGCCCCAGCCGGTTCAACCGGCGAGGCGCGCTCGAATTCGGTCCACGATCTCGGCCAGCTCGGCTTCGCGGGAGCGCGCGCCGGCGACGATGGCCGCGGGGGCGCGGGCGACGAATCGTTCGTCCGCAAGGCGGGCCCTTGCCGCAGCCAGGAACGCCTCGGTCTCGGCCAGCTCCCGCTCGAGGCGGGCTCGGTCGGCGTCGGAGGGACCGGCGCCGGACCCGCTGCCGATCCGGGCCTCCAGCTCGCCGGCGAGGACGGCGAGGCCGGCTGATGCGCTCGCCTCGAGCGCGTCGCGCGTCGCATGGCGCGTCAGCGGCCGAGCCCGCGCCAGGCGCTCGATCGCCGGAGTGAGCGCGTCGAAGGCGGGGGCCAGCCGGCTCGGGACGGCCACCTCGACCGGGAGCTTCGCGCTTGCCTCGATCCCCGCCTCGGCCCGGGCGTTCCGGATCGCCCGGACGAGCTCGACGATCGCGGCGACATCGGCCTCGACGCCCACCTCGCGGGTGCCCGCCGCCGGCCACGAGGCGACCACCAGCAGCTCCGGGTCCCCGGCGGCGTGCGGCAGCGCACCCCACAGCTCTTCGGTCACGAATGGCATCACCGGGTGGAGGAGCCGCAGGTACGCGTCGAGCGACTCCACGAGCGTCCACCAGGTGGCCTCGCGCTCGGCCGCCGGGAGCGAGCCGTCCGCGAGCCGGACCTTGGCCAGCTCCAGGCCCCAGTCGCAGAACTCGGACCAGATCGCGTCGTACAGGACGCGCGTCACCTCGGCGAACTGGAACTCCGTCACCGCCCGATCCACGCTCTCGATCGCGGCCGCGGTCCGCGACCGGATCCAGCGCTCCGACGGCCCGAGGTTCGCCGGCTCGGGCGCGACCCTCGGCGCGTCCGGGGGGACCGTCGCCGGCCGGGCGCCGAGCACGAACCGCGTCGCGTTCCAGAGCTTGTTGGCGAAGTTGCGGGCATTCTCCAGCTTCGCGACACCGAACCGCTGGTCGAGGCCGGGCGTCGCGCCGTGGATGAGCGCGAAGCGAAGGGCGTCCGCCCCGGTCGTCTCGACGATCTCGAGCGGGTCGAGGACGTTGCCCGTCGTCTTGGACATCTTCTTGCCGTACGGGTCGCGGATCAGGCCGCCGAGATAGACCGTCTCGAACGGGGTCTGGCCGGTGAGCTCGATGCCCAGCATCACCATCCGGGCAACCCAGAAGAAGATGATGTCGTAGGCGGTCTCCATGACCGAGCCGGGGTGATACCGGGCGAGATCCGGCGTCGCGTCCGGCCAGCCGAGCGTCGAGAACGGCCAGAGCCCGGAGCTGAACCAGGTATCGAAGATGTCGGGATCCTGGACGAGCTCGGCGGCCGGGCGGGCGCAGGTTTCGCAGGCGGCGGGCCCGCCCTCGAGCTCGGAGACGGTCACGTGGCCGTCCGGGCAGTACCAGGCCGGGATCCGATGGCCCCACCAGAGCTGGCGGCTGACGTTCCAGTCGCGGATCTCGGTCAGCCAGTGCTCCCAGATCTTCACGAACCGGTCGGGCACGATCCGCGTGCGCCCGGACCGGGTCGCCTCGAGGGCGCGATCGGCGAGCGGCCGGGTCCGCACGAACCACTGGGTCTTGAGGCGCGGCTCCACGACGTCATCGGAGCGCTGGCAGCGCCCAAGGACGAGTTCATGGGACCGCTCTCCCTCAAGGTCCCCGCGCGCGATGAGGTCGTCGAGGAGGCGCCGGCGAGCCTCGAACCGGTCGAGGCCCGCATACCCGGCCGCCGCGCTCATTGTACCGTCGTCGGCCATGACGTCGATCACGGCGAGCCCGTGGCGTCGGCCGATCTCGAGGTCCGTGGCGTCGTGGGCGGGAG
>DATIUS010000127.1:0-2181 GCA_035466655.1 Candidatus Sulfomarinibacteraceae bacterium
GTCAGCGGGTGAGGGTCACCTTCCGGAGGTATCGCGGCCGCTCCGGATCCAGGCCCTTGGCCCGGGTCAGGTGATAGGCGAAGAGCTGGGCCGGGACGATCGAGACGATCGGGCGCAGCCACTCCGGAACCCCGGCCGGCAGCGCGATCGAGCGTGAGCCGTGCGAGCCCGCGGCGGCGGAATCCGAGAGGACGATGACCTCCGCGCCGCGGTCGCGTCGGAGGACGTCGATGAGCTCGATCATGCCCGCAGCCGTGGGGCCATCGGGCGCGATCGCCAGGACGGGCACGCCGGGCTCCACGAGGGCGACCGGTCCGTGCTGGAAGTCCGCCGCCGAGTACGGATCCGCGAACACCTGGGCAAGCTCCTTGAGCTTGAGTGCCCATTCCCGCGCGGTCGCGTACTCGTAGCCGCGACCGAGGACCACGCAGCGCTCGACGGCGGCCAGGTCCCCGGCGACGGCGGCCACCTCGGGCTCGCCGGCGAGGGCCGCCTCGAGCGCGTCCGGGACCGCCTCCAGCTCGGCCGCGGCGGCAGCATCGTCGCCGATCGCCGCAGAGAGCCGGGCAATCGCGAGCAGCGAGGTCGTGTAGGTCTTGGTGGCCGCGATCGCCAGCTCCGGCCCGGCCCGCAGGTCGATCAGGTGCTCGGCGGCCCGTGCCAGCGACGAGGACGGGTCGTTCGTGATCGCGATCGTCGGCGCCCCCTGCCGGCGGGCCGCGGCAATCACGCCGACGACGTCCGGCGACGCGCCCGACTGGCTGATGCCGATGACGAGGGACCGCTCGAAGTGCGGCTCCACGCCGTACGCGGACAGGATCGACGGGGCGGCGAGGGCGACGGTGAGGCGGTGCCGGATCCCGAACGCGTACTGGGCATAGATCGCCGCGTGATCGGAGGTACCGCGGGCCGCGATCACGACGGTGTCGACGTCGCGAGACCGCACGGCCGCCGCGATCGCCTCGATCGAGCGGGGGCCCTCGCCCAGCTGCCGCCGCGCGGCTGCCGCCTGCTCGTGGATCTCGGCGCCCAGACTCATCGTGGACCAAGTCTGGACGAAGGCCGCGCTGCCCGCTGGCCGCCGACCCGGGAGGTGCCGCATGGCGAACAACCTGGTGATCCGCGCGCCGGGCTTCACAACAGAACGGCCGTTCTGTATCATCGGCCGATCACCACCCGCCGGGGCACCGCATGAACCGTGCAGAACTCCCCGGCCGCGGTGGAGAACCGGGTGCCGGATGGTGGATGGAGCGGGCCCCGATGTGGATTCAGACCGCTGGATCGTGGATCGCTCGGAAGCCCGCACGCCACAACATGTAGCGGCATAGGCACTCGAGCAACCACAACATCTTGTGGTTTGGGGCTTGACCTGCCCCGGGCAGCGGCGTATCGTTCGAGGGTCGCTCGATCGTCGCCGCCCGGCCTCGTCCGGCCTCCACGGGATCCGCCCGGCCCTCCGCCAGGCTCCCCGGGGTGGCCCATCGGACCCGAGGCCCCGCGACGCGGCCGAACGCAGGGGGATCGAGGCGCAGCTACCGGATCGGCACTGCTGAGCGGAGCCGGCGGCAATCGGTTCGATCCCCGGACCATGCGGAAGCGGATGCGGATCCCGTCCCGGCACCCACGACAAGGGCAACGGTACGGAGAAGGCGAAGCCGGTGCGGCGAGCATCGCCACCGGGATGGAGGAGACGAGCAGGATGGCCCGAACCGAGAGCGCACCCGTCCCGGTGATGCCCAGCGGGACCAAGGCGACCGGCCCGAAGGCGGCCGCCAGCGGCCAATCCCCCCAACTCGGCGGGCCGTGGGGAGCGAGCTTCACCGGCGAGGGCGCCACGGGCCTCAGCTGGCCGCGCCGCCACACGACCCCGGGCATCCATCCCTACGACGAGATCGAGTGGGAGCTCCGGACCGCGGGCATCTCGAACGAGTCGGGCAAGAGCGTCTTCGAGCAGACGGACGTCGAGGTCCCGAAGGCGTGGAGCCAGCTGGCCACGAACGTCGTCGTCAGCAAGTACTTCCGCGGGCACGTCGGGACGCCCGGGCGGGAGCGGAGCGTCAAGCAGCTGATCGACCGGGTCGTCAACACGATCGCGGCCTGGGCGGAGACCCAGCACTACTTCGCGACGGACGAGGACCTCGCCGCGTTCAAGGCGGAGCTGACCCACCTCCTCGTCCACCA
>DATIUS010000128.1:0-5510 GCA_035466655.1 Candidatus Sulfomarinibacteraceae bacterium
TACCGCTACTTCCCCGAGCCGGACCTGCCGCCGCTCCGTGTGGACCGGTCCTGGCTGGACGAGATCCGGGCGCGCCTCCCGGAGCTTCCGGCGGACCGGCGGGCGCGGTACCGGCGGGACCTGGGGCTGAGCGCCTACGACGCGGGGGTGCTTGTCGCGGACCCCGACGCGAGCCACGCCTTCGAGGCGGCGCTGGCCGTGGACGGCCGGCTCGACCCGAAGGCCGTCGCGAACTGGGTCACGGGGGAGTACCTGCGCATCCGGAACGCCGCGGGAGCCGGCGTCCGGCGCATCGAGCCGACCGAGCTCGCCGCGCTCGTGCGCCTCGTGGCCGACGGCGCGATCTCACGGGCGAACGCAAAGGAGGTCCTCGAGGCCCACGTCACGGAGGGGCACACCGTCGCCGCGATCGTCGAAGCGAGGGGCCTCCGCCAGATCTCGGACTCGGCGGCGCTCGCGGCGATCGTGGACGCCGTGATCGCGGCCAACCCGGCCGCCGCGGCGGACGTCCGGGCCGGCAAGGGCCAGGCGATCGGCTTCCTCGTTGGCGCCGTGATGAAGCAGACCCGCGGCCAGGCGAACGCGGCCGTCGTCGGGGCCGCGCTTCGTGACCGTTTGGCACCGCCCGACGGTGGCCCCGGGTCCGGTTCTGGCTCCGGCGAGGGCGCCGCGTGAGCCCCTTCGGGATCGCCCTCGTCGGCGTCGGCGCGATCCTCATCGCCGTCGGCTACCTGCGGGCGCGCGGACCGTGGCGCCGCTATCAGGTCCTTCGCGAGCAGGACGCGAACGTTGCCCGGTACGAGGCCTGGCGTGGCGGCCTGCGCGACAGCGGCCCCACCGGCGCCTCCGTGGCGATGCAGGTCCTGCGGAGGCAGGCCCGCGACGGCGCGCTCGTGGCGGTCCTCGGGTTCGTCCTGGTCGTCGCCGGCTTCGCCCTGCCGTGACCCGCGACCGAACCGACGGCCGGGGCTTCGCCACGCGGGCCATCCACGCCGGAGAGCGCCCCGATCCCGTGACCCGCGCCCACAAGCCGCCGATCTTTGCGACGTCGACCTTCGCCTTCGAGACCGCGGCCGAGAAGGAGGACGCGGTGGACCGGGCGCTTGCGTGGGAGCCGGGGGTCTACTTCTACTCGCGGACGGGCAATCCGACCAACCGCGTGCTCGAGGAGAAGGTCGCCTCGATCGAGGGCGCCGAGGACTGTGTCGTCTCCGCGTCCGGGATGGCTGCGGTTTCGTCCACGCTCCTGACGCTCCTCGCGGCCGGCGATCACGCCGTCGTCGGGGACGAGCTGTTCGTCATCACCGGTGTCCTCCTCGACGAGGACTTCCCGCGCCGCGGGATCGGGGTCAGCGCGGTGGACATGACCGACCTCGCCGCCGTCGAGGCCGCGATCACGCCGGCCACGAAGGCCCTGTTCTTCGAGACCTCCACCAACCCGCGGCTCCGCGTCCCCGACATCGATGCGCTGGCGGCGCTGGGGCACGCCCGCGGGCTCGTCGTCATCGCCGACAACACCTTCCTGGGGCCTGCGCTCCTCCGCCCGATCGAGCACGGGGCGGACCTCGTCGTCCACGCCGCCACGAAGTACCTGTCCGGCCACGGCGACGCGGTCTCGGGGGTCGTGTCCGGCCCCAAGGCGCTCCTCGACCCGATCCGGAAGCAGGTCGACACCCTCGGTCAGGCGGCCAGCCCGTTCTCGAGCTGGCTGGTGACCCGCGGGATCCGGACCCTCCAGCTTCGCTCGCGGGCGGCCTCCGCCAACGCGCTCGGGCTGGCCTCGTGGCTCGAGTCCCGGCCGGCGGTCGAGTGGGTGCGCTACCCCGGCCTCGCCTCGCACCCGGACCACGAGGTGGCACGCCGGCTCATCGACGGCCCCGGCGGGGCGATGCTCACCTTCCAGGTCCGCGGCGGCGTCGAGGGGATGGCCGCGTTCACCGATCACCTCCGACTGTGCGACATCGGCGTGAGCCTCGGCGACATCACGACCCTCGTCTACCCACGCCCCAAGCAGGGCGGGATGATCCGCGTCTCGGTCGGCTGCGAGGACGTGGACGACCTGCTCGAGGACTTCGCGCTCGGCCTGTCGTTCGTCGCCTGAAGGCGTCGAGGCCGCACGCGGGGGCGCGACCGGCCGGGCGACCGCGAGCGACCGGTCGACGAGTTCCCGAGCCCCGGCTCAGCCCCTGCCCAGCGTCGCGGCGGCGGCGATCGCCGCCCCGATCGTCAGGTCCACCCGGCGGGTGACCTCGTCCTCGGGCGGCCGGAACCAGGTCTCGTCGCCGATCGCTCGGACCCCCTGGTCGATCGTCGGGTCGACGATGACGTCGGAGACGGTGAGGATCGAACCGGCCCGGACCGGCCGGCCCTTCGCTCGCTCGCGCATCGCGAGCAGGTAGAGCGCGGCGGTCTCCATCTCGGCCGACAGGTAGCCGCGCCGACCCCAGCGCGCGACCCCGTCGGGATGCGGATCGTAGAAGACGTCCGACGTCACGACGGGTCCGACGTGGGTCACGAGGCCGGCCGCCAGGGCGGCGTCCCGAAGGGCGACGACGACATCGAAATCGGCGGTCGGGGCGGTCGGCTCGCCGCCGCCGAGCTGCGTGCCGATTCCCGTTGCGGCGGCCGCGGCGGACGCGACCACGGCGTCGCCGATCCCGAGCCGCCCGAAGCCCCCGGTCGTGCCGACCCGGATGAACGTCGTGGCCCCGAGCATGAGGAGCTCCTCGATGACGATCGTCGTCGTCGGCGTGCCCATCATCGTGGTCTGGACCGAGACGGGTACCCCCTCGACGGTGCCGGTGTACCCGAGCAGCCCGCGATGCGAGGTGACCAGCCGGCTCGCATCGAGGCCTCCGTCGAAGCGGGCGGCGATCCGGGTGGCCCGATTGGGGTCCCCTGGCAGGAGCACGACCGGCGCGTAGTCGCCGGGCTCGGCGTGGAGATGAATCTGGGGCATGCTCGGGTCCTCCTCGGCTCAGGGATGGGTGGTGTCGGCGGACACGGCGACATAGACCGAATCGGGGAGCGGGCGGGACCAGCGGGTCGCCAGGGCGCCCCCGGCCTTGCCCCGTTCGACGGCGGCAACGACATCGCCGCTCCGCCAGAGCTCATCGAGACAGTACGCGATGAACGCATCCCCGCAGCCGAGCGTCGTGCCCTCGACCGGGAGCGCCCGGACGGGGATCTCCCTCTCACGTGGTGCGCCGCGCCCGTCGAAGACGCGCACCGAGCGGGCGCCCATCGTCACGATGACGAGCCGCCCGAGCTCGAAGGCCACGCTCCGCAGGCCGGCGACGGCCGGGTCGTCCGGATCGCCCGGCCAGCCGACGAACCCCACGTCCACGCCGGCCATCGTGCGGGCGAATCGCTCGACGGTGTAGTGCCGGAAGCCGAGGAAGTCGGCGGCGACCTCGATTCCTCGCAGGCGGCCCGCCGCGGCCAGGCGCTCCAACTCCGCGATGGCGCCCTCGACGAGCACGGCGTGGAGGTGACCGGCGCCGGCGAGGAGCGCCTCTTCGTCCGGCGTCAGCCGGAACGATGCCCAGACGCCCTCGACGAAGTGGTCCATGAACGGCTGGCGGTCCGGTTCGATGACGATGTCGATCGCCGCGGAGCGGCCGGGCGCCACGATCGAGCCGGGCAGGTACGGGATGCCGTTCCGGTCGAGCAGCCGCAGGGCCGCCCCTGCGTCGCGGTCGCCGAGCCGGGTGACGAGCCGGAACGGCCGGCCGAGCTGCCGCAAGTGCCACGCGACGTTGAGCGCGCCGCCGCCTGGCAACTCGTCGCCGGCGGCGAGGTAGCGATCGCGGCTCACCGCCCCGAGCAGGAGGGTTTCGTCCGGGGGGCCGGGCGGCGCCGGCCGTGCCGAGCCGGCGCGGGATCCGCGGGTCACAGCCCGGCGAGCGGATCGGCCCGGCCCGGACCAAGGGCGAGGAACCGGTCGTAGCGGACCTCCACGACCTTGCTCATCTGCCAGAACGCCTCGACCGACAGGTGCGCGCAACCTTCGCGGTGATACCACTCCGTCCGCGAGGGGAGACTCGTGATCAGGGTCGGGTCGTGGACGGGGACCACGGCCGGGCTGAGCGCGTAGCCGGGTGACTCCGGGTCGCGGATCTGGAGCAGGCCGCCTCCCCGGAACCCATACGCGCGCGGCAGGCGATGGACGAGCCCGGTTCCGAGGTCCAGGAGATCGGCCTCGCCGGGGGTGGTGGGCTCCACCTCCGGCCAGTCGGGATCGTCGGCCAGTTCCGCGATGACGCGGCGGACGGCAATGTCCTGGTAGTGGTTGGAGATCGTCTGCGGCTGGAGGTATGCGTCGTCGAGCACGTTGGCGACCCGTTCGTCATAGACGTTCCCGCAGGCCGACGCAAGGAAGGCGACGAGCGGCCGCCGGTCCCGAAGGAAGGCTCGGTACGACGCCTCGTACTCGACGATGGCCGCGGCCATCGGGACGACCCGCCCACGGACGACATGGGCGAGCCGCCATCCGTCGGGTCCGAACCGCCCATCGAGCACGGCGCCCCAGCGGGCCTTGTCCGCGCCGGTGAACCCGGGCGCGCCGACGGGGATCCAGACCTCGGCCAGGCGCGCCAGTTCGGTCGGCGGCAGTGGCCCCAGGGGATCGCGGTTCTCCATCGGGTTCAGATCCTCCGAATCCGTTCGAGCTCGATGAGGGTGCAGCGGTCCATGACCACCGCCAGGCCGGCCTCGTGGGCGATTCGGCCCGCCTCACGGCTGACAAGCCCCAGCTGGAGCCAGAGGCATCGAGCCCCGACGGCGACCGTCTCGCGGGCATGATCAGGGCAGGCCGCGCGCTGCCGGAAGACATCGACGATGTCCACCGGGCCCGTCGCCGCGACGGCCTCGGCCAGGGTCGGGAAGCAGGGCAGCCCCGCGATCTCGGCCTCGGACGGGTTCACCGGCACGACGTCGTAGCCGGCCGCTCGCAGCCCGAGGAGGACGCCGTGGGACGGGCGTCCGGGGCGCGCCGACGCGCCGACGACCGCGATCCGGCGGGCGGAGCGGAGCAGGGCGGCGATCCCCGAGTCGTCCAGGATCGGGACGCCGAGCCGGCCGGCCTCGAGGTCCAGGTGCTCGGCCGCCAGCTCGCGATCGTCTCGCGTAGCCCGGGCGCGCGTCGGGTCCGGTGCGGGGTCGCGACCATCGACGGGCGGCATGGGTGTAGCGTATCCTCCGCCGGACGACCGGCTCTTCGAACACCCAGCCGGATACAGGAGGAGGAGATCACGTTGCGCATCTCCATGCGGCTGGTGGCGCTCGGCGCCACTGCAGCCATCGCGTTTGCCGCCTGCGGCGGCGGCGCATCGACCGCGCCGACCTCGGCGCCGACCGAGGCGCCCGCTACCGAGGCGCCCGCCACCGAGGCGCCCGCCACCGAGGCCCCGGTGAGCTGGAAGGCCTGTGTCGCGTTTGACACCGGCGGACTCGGCGACAAGGGATTCAACGACCTCGCGAAGAAGGGCCTCGAGGACGCCGCCGCGGCG
>DATIUS010000129.1:0-3762 GCA_035466655.1 Candidatus Sulfomarinibacteraceae bacterium
CGCGCTCGTCGCCCGCGAGGTGGCGGCCGGCCGGCCGATGCTCCTCGAGCGCGAGCTGGCGTTCGCGGCCGAGCTGTCGGTGATCGTGGCGCGCGGCGTCGACGGGGTCTCGCACGGCTACCCGGTCGTCCGGAACGTCCACGACGGGGGGATCCTCGCCGAGTCCTCGGCGCCGGCCGGGATCCCGGCCGCGACCGCGGCCGCGGCGCTCTCGCTGGCGACGGATCTCGCCACGGGGATGGGGATGGTCGGGCTCCTCACCGCGGAGCTCTTCCTCATGGCGGACGGCTCGCTCGTCGTGAACGAGCTGGCGCCGCGTGTCCACAACAGCGGCCACTGGACGATCGAGGCCGCCGCCACGAGCCAGTTCGAGCAGCACGTCCGGGCGATCTGCGGCCTGCCCCTCGGATCGACGGACCTGCGCGAGGGGGGCGCGGCGACGGTCAACCTCCTCGGGACCGGCCCCGATCGGGAGGCTCGGATCCAGGGCATCGAGGCCGCCCTGGAGGCGCCCGGGCTGCACGTGCACGTGTACGACAAGCGGCGCGTCTTCGGGCGGCGGAAGATGGGGCACGTGACGGCCGTCGGGGCGTCTGCTGAGGCCGCCCTGGCGGCGGCGCGCGCGGCGGCGGCGCGAATCCGCTGGGCCGGCGACAGCCCGGGCGACAAGCCAGGCCGGGGCAACGATGTTGAGGAGGCAAGCTGATGGGCGATTCCGGGCCGATCGTCGGGGTCGTCGGCGGCAGCCGGTCGGACTTCCCGGTCCTCGAGAAGGCAACCGCGCTCCTGGAGATGCTTGACGTCCCGTGCGAGTTGCGGGTCGTCTCTGCCCACCGGAGCCCGGATCACCTCTTCCGGTATGCGGAGGAAGCCGCGGGTCGCGGGATCCGGGTCATCGTCGCGGGTGCCGGCGGCGCCGCCCATCTGCCCGGCATGCTCGCCGCGAAGACGCTCCTGCCGGTCATCGGCGTCCCGATCCCGACGCAGCACCTCGGCGGCCTCGACTCCCTCCTGTCGATCGTCCAGATGCCGCGCGGGATCCCGGTCGCGACCGTGGCCATCGGCAACGCAGAGAACGCCGCCCTCCTGGCGATCGAGATCCTGGCCCTCTCGGACGCCTCGCTCGCCGAGCGCCTCGCCGCCTACCGGGCCGAGGGGACCCGGATGGTCCTCGACGACCCGTCGAATGCCGGGGCGCCGTAGCGCATCGCGCCGCCCGGGCTTCGGTCCCGCTGCGCCCGGATCGGCGTGAGCGAAACCCCCGACGCTGCCGCCGGCGCCCCGGACCCGAGCGAGGTCGCGTTCCGCCCGGACGTGGAGGGGCTCCGCGGGATCGCGGTCCTCCTCGTCGTCCTCTTCCATGCCGGCCTGCCCGTGCCCGGCGGGTTCGTCGGCGTCGACGTCTTCTTCGTCATCAGCGGCTTCCTGATCACGGGGCTGCTTCTGCGCGAGCACCGGACGACCGGGCGCGTCTCGCTCGGCCGGTTCTACGCGCGCCGCGTCCGGCGGCTCCTGCCGGCCGCGGCCGTGGTGATCCTCGTGACGCTCCCGGCGGCGTTCGCCGTCACCGGGCCGCTGGACCGGCCCGGGGTCATGATCGACGGCGCCGCCGCAGCGCTGTCGGTCTCGAACATCCGGTTCGCCCTGGCCGAGGGGGACTACTTCACGGCGATCACCCAGCCGTCGCCCTTCCTGCACTTCTGGTCCCTCTCGGTCGAGGAGCAGTTCTACCTGGCCTGGCCGGCCCTCCTCTTCCTGGTCGCGCGGGGCGGGCGGCTCCGGGTTCCCGCGGCCCTGCTCGTCGTCCTGGCCGGGTCGCTCACCGCGAGCGTGCTCGTCACGCAGTCGGACATCGCCTGGGCCTTCTACTCCCTCCCGACCCGGGCCTGGCAGCTCGCCGCGGGCGGTCTGCTGGCCGTCGGCGCCGCGCACCTCGACCGGCTCCCGCGCCTGCCGGCTGTCGCCGCCGGCTGGCTCGCCATCGGGGGGCTCGTCGCGTCCGGGGCGTTTATCTCGTCCTCGATGGCGTATCCGGGTTGGATCGCCGTCGTGCCTACCGCCTGCGCGGCCATCCTGATCGCTGCCGGCGAGCGCCGTCACGGGCCGGGCCCCCTGCTGTCCGCGGCGCCGATCCGCTTCCTCGGGCGGATCAGCTACTCGCTCTACCTGTGGCACTGGCCGATCCTCGTGCTCCCCGCGATCGCGATGGGGGGTGAGCTCGACCTCGAGATTCGGGTTGCCCTCGCCCTGGGCGCCGTGGCCGTTGCCGCCCTTTCCTGGCGGTTCATCGAGGAGCCGTTTCACCACGGCCGGTTTGCCGCCGCTCCGCCGCGCCGTGCGCTCGGGCTGGGGCTGGCGACCCTGGGCGCGGTGGTCGTCCTGGCCGCCGGAACCGCCTATGCCGGCGAGCGAGCGATCGACCAGATCGGGCTCGGCGGCCCGGCCGCCTCCCCCGGGCCGACGACGCCGGTCCCCTCGGCCGGTCCGAGCCCCGCGCCACCGGGGCCATCGCCGACGCCGGGGGCATCGGGCTCGGCGGGCCCCTCCGCCCCCGCGAGTCCCAGGCCGGCGCCGTCGCCGACTCCCGAGCCGACCCCGCGGCCGCCGACCTGGGACGAGATCCCCGACCTCGTCCTCGACGAGCCCCTGCCACTGCCGGCCGGAGTCAGGCCGCCGCTCGCCGGAGCTCGGACGGACACGGAATCGCTCTACCGCGACGGGTGTGCCGCGCAGGTCGCGACCGTTCGACCGCCCGACTGCGTCTACGGCGACCCCGACGGAACGATCACCGTCGCGCTCGTCGGCGACTCGCACGCCGGCCAGTGGTTCCCGGCGTTCGAGGCGCTCGCGGACGCGCGGGGCTGGCGCCTGCTGCCGTACGTGAAGCTGTCCTGCCCGTTTATCGACATGCGGGTCGAGCACCTCACGCTCAAGCGCGAGTACACCGAGTGCGCGGCCTGGCGCGAGGAGGTCATCGCCGTCCTGGCCGACCGGCGGCCGGACATCGTGGTGGTGACGATGAGCCACCGCGGGGTCTTCCCGACCCTGGCCGCGGACCGGACCCTCGAGCGCGAGGGCGAGGCGATCGGGCGAGCGATGCTCCGACTGCCCGGGCGCAGGCTGGTGATGATCGACACGTTCCGGACGTCCGTCGACATTCCGGGCTGCATCGCGGCCAACCCGGCCGATGTCCGGCCGTGCGCGATCAGCCGCGAGATCGGGATGACCCGGTACTTCGGCGCCCGCGAGCGGATCGCCGCCGAGGTCGCGGGAGCCGGCGTCGTCGACCTCATCTCGGGCGTCTGCGCCGCGATGCCCTGCCAGGTCGTGCGTGACGGGATGATCGTCTACCGCGACAACCACCACCTGACCGCGACCTTCAGCGCCTCGCTTGCGCCGGCCCTCGAGGCGGCGCTCGAACCCTACGTGGACGAGATCGAGGCTGCGACGACCCCCTGACGACCCGACGTTCGGCCGAACTGATTCGGACTGGCGCTACACTCCCCCGACGATGATGGACGATCCCCGCTGGGAACCGGGCATGCCGGTCCTCGACCGTCAGGACGTGGCCGCCGCCTCGCCTCGCTCGATCCCGGAAACGGCGCCGACCCCGCTCCAGCCCCACTACATCAACCTGTCGGCGATCGCGCTCGTGGCCGGGGCCGTCGCGATCACCGCGCTCGAGACCGGCTCGACGCTGGCGAGCCCGCTGGTCAAGGCCTGCATCCTCGTCGCGGCGCCCATCCTCATCGCCACGACCGC
>DATIUS010000130.1:0-1602 GCA_035466655.1 Candidatus Sulfomarinibacteraceae bacterium
CGCGTCGCCGTCGCCGGTGATCACCCAGACCATGAGATCCGGCCGGGCGGCCTTGAGACCGGTCGCGATCGCCGGGGCCCGGCCGTGGATCGAGTGGAACCCGTACGTGTTCATGTAGTACGGCAGGCGCCCGGAGCAGCCGATGCCGGAGATGAAGACGATGTTCTCCCTCGGGTAGCCGAAGTCGGGCATCACCTTCTGGGTCTGGGCGAGGATCGAGTAGTCGCCGCAGCCCGGGCACCAGCGGACCTCCTGGTCGGACACGAAGTCCTTGCGGGTCAGCACGGGCAGGGCGAGCGCCCCGCCCCCGGCGGTCTCGGTCATCTGACGGCTCCCTCCCGGACGGTGGCGAGGAGCCGCTCGGCCTCCGCCTCGATCTCGGAGATCCGGAACGGCTTGCCCCGGACGCGGTTGTAGCCGACGGCATCGACGAGATAGCGCGCCCGGACGAGCATGAGCAGCTGGCCGAGGTTGAGCTCCGGGACCAGAACGCGCCGGAACGACCGAAGGACCGCCTCCGTGTTCGCAGGGAACGGGTTCAGGTGGCGAAGGTGGGCGTGCGAGACCGACCGACCGGCGGCCCGGAGCCGCTCCACCGCGCTCCGGATCGCGCCGTACGTGGAGCCCCAGCCGAGGATGAGGAGGTCGCCTTCCGGGTCCCCGTAGACCTCGAGCGCCGGGATGTCCTTCGCGATGCCGGCGATCTTCGCGTCGCGGAGGATCGTCATCCGGTGGTGGTTCTCCGGGTCGTAGCTGACGTTGCCGAGCGTCTCCGCCTTCTCGAGGCCGCCGATCCGATGCTCGAGGCCGGGCGTGCCGGGGACGGCCCACGGCCGGGCCAGGGTCTCGGGGTTCCGCAGGTACGGGTAGAAGCCCTCCTTCACCGTCCGGTTCGGCACGCCGATCCGCGGCAGGCCCGCCGGGTCCGGGATCAGCCATGGCTCTGCGCCGTTGGCGAGGAAGGCGTCGCTCAGGAATGCGACCGGGGTCATGTACTTGAGGGCGATCCGCCAGGATTCGATCGCCAGGTCGAAGCACTCGGCCGGCGTCGCCGGCGCGACGACCGGCATCGGCGACTCGCCGTTCCGCCCGAAGAGCACCTGGAGGAGGTCCCCCTGCTCCGTCTTCGTCGGGAGGCCGGTGGACGGACCGCCGCGCTGGACGTCGATGAGGACGAGCGGCAGCTCGACCATGATCGCGAGCCCGAGGGCCTCGCTCTTCAGGGCGACGCCGGGGCCGGACGTCCCGGTGATCCCGAGCGCGCCACCGTACGACGCCCCGATCGCCGAGCCGATCGCGGCGATCTCGTCCTCGGCCTGGAAGGTCTTGACCCCGAAGCTCTTGTAGGCCGCCAGCGAGTGGAGGATGTCCGAGGCCGGAGTGATGGGATACGAGCCGTAGAACAGTGGCCGGCCGGCCAACTGAGAGGCCGCCACGAACCCGAGGGCGGTCGCCTCGTTGCCGGTGATGTTCCGGTACCGGCCAGGCCGCAGCTTCGCCGGCGGGACGATATAGCGCTCGTGGAAGATCTCGGTCGTCTCGCCGAAGTTGTAGCCGGCCTTGAGGGCGCGCTTGTTGCCCTCGGCGATGACCGGGCGCTTC
>DATIUS010000131.1:0-20056 GCA_035466655.1 Candidatus Sulfomarinibacteraceae bacterium
ATCGCGGCCGGCGCACTGGCCGCCTTCGAGACATCGAACGCGGGGCGGATCCTGCCCGGCGTGCACGTCGGGCGCGTCGATCTGTCCGGACTGACGCGATTCGAGGCGATCTCGCGCCTCGAAGTGGCGTACGCGGCGCTCGCAGACGGCGAGCTCCTCCTCGAGGCGGATGGGACGGTCCGGCGTGTCACCTTCGATTCGCTCGGCCGGCGCCTGGATGCCGACCGCGTCGTCGACCGCGCGATGGCCCTCGGGCGGGATGGCGAGACCATCGAGCGGATCGCCTCGAACGTCCGGAACGTCGTTCGGGGCGTCCGGGTTGAACCGGTCGTCACCTTCGAGCCGGCGGCCCTCGCCGCGGCGATCGGGGCCCTCGCGGCCGAGATGGCGATCGCGCCGGCCGACGCGAGCGTCGGCCTGGCCGGGGAGGATTTCGCCCTCACCCAGGGCCGTGACGGACGCGTGGCGAATCCGGATCCCGCCCTTCGCGCCGCGACCGACCTGCTGGTCGACATCGACGCGCCGTCCAGCATCCGGGTAACCCTCCCGCTCGAGGTTCTCGAGCCGTCGGTGACCACCGACGAGGCAGCGGCCGCCCGCGCGGCCGCCCTCCGGATCGCGGTCGACATCGAGCTCGTGGACCGGCCCGAGACCTGGACGATCACGGGAGCCGCGCTGCGAGGCTGGATCTCCTTCGCCGCGATGCCCGACGGTGGATACGGCCCGGTCGTGGCCCGGGCGGGCCTCGAGGCCGGCCTGGCCGAGGTCGCCGCTGCCGTGGCGCGAGAGGCCGTGGACGCCTCGTTCCTCGTTGGCGACGGCGAGGCGGTCGTCGGCGTGACCGACGCCATCGAGGGCCGCGCCCTCGACGTCCCGGGGACCGTGGCGACCCTCACGGAGCTCATCGAGCAGCGCGCCCATGGGCTGACCGTGAGGCACGCCCCGATCAGCATCACCGTCCTCGAACCCGAATTCACGACCGCCGAGGCGACCCAGGCGGCGCCGCTCATGGAGCCGATCTCGGCGTGGAGGACCTACTTCCCCATCGGGATCAAGAACGGCGGCGGGGCGAACATCTGGATTCCCGCCCGGGACATCGATGGGTACGTCGTGAAGCCCGGCGCCTGGTTCGACTTCTGGGAGGCCATCGGCCCGGTCACCCGCGAGCGCGGCTACAAGGACGGCGGCGCGATCATCAACGGCAAGACCGAGCCGCAGGGCGCCCTGGCGGGCGGCATCTGCTCCACCTCGACGACCCTGTTCAACGCCGCCCTCCGGGCCGGGCTTGAGATGGGCGCCCGGCGCAACCACTACTACTACATCGACCGCTACCCGCTCGGGCTGGACGCCACCGTCTTCCAGAGCAGCTCGGGCTCGGTCCAGACGATGTCGTTCCGGAACGACACCGAGCACCCCATCCTCATCCAGGGCACCGGCTGGAAGGTCGGTACGAAGGGCTACGTGAAGTTCGTGCTCTGGTCCGTCCCCACCGAGCGCGATGTCGACTTCACGCCGGCCATCGTGAAGAACGTGAAGCCCGCCTCGGACAGCACGGTCTACACGACGCGGCTGGCCCCCGGTGTCAAGGAACGGATCGAGTTCCCGGTCGACGGCAAGGACGTCTGGGTCACCCGGATCGTCCGCGACGCCGCGGGCGTCGTCCTCCACGAGGAGGAGTACTACTCGCACTACGCGAGGATCACCGGGATCCTCGAAATCGGGATCGCGCCAGACGTGAGCCCGCCGCCCGCCTCGCCGCCGCCGAGCCCGACGCCCTAGCTTCGCCCGCCCTGGCAGGTCGGGCAGAGCCCGAAGAGCTCGAGTCGGTGCTCATCGATCCGGTAGCCGGTGGCGCGCGCGATCCGCCCGACGACGCCGGCAAGGCCCGCGTCGTCCACGTCCGTGGCTCGTCCACAGCGTGCGCAGACCACGTGATGGTGGTGCGCTGCGGGTTCGCACGTGATGTAGGCGTGCTCCCCGGACGGCAGGTCGATCCGCTCGATCGCCCCGACACCCTCCAGCGCGTCGAGCGTCCGGAAGATCGTCGCCCGGCCGATGTCCAGCCGCCGAGCCACCGCGTCCTCGGCCAGGTCCGCGGCGGTGAAGTGGCCGGCGCGTGCCGCGATGAGGTCGGCGACCGCCCGGCGAGGGCCCGTCAGCCGGTAGCCGGCGCGATCCAGGGCGGCGAGAGGGGTCTCGGCGAGGGCGTCCATCCGCTCAGGATACGCGGGACGGCCCGCGCGGCCCCGAGGGACGGCCGGCGCGGCCCGAGGGACGGCCGTCAAGCTGGAGCCGGTCGGGTCCGCGGTTCGTGATGCACGGCAGATCGGGCGGCGCGACCGATCCTGGCCGCCCGCTCGACCCGCGCCGCGCAGCCGGCGGCCGTCAGCTCGTACGGAAGCCCGGGTGGTCCATCGCCGCGGCGAGCATGTCGGCCACGTCCGTCGCCACGCCGTGGTCGACGATCCGCAGGTAGATCTCCTCCTCGGCGAGGTGGATCTTGAGCAGCGCATAGAGCTGGAACATGACGCGCCTGATCGCGAGCGTCCTGCCCAGTCCGACGTGCCCGGCGTCAACCTGGTCGGCGAGCCTCGCCACGTCGTCGGCCAGGCGCCGGACGTCGGCATGCTCGCGACGCATCGGCGTCATCGAGTGGCGGTTCTGGTACATCCGCTCGAGTTCCGGGTAGAGCGTCTGCTCGGCCGCGTCGACGTGGGGGACCAGCATCCGCGTAACGAACTCACGCAACTCGTCGACCTCCCTCCGGAGGTCGTCCGGCTTCGCGGTCAGGAGCCGGTCGGCGATCTCGGGCAGCTGGTTCACGTGGCTGAGCAACCGCTCGTGGTGCTCGTGGCCAACCTGCGGCAGGGTTTGTGTCTGGGTCATCGCGGGTCTCCTCGGCGGGTGAGCCGATGGACGTCGTCGGCCTCGGATCCGGCAGCCTTCGGTCGAAGCTCGAGGATCCGGTCCTGTGTGTATGACAGCTATATGTCCTTGCGTGGCGCAGTGCCTGAGTCGCCGGTCACGTTTCGCAAGGACCTGTGGCTCGGGCGATCGCGTCCGCGCCGGGCCCAAGGTCAGGCAGCTCGACGCCGACGCTGCCGTCGGGCCGTCGGGCCGTCGGCCGCTCGAAGGTCGTCACGCCAGCGTGAGGTCGTCGCCCCCGGTCTTCGGGGATGATCGTGGCCGAAAATGCCTCCATCGTGAAGCTCGACCGTCAGGCTCCGGCTGATCTCGGATCGGGCGCCGCGCGCATACTTCCCGGCGTGGAACGAGCTCGCATCGTCGTATGTCGAGCGCGCCGGCGCGACGGACGCAGGCGGGTGCCCGGGTATGCCCGGTGTGACGACGACGGAGCAGGGAACGCCAGCCTGAACAGCTGACCAACCTCGTTGCTCAGGAGTCGGTCCTGTGTCTCGCTCCGTGATCCCGATCTCCGCGGTCATCTCCCTCGTGCTCGCCGCAGCCTCGTGGGGCGTCGGCACCGTGGTCAGCAAGCGCGCCGTCGCCGAGATCCCGCCGCTCGAATTGCTCGTCATCCAGCTTGCGACCAGCGTGGTCGTCCTGGTGCTCGTCTCCCTCCTGGCCGGATCGCGCCCGGCGGCAGTCGGCCAGGGGAGGTGGCCCTCGGGCGATGCAGGACCCGAGACTGTCCGAGCGCTCGATCGACTCGGGCTCCTCAACCCGGGTGCTTCATACGCGCTCAGCCTCATCGGCCTCAACCAGATCTCCGCCAGCCTGTCCGTCCTGCTCTGGGCGGTGGAGCCGGTCCTCATCCTCGGTCTCGCCTGGTGGTGGCTGCACGAGCCGATCACCCGTCGGCTCGCGACGCTGTCGATCGCGGCACTCGGCGGGATGGCTCTCGTCGTCTGGGCGCCGGGTGCTGCCGGCCAGACCCTCGGGGTTCTCGTGACGCTCGTCGGCGTCGGCTGCTGCGCGATCTACACGGTGCTGGTCCGGCAGCGGATCGGTGGTGCCGCGTCGACGCTTCGTCTCGTCCTGGGCCAGCAGTCCTGGGCGCTCGGCCTCGCGGTCATGCTGTTCCTGGGCTCGGTCGCCCTGGACCTTTCAGGAAGCCTGGGCGGGGAGATGACACGGCGAACCGGCGGCTGGGGCGGCGAGGTCGTGGCCCAGGTCTCCGCCGACGCTTGGCTGAGCGCCGTCGTCTCAGGCGTCGCCTACTACGCCCTGGCCTACGGGTTCTACTTGACGGGCCTCCGGCGAGTGCAGGCATCCGTCGCGGCATCGGCGTTCTACTTGATCCCGGTCTTCGGAGTTTTCGGTGGGTGGGCGATCCTCGGCGAGCGGCTCGACCCCGGCCAGCTGCTGGGGGCCGCCATCGTGGTGGGCTGCGTGGTGGGCATCGCCCAATCGGCGGCGAGCGGTTCGGTCATCCCTGCCGTCCCCGGGGCGCGATGAGCCGAAACGTACCAACCGGGCGGTGTGGTGGAGATGGGGGAGAGTTGAACTCCCCGTCCAGAGCCCTTCGGCAGCGACCACTACGAGCGTGTCCGATCGTTTTCGTCAACCCTCGGGGCGGGGATCGGCACTCTCCCCGGGGGTCCAGTCACGTGCCTCTAGATCGAGCTTGCTCCCGGATTACGCGACGCTCATCCGGGCTGCAGCCCCGCTGCATGACGCTTCCACCACCCGCGGGACCGAGGGGGCTTCCACGCTCACCTTACCGCCTAAGCGGCGAGGGCGAGAGTCGACTGCTTGTTGGCAGGTACTTCGATTTGCCGCCTGTTTAACGAGGCCTGACGGCACCTCGGCTCGCGTTCGCTGACTTCCGGACCCTGTCGAAACCACGCATCCCCACAGGATCGGCACGCACCCTGGCGTCCGGCCCGATCTTACGCCCAATCGCCGGACCGGCCAAGGACGGTCGACGGCCGAGCAGGCGCCCCGATGTCAGAGCCGACGCGACAGTGGCCCCCGGCGACGCGAGGGGGTCCCAGGGGCCTCCCCCTGCCGGTCGTTCACCGGGGCTGAACCGATCGGCCGAATCATCAGCGACCGGGGCCGCCCTGGGCGACGATCCGGCCCGTTGGTTCGCGCCTGGAGAACATGCGCCCGGGGCCGGACACTTGGATCGGGCGCCGGGACCTCGATTCGGCCCGTTGGTTCGCGCCTGGAGAACGTCCGCCGGGGGCTGGGGCCGGGGCGGGGCGCCGCCCGGTCCGGGCACTGCGAGTGGGACGCTTTCGATGGCCCAAGGTCGCCCACGATCGGGTGCGGCGCGAGCCGCGTCGTCCGCAACTCGTCCGGGCGGCGATAGCATGTCCCGGATGGACGGCCGCCGATGCGCCTGACCGCCTGGGAGGAGGAGCGGCTCCTCATCTTCACGGCCGCCGAGCTTGCCCGGCGCCATCGCGATCGGGGGCTCCAGCTCAGCGCGCCTGAGGCGATCGCCCTCATCGCCGACGCGATGCTCGAGGCCGCGCGGGCCGGCGCCGGCTTCGCCGAGGTCGAGGCAGCCGGCCGCGCGGCCGTGCGACCGGACGACGTGCTCCCCGGCGTGGCGTCGCTCGTCGACGAGGTCCGGGTCGAGGTCCTGCTCGGGGACGGAACCCGCCTCATCGTGCTCCTCGATCCGCTTGGTGCGGCCGCCTCGGAGCCGGACGGCCCGGGCGCGGTCACCCTCGCCGCCGAGGAGCTCGACGACCCGACGGGCGGGCTCGAGCGCCGCCGGCTCGGGGTTCGGAGCACGTCGCGCCGGGTGATCCGCGTCTCGTCCCACTTCCCGTTCCATCGCGTCAACCGGCGCCTCGAGTTCGATCGAGCGGCGGCGGCCGGCTTCCGCCTGGACCTCCCGGCCGGCAGCTCCGAGCGCTGGGCGCCCGGCGAGACGAGGACCGTAACGCTCGTCCGGTATGCCGCCGAGGTGCATGAGGATTCGGATCCCGACGCCCCGGGCTCTGCCGCCGCCGGGCGCCCGGGACGATGACCCGTCTGTCCCGCGCGGAGCGGCTCGCCCGGTTCGGCCCGACGACCGGCGACCTCGTCCGCCTCGCCGACACGTCGCTCCGGATTCGCGTGCGCGAGGACCGCCAGGCGCCCGGTGACGAGCCGGTCTGGGGCTATGCGAAGGACCTCCGGATCGGCATGGCCCAATCGACGACGACGGGGCCGTCTGAGCTCGACGCGGTCGTGGTCGGCGCCCTCGTCGTCGACCCGCTCGTCGGGATCGTCAAGGCGGACATCGGGATCAAGGACGGTCGAATCGCGGGAATCGGGCGGGCCGGCAACCCGGGCATCTCCGAGGGGATCGACCTCCCGATCGGTCCGCACACGGCACCGATCACCGCCTACGGGCTGATTGCCACGCCGGGCGCCGTCGATTCGCACGTCCACACGATCAGCCCGAACCTCATCCCGGCGGCGCTCTCGGCCGGCGTCACGACGCTCGTCACCGCCGGCTTCGAGGAGCCGCCCGCCGCGATGGAGCGGACACTCCGCGGCCTGGAGGGCTGGCCGATCAACGTCGGGCTCCAGGCGAACGCGCGAGCGGCCGATGACGGAGCCCTGGAGCCGCTCCTCGAAGCCGGGGCAGTCGGGCTCAAGGTCCACGAGGACTACGGCGCGTCGCCCGAGCTCATCGACCACGTCCTCCGGTTTGCCGATGCGCACGATGTCTCGGTCAGCCTGCACACCGATGGGCTCCACGAGACCGCCGAGCTGGAGGACACGATCGCGGCGATCGCCGGACGCACCGTCCACGCGTACCACGTGGAGGGGTCGGGCGGCGGGCACGTGCCGGACCTCATCGGGCTGGTCCGGGAGGCGAACGTCATCTGCTCGTCCACCTCCCCGACGATCCCGTGGGGCGTCGCGGCGGCCGATGAGACGCTCGCCATGACGATGCTCAACCACGGCGCCAGCTGGGCCATCCCCGAAGACGTGGCGCTCGTGCTGGAGCGCCTCCACCCGGCGACGATGGCCGCCGAGGGTCCGCTTCACGAGCTCGGCGCGATCCAGATCGTGAACTCGGATTCCCAGGGCATGGGCCGGATCATGGAGACGGTCCGCCGGACGATCCAGCTCGCTCACGTGATGAAGGCCTGGCGCGCGTCCGAGGCCGGTCGGGCCGTCGCCGCCCTCGCCGGCCCCCCGGCCGAGGCCGGCGACGCGACCGTCGACGCGACCCCCCACGAGACCGCCCACGAGACCGCCCACGAGACCGCCCACGAGACCGATGATGGCGGGCGCGTCCTCCGCTACCTGGCCAAGGTCACCCTCGAGCCGGCGATCACGCACGGCATCGCCGCCCACGTCGGGACGATCGCGCCGGGACGACTGGCCGACATCGTCCTCTGGAAGCCCGCCTACTTCGGGGTAAAGCCCGAGCTGGTCGTGAAGGGCGGCCATCCGGCCTGGTCGCCGCTCGGCGAGGGCAACGCGTCGGTGGAGCGTGCCGAGCCGACGCGCTTCGCCCGGGAGTTCGCCGGACTCCCGCACGCGGCGCCGACGGTGGCCGTCACGTTCGTCTCCGGGGTCGCGGACATCGCGGCGCTCCGTGGCCGGCTGGCGAGCAGCCGGGCGTTCATCCCGATCACCGGCTGCCGCGGTCTGACCCGCGCCTCGCTCGCCTGGAACCGGGCGACACTCCCGGTCGAGGTGGACCCCGGCGATGGGCGGGTCACGCTCGGCGGCGTGGCGGTGGTGTCACAGCCCGCGACCGAGCTGCCGCTCAACCGGCGGTACTTCCTGCGCTGACCGGCGCCGACTTTCGCCGCAGGCGGCGCGGGATATCGCCAGTCCGGGCGCGGGAGATCGCCGGGCCGGCGCGGTCCGGGCGCTCGACCTCCGTCCTCGGCGCTCAGCGCCGGCGCGATTCCGCGATGTCGCGCTCCATCTGGCGCCGAGCGTCGCGCTCGGCGATGTCACGGCGCCGGTCGTGGAGCTGCTTGCCACGCCCGAGGCCCAGCTCGATCTTGGCCTTGCCGCGGCCCGTCACGTAGAGCCGGAGCGGGACGAGCGTCAGGCCCTTCGCCTTGGTCTTGCCGAGCAGCTGGTCGATCTCGGAGCGGTGGAGGAGCAGCTTTCGGTCCCGTTTCGGCTCGTGGTTGAAGCGGTTGCCGCCCTCCCAGGGGGCGATGTGGGCGCCGACGAGCCAGGCCTCGCTGCGCTCGATGCGGGCGAACGAGTCGGCCAGGTTGGCCTTGCCGGCACGGAGCGACTTGATCTCAGTTCCGGACAGCACGATGCCGGCCTCGATCGTGTCCTCGATCGAGAACTCGTGGCGGGCCCTCCGGTTGAGGGCGACGGTCTTCTCCTCGCCCATGGCTCAGGCTCCAGTCGGTGGATCGGGACGCCGGGACGGCGTGATCCCGGCCCGGAACGGCGGTGCCGAACGCACGAACGCCGGCCCGCGAGGGCCGGCGTTCGTCTGCGGCTTCCACCCGCTCGGAAGACCGGCTAGACGGTCATCTCCGGCGAGGTGGTGCAGCGACTGTGACTTGACACTGCACATCACCTCCTTTCGTTCGCGGTGAACCCTACCGGATGCCGAACGGGATGGCAACCGCCCGTACTCGGCCTGTGCCTCGTCGTCCACGGGTCGGCACCGTGTACCGATTTCGACACCAACGCGACGACCTTCGCGGCCAGGACGCGGCGATTCTCCCTCCGACGCGGCGCGCACGACCGATTCACGGCGATGGCCCGTCCATCCCGTATCGAGTTGGACACGCGGAGAACCAGACCGGGGGCCCCAGGACCGTCCGGGCGTCGGCACGTCGCGGTTGTGCTCAATTCGGCACATCCGACCCAGCGGACGATTGCGCCCACCGGACGGTTGTGCCCGGCCGGCGAAGGCCCCCGGCCGGCGGTGGCGCCCAGCGGATGCTGGCGCCCAGCGGACGGTGGCGCCCGGCCGGCGAGGGTGGGCCGAGGTGGCCTCGACCCGGTCAGGCGGCTCGCTGCAAGAGCACGGGGATCGCGGACGTGCCGACGAGGAACTCGACGGCCCGGTCGAGGACCGGATCGGACCCGGCCGGCGTCTCCGCCGGGACCTCGACGACGATGTCGGGCACGACCCCGACCCGGTGGATCCAGCGCTTGTCCGGCGTGAGCCACTTGGCCACGGTGAGCTTCATGCCCCCGGTGTCCGACTCGAGCTCGATCCACTGCTGGACCGTGCCCTTGCCGTACGAGGTCTCCCCGATGATCGTCGCCCGGTCCGTGTCCTGGAGCGCACCGGCCACGATCTCGCTCGCCGAGGCGCTGCCGCGATCGATGAGCACGACGACCTGGAGCTCCGGGTCCGTGGCAATCCCGTCGCCGAGGGTCTCGGTCGGTGTCTGGTTGCCCTGGGCGTCCTCTTCCCAGAAGATCGGTCCGTCGGCAATGAACGCGCTGGCGACGGTCCGCGCGGCGGTCACGAACCCGCCGGGGTTGCCGCGCAGGTCCACGATCAGCTTCGTCCGGCCCTCCTCGAGGGCGTCGCGGACGGCATCGACGAACCGATCCGCGCCGTTCTCGGAGAAGCCGGTCAGCCGGACGTAGGCCACCTCGCCCCCGGCGAGGTCGTCGACGATGACCTCGCGCTGGTGGATGACGTCGCGGGTGATCTCGACGTCGAACGCCGCCCGTCCCGCGCGCTCGATCGTCAGGGTGACGACGGTGCCCTTCTTGCCCCGAATCCTGTCGCGCGCCTCGTCCGGCGAGAGGCCGTCCAGGGTCGAGCCGTCCACCTTCGCGACGACGTCGCCCGGCCTGAGGCCGGCCTTCTCGGCCGGCGATCCCTCGAGCGGCGCGACGATGACGAGCCGGCAATCCGGGCCGAACTCGGCGCAGTCGGTCGTCTCACCGGCGGCATCGACCGTCCCGATCTCGGCGCCGATCCCCTCGAACTCGCCCGAGATGTCCTGGAGGGTGGCCCGGAACTCCTCCGACGAGAGGTACGTGGAGTAGGGGTCGCCGATCGCCTCGACCATGCCCCGGATCGCGCCTTCGATGACGGCCTTGCGATCGACCGGCCCGAGCGCGAACCGGTCGCGGATCGCGCGGTACGCGTCCCAGAACGGCTGGAACGCCTCGTCCTCCGCCGCCGGCGTCCCCGGCTGGGTCGCGGATCGCTGGCCCAGGACGAAGCCGGACATGAACAGCGCGCTGCCGCCGAGCACGGCCACCAGCGCGATCGCCACGCCGAGCACGACCCCGCCTCGCCGGCGAGCCCGCGCCGGGACGGGGACGGGCGCGATCCCGGTCGGCGAGCCGGCCACGAGCCCGGTCGGTGCGGGGCCCGTCGCCTCGGACGGGGTCACCGGGGCGTCGGCCGGCAAAGGCCCGGGCGACGGCCCAGCGCCGGCGTTGGGGCCGGCATCGGGACCGGCCTGGCGAGCGGGATCCTCGGGGAGCATGGCGGAACCGTCCTCATCGAGCGCTGGCGAACACGCCGCCGGGATCCATCGTCCCCGGGCACGGCGCGCGGCGGCTAGCCTACACGCGCGTCGCGGATCTCACGCGCACGGCCGGCGCCTGCGGCCGCCGGCCGGTTCAGCGGATCAGATAGGTCCGCACCGAGACCCACGCGCCCAGGACCCCGAGCCCGACGCCGGACCCGACGACGAGCAGGCTCACGTCCCGAGCAATGGCGCCCACCCGGATCGGCAGGACCCGGAAGAAGTCGTACATCACGTTCCCGAGCGGCTCGGCGACGGCCGCGATCGTCCCGAGGGTGATCGCCGCACCGATGAGCCCGACCAGGGCCCCCTCGAACACGAAGGGCCAGCGGATGAAGGCGTCCGATGCGCCGACGAGGCGCATGACCTCGATCTCCTCGGCCCGGCTCACGACGGCCAGGCGGATCGTGTTGATGATGATGAACAGGACGATCCCCGCGATCACGGCCAGGATCGCGATGCCGGCCGTGCGCAGGAAGTCGGTGACGGTGAGCACCCGGTTGACGAGGTCCGTGATGTTCTTCACGCGTTCGACGGTCGGATCCGCCCGGAGGGCCTCCACCACCGGCCCGAAGTCCGTGGCGTCGCGCAGCTTCACCTCGAGGCTGGCGTGGAGCGGGTTGGCGTCGAGGTACCGGGTGAAGTCCTCCTCGCCCTGGGCGGCCCGCGATTCCCGGAACCGGCGAAGCGCCTCCTCCCTGGAGACGTAGACGACCTCGCGAACCTCGGGGAGCGCCTCGACCCGGGCCTGGAGTTCGGCGACCTCGATGTCGGCGGCATCCTCACGGAGGTCGGCGACGACCTCGACCTTCTGCTCGACGAACGCGAGTCCCGCCAGGAGTCCGTTCTGGACGATGAAGAAGCCGGCCAGCAGCAGGAGCATCAGGGTCATCGTCGCCGTTGCGGCGATGCTCATCGCCGCATTCCGCCAGAACCCCTGCCAGGCTCTCGAGAGGCTGAAGCCGAGGAAGCCGATCATCCTGCTGCGTCCGCGCGCCGACCGGTACGGCGATCGTGCAGCGCCCCGCTCAGGGCTCGCCGCCGCTTGTCACCCACGCCGGTGATACCCGCCGCCGATCTCATCCCGGATGATCCTGCCCTCCTCGAGCGCGACGACACGCTTCCGGAGGGCCGTGACCACGTCCGCGTCGTGGGTCGCCATGAGGACGGTGACCCCGGTCTCGTTGATCCGGAGGAGCAGCTGGATGATCTCCCAGCTGATCAGCGGATCGAGGTTGCCGGTCGGCTCGTCGGCGATGACGAGGCGCGGCTCGTGGACCAGGGCGCGGGCGATCGCCGTGCGCTGCTGCTCCCCGCCGGACAGCTGGTGCGGGAACTGGTCCGCCTGGGCTGTCAGGCCGACGAGCCGGAGGACGCGGTCGACGGCCGGCCCGATCCGGCGGCGCTTCGTGCCGGTCACCTCGAGCGCGAACGCGATGTTCTCCCGGGCGGTCTTGTTGGGAAGGAGCTTGAAGTCCTGGAAGACCGTCCCGATCTTCCGCCTGACCCTCGGGACCTTTCGGCGTGGCAGCCGCGCGACGTCCTCGCCGTCCAGGATCACCTGGCCCTCGGTCGCGACCTCGTCCCGGATGACGAGGCGCATGAGGGTCGACTTCCCGGCCCCGCTCGGCCCGACGAGAAACACGAAGTCGCCCTCGGGAACCACGAGATCCACGTCACGGAGCGCCTCGCGCCCGTTCGGGTACCGCTTCGTGACATCGTTGAGCACGAGGACCGGCCGCCGGCCGTCGGCGACGGGCGGATCGAGATCGACGGTCTGGCGCTCCGGCTCGAGGGTGCCGAGTGCCATGCGGCGTGCGTCGAGGGTTCCGGCAGGGGCCCCGGGTGGTGCCATCGTCAGGATCGGCTCCGCGGTTCGGTGCGCCGCCGGTGGGAACCCGCGGCAGCGCGACGGCGCGGGACTCCGAACACGGGCACGGTGGGTGGAGCCACGTCGAGGGGAGGCTACCACCGCCTCGCCGGGCCCGGCAACCGCGCCCCGGTTCCGGCAACCGCGCCTTCACCGCGACCCGGTGCACGCCCCGACGTCGGGGCCGACGCGCGGGCCCCGGCGACGCGAGGGGGTCCCAGGGGCCTCCCCCTGCCGGTCGTTCACCGGGGCTGAACCGATCGGCCGAATCGCCAGCGACCGGGGCCGCCCTGGGCGACGATCCGGCCCGTTGGTTCGCGCCTGGAGAACATGCGCCCGGGGCCGGACACTTGGTTCGGGCGCCGGGACCTCGATTCGGCCCGTTGGTTCGCGCCCGGAGAACGTCCGCCGGGGGCTGGGGCCGGGGCGGGGCGCCGGAGGCCGGGGCCGGAGGCCGGGACCTGGCGCCGCTCCAGCCCATGGTTCCCGGCGCCATCTCCGCTCGCCCGGTCGTCGGCCGCCGCCGGCCGGTCAGAGCAGGCCGGGCGAGATCGGCACGTACCGGCCGAAATCCGCGAAGGCGCGCGACCAGCAGGCGAGGAACGGGAACCCCTCGATCCGGAGGCCAGACCTGACGAGCATCTCGACCGTGCCGCCGGCGGCGCCGGACACGAAGATCGCCGACGCCCCGCGAGGGACGACGACTTCGAGGAGGTGCGCGACGACGGGAGCAAGGAAGGCGGCATCGCTCACCGCAACCGGCCCGATCCGCCCGACCTCGGAGGTGTAGCCGTAGCCGAGCAGCGTGCCCGTCGCGTCGCGGTAGGCGAAGCCGATCCGGCCGGTGCGGCGAACGAAGTCGTGGTCCTCGCGATGCGTGACACCGAGGGCCCCCCGATCGAGCGCCGCCAGCTCGGCGTCGAGCAGGCGATCCCGCTCGGCCGGGGCCGTCGCATCGAACCGGACGGCATGGACGCCCGTCGGCAGCGATGCGAGTGCCTCGGGCCTCGTAGGACGTCCCACGAAGCCCAGCATCGGAAGCCGGGGCACAATGCCCAGGGAGGCATACAGCCCGTTCGAGACCGGCTGTGCGGCGTCGGTCATCGTCGCCAGGGCGACATCCTCGCCCGTCGGCGGCAGGATCCGGCCCAGGAGCTCCCGTCCCACGCCTGCCCGCTGCTCGGCCGGCATGACGAACAGCATGGACAGGAACCAGAGGCGGCCGCGCCGGACCGCGGAGGCGAACCCCACCGCGCGCTCGCCCCCTGCCGCCTCGGGGAGGAGATCGGCGCCCTCGGCGCCCTCGGCGCCATCCGGGCCACCCGGAGCGCCCAGACGGTCCGTGCCGTCCGGGCCGCTCGGGCCGGCGGGCGCGGGGCGCGTCGCGATCCAGAAGCGCTCGGGATCCGTCGCCAGGGCGTGCTCATGGAGGAGTCGCAGCGACGGGTTCTCGGAGGGGACCTCGTACTGCCCGAGCGGAACCAGGTAGGCGTTCAGCCCGGCCTGCCAGACGGCCTCGCATGCCGGCAGGTCGGCCTGCGTCGCCGGGCGGTAGCGGATCCCGTCGAGGGCGGTCACTCGCTCGCGTCGGTCCCCGGCGCGGGCTTCCCGGTCGCCAACCGCTCCAGCTCGGCCGCCATGAACGCGTCGAGGTCCCCGTCAAGCACCGCCCCGGTGTTGGATGTCTCGTGCTCCGTCCGGAGGTCCTTGACCATCTGGTACGGGTGGAGGACGTAGCTCCGGATCTGGTTGCCCCAGCCGGCCTCGACGTGCTCGCCGCGGAGCTTCCGGGTCTCGGCCTCCTTCTCCTCGAGCGCCCGCTCGAGCAGTCTTGCGGTGAGGACCTTGATCGCCATCTCCTTGTTCTGGGTCTGGCTCCGCTCGTTCTGGCTCTGGGCCACGATTCCCGTCGGGAGGTGGGTCAGGCGAACCGCCGAATCGGTCTTGTTGACGTGTTGGCCCCCGGCGCCCTGCGAGCGGAAGGTATCCACCCGGATCTCGTCCCAGTTCAGCTCGATCTCGGCCGCGTCCTCGACCTCCGGGAGGACTTCGACGAGGGCGAAGGTGGTCTGGCGTCGCTTCTGCGCGTCATACGGACTGATCCGGACCAGGCGGTGGACGCCGCGTTCGGCACGCAGCCAGCCGTACGCCCGGCGGCCGTCCACGGTGACGATGACGCTCTTGAGGCCGGCCTGCTCCCCTTCCTGGCGGTCGAGAATCTCGGTTCGGAACCGATGGCGCTCTGCCCAGCGGAGATACATCCGGAGGAGCATCTCCGCCCAATCGGTCGCCTCGGTCCCGCCGGCGCCGGCGCTGATCGTGAGGAGCGCGTTCCGGTCGTCGTACTCGCCGGAGAAGAGCAGCGCGGTCCGCTCGGTCGCGAAGTCGCGCTCGAGGGCCCCGGCTTCGGCATCGAGCTCCCGGGCGAGCTCGGCGTCATCCGACTCCGACACGAGCTCGACCATCGTCTCGAGGTCACCCACACGGCCCAGGAGGCCGCGCCAGAGCTCGATCTCGGAGCGGAGGCCGTCGGCCTCGCGGAGGACCTTCTGCGCCATGCGCTGGTCGTCCCAGAACCCGGGTTCCTGGGTCAGCGCCTCGAGTTCGGCGACGCGGGCTTCGCGGGCTGGGAGGTCAAAGACGCCCCGAGGTCGACCGGATCCGCTCCGCCAGGTCGCGGACGCCGGCGGCGTCCATCAGTTCCGGACCTGGAGATCCTGGAGCAGGATCGGACGGAGCTCGATGAGTCGGAGGGCCGACTTGCTCCGGGCGACGACGGGGTTCACGCAGGGACAATAGCCGTTGTGGGGGCAGACGCCGCAGTTGCCATCACAGTCCAGCGCGGCGGCATAGCTGCAGGTCCGGCAATCTCGCTCACAGGCGATCAGGTCAACGAAGCTCGCTTCCTCGGCCTGCTTCACGAAACCCTCTCTTCACACACCATGGGCGCGGTGGTCTGGGCGCGGGGGGCTGCCGGTGGGACGTCGCGTCCCGGTGCTCGGGAAGTTGGGCGAAGTATAGGAGCGAACCTTCGGATCGCCAAGGGGTAAAGCCCGATTCTCGCGAGATTCGTGCCGGAATCTCGACGACCGGCACGGTCAGGGGCCGACGCCGAAGAAGTAGGCCGCCAGTGCGACGACCTCGCGGGCGGTCGCCTCGAGTCGAACACGGGCGTCCGCGTCGGTGGGGCTGGCCGTGGCCGGCGAACCCCACGCCTCGATGCCCTCGTCCGTGGCGATCCGGAGCACCCGGAGCATGTGCGTCCGGTCGCTGACGAAGACGGCGCTCGACACGCCGTGCTCGAGGAAGAGGTCCCGGACGTTCCCGAGTGACTCGGCGGTCGTCCGCCCGCGGTCCTCGGCGAGGATCGCCGCCTCCGGGATCCCGTGGGCCGCGACGTACGCGCGCGCCGCCGCGGCCTCGGTCGTCCGGTCGCCGGACGCCTTTCCGCCGGTCACCACGATGATCGGGGCAATCCCGTCCTCGTACAGGTCCACGGCATGCGCGAGCCGGGCCTCGAGCACCGGGGACGGGCGCCCGTCGTACTGCGCGGCGCCGAGGACCACGATCGCGTCGGCGATCCGCCGCTCGTCGCGACCGCCCTGGTCCCAGATCCGGAACGCCGCGAAGGCGGCGAGGAGAGCGCAGGCCAGGACGACACCGGCGGCGACGCGGACGAGCAGGGCGAACATCGGGCGCCCCGGGCCGGGATCAGCTGCGCGGCCGCATCAGCGGCCGTGGCACTTCTTGTACTTGAGCCCGGATCCGCACCAGCAGGGATCGTTGCGGCCGATCTTCTGGCCGGTCGGGGTATGGCCGGGCCGGGCCTGCTGGGCGGGGCCGCCCGCACCCGCGAAGGGTCCACCCGCCGCCGCGCCGGCGCCCCGGAGGATGGCGCCGCCCGCAGGAACCCGGCCCCCGCCGCCGGCACGCCCCACCGCGCCGCCTCCGGCACCTGATCCAGCTCCCGCGCCGATTGCCGCGGGTCGCGCCGCCTGTCCGGGCCCGGCCATCGGGAAGACGCCGGCCGGCGCCGCCGCCGGGGCGGGCGCGCGCGTGAGGGTCACCCGGAAGATCGTCGTCGCGACCTGGCGCCGGATGAAGCCGCTCAGCTCCTCGTAGAGCCGGAACGCCTCCTTGCGGAACTCGTTCAGCGGGTCCTGCTGGGCATACCCGCGAAGCCCGATGCCGCGGCGCATGTCGTCGAGCTCGGTCAGGTGCTCCACCCACAGCGAATCGATCGTCCGGAGGAGGACGAACCGCTCGATGAGCGTCCACTCCTCGCCGATCTGCTCTTCCTTCGCGTCGAGCTTCTCCCCGGCGACGTCCTTGAGGTGCTCCGCGATCGACTCCCGCGATCCCAGGTCCCAGAGGTCGTCCTCCGCGACCTCCTCGGCGGAGAAGCCCATCCGATGGAGGGCCTCGACGAGGCTGTCCATCGTCCAGGACTCGGTCGCGGCACCACCGAGATGGGCGTCGACGAGGACGTCGATCTCCTCTTCGAGGAAGGCCCGCACGGTCTCGGTCAGGTCCTCGTTGCGGAGGACCTTGTCGCGTTCGGCGTAGATCGTCTCGCGCTGGAGGTTGATGACGTCGTCGAACTCGACGACGCGCTTTCGCATGTCGAAGTTGAAGCCCTCGACCCGGGATTGCGCGCTCTCGATCGTCTTGCCGACGATTCCCGATTCGATGTAGGTCTCGTCGTCGAGGCCCAGGCGCTCCATGAGGCCCGTCACGCGATCCGACGCGAACCGCTTCATGAGATCGTCCTCGAGGGACAGGTAGAAGCGGGAAGAGCCCGGGTCGCCCTGGCGGCCGGCCCGGCCGCGGAGCTGGTTGTCGATCCGCCGGCTGTCGTGGCGCTCCGTGCCGATGATGTGGAGGCCGCCGACTGCGACCACCCGCTCGTGGTCCTCGTCGCAGACGAGCTTCGCTTCCGCGAACGCCTTGTCGTAGGTCGCCTTGTCAACCTCGGCCGGGTTCAGGTCCTGGCGGTGGAGGATCTCGGACGCCAGGCCGGCCGGGTTGCCGCCGAGGAGGATGTCCGTGCCGCGGCCGGCCATGTTCGTGGCGATCGTCACCGCCCCGGTCCGCCCGGCCTGCGCCACGATCTGCGATTCCTTTTCGTGGAACTTCGCGTTCAGGACCTCGTGCTTGATCCCGCGCCGCTTCAGAAGCTCGCCGAGGCGCTCGGACTTCTCCACTGAGACCGTGCCGACGAGGACCGGCCGGCCGAGCTCCTGCATCTCGGCGATCTCTTCGATCACCGCGTTGAACTTCGCGTTCTCGTTGCGGTAGACGAGGTCCGTCTCGTCGTCCCGGATCATCGGCCGGTGGGTCGGGACGGCCACGACCTCCAGCTTGTAGATCTTGTGGAGCTCCTCGGCCTCGGTCATCGCCGTGCCGGTCATGCCGGAGAGCTTGTCGTAGAGCCGGAAGTAGTTCTGGAAGGTGATCGTGGCGAGGGTCACGCTCTCGCGCTGGACACGAAGGCCCTCCTTCGCCTCGATCGCCTGGTGGAGGCCCTCGCTCCAGCGACGGCCCGGCATCTGGCGCCCGGTGAACTCGTCGACGATGACGATCTCGCCGTCCTTGACGATGTAGTCCCGGTCGCGCTTGTAGAGCGCGTGCGCGCGGAGCGCCTGCTCGAAGTGCCGCGCGAGGCGCGGGTCGGCGTCGTACAGGTTCTCGACCCCGAGCAGCTTCTCCATCTTGTCGACGCCCGCCTCGGTGGGCGAGACGGCGCGGTCCTTGAGGTCGATGAAGTAGTCGCCGCCCTCCTCGTCGATGCCCTCGGGGCGTGGCTGGAGGCGCGGGACGAGGCGGGCGAACTGGTAGTAGAGATCCGCCGATTCCTCGGCCTGGCCGCTGATGATCAGCGGCGTGCGCGCTTCGTCGATGAGGATGTTGTCCACCTCGTCGACGATCCCGAAGAACCGCTCGCGCTGGACTCGCTGGTCGAGCTCCGTGACCATGTTGTCGCGGAGATAGTCGAACCCGAACTCGTTGTTCGTGCCGTACGTGATGTCGGCGGCGTACGCCTCGCGACGGGTGACCGGCTTCAGGTTGATGAGGCGCTCGTCGTTCGTGGGGTAGCCAGGCTCGAACACGAACGACGCGTCGTGGGTGATCATCCCGACACTCAGGCCGAGGAAGTGGAAGACGGGCCCCATCCACTGCGGGTCGCGCCGGGCGAGGTAGTCGTTGACGGTCACGACGTGGACGCCCCGGCCCGCGAGTGCGTTGAGGGCCGCCGCGAGCGTCGGGACGAGGGTCTTGCCCTCGCCCGTCTTCATCTCGGCGATCTTGCCTTGGTGAAGGACCACCCCGCCGATCAGCTGGACGTCGAAGTGGCGCATCCCGATCGTTCGCCGCATCGCCTCGCGGGCCATCGCGAAGACTTCGGGCAGGACATCGTCGAGGGCATCCTGGATTCGGGCGATCTCACGCTTCCGGCGGGCCTTCGCGATCTCGCGCCGCCGCTCCAGGTCGGGGTGGTGGAGCTCGTCGTCGGACGGTTCGTCCGGCTCGGCGCTCGGCGCGACCTCGGCCCGAACCGCCGCGAAGCGCTCGCGGATCTCCTCGTCGGAAAGCGCGGCGATCTCGGATTCGAGCGCGTTCGCCTCGTCGACGAAGGGTTGGATCCGCTTCAGCTCACGGTCGTTGGAATCGACGAAGCGCGACAGGAAACCCAGCATGGCCGATGCAGTCTAGCCGAGGTGCCCGGAACCGAGGCCGGACGGCCACCTCGTCCCCGGGGCGCAGCGGGACCGGTCGAAACGGCGCGCCGGGCCGGGCGATCAGGCGGCCAGCGACCAGAAGCCGCTCCCGTAGCCGACGACCAGAGCGGCGAACGTCAGGACCGCCAGGCCCAGCCAGAACGCCACGGAACGCCGGACCGAGGTCGGGTTCATCTCCTTGTTCTGGAGTTCGGGCAGGCGCCCCTTCTCCAGGGCGGCACCCCAGCGCGAGGAGCGGAGCTGGCGCCGATAGTCGCGCTCGACGACGGCCCGCGGCTCCAGGCCGCCCTTGCCGTCCGGTCGGTGGAGCTGAAGGCTCATCGGTCTCCTGCCTGGGCCGCGGCGAGGATCGCCGCCGCGTGCTCGCCCTCGCCGGGCTCGTGGTCCGGCTCGTTGCGAGTATCGAGCTTCCGCGCGACGCCGTCCTCCCAGAGGAGCATCTCCTGGGTGAACTCCACCTCGCTGCTGAACAGGGCGCCCACTGACTCGCCGCGATGGATCCGCTTGATCGCTTCGCCGATGAGCGGCGCGATCGACAGCGTCGTGATCTTCGCGATCCGCTTCGCCGGCGGGAGGGGCACGGTATCCGTGAGGACGACCTCGCGGAGCCCGGATTCGGCGATCCGGTCCACCGCCGGGTCGGACAGGATCCCGTGGGTGGCGCAGGCATAGATCTCCTGGACCCCCTCGCGCTCCAGGGCGCGGACCGTCTCGGTCAGGGTGCCGGCCGTGTCGATCTCGTCGTCCACGATGACCGCCCGGCGGCCCCGGACGTCGCCGATGACGTTCATCAGCTCGGCCCGGTCGAGGTTGCCGACCCGGCGCTTCTCGATGATCGCGAGGGGCGCGTCGAGGAGCTCCGCGAACGTCCGGGCGCGCTTCGCGAACCCGAGGTCCGTCACGACCACGAGATCCTCGAGGTGCTTGTGCTTGAAGTAGTTCGACAGGATGTGGACCGCGGTCAGCTCGTCCACGGGGATGTTGAAGAACCCCTGGATCTGGCCCTGGTGGAGGTCCATCGTGAGCATCCGGTCGGCGCC
>DATIUS010000132.1:0-7936 GCA_035466655.1 Candidatus Sulfomarinibacteraceae bacterium
CCCTCTACGAGCGCGCGGCCGATCTGGCGCGGCGCGAGGGCAAGCCCGCTCGGATTCGGCAGGTTCTCGGAGAGTTCGCCGAGACTGTCGCCGGCGAAGGCGACCACGAGCGAGCCTTCGCCCTGATGCGCGAGGCCGTGAAGACCGGGTAGGCCGGTCGCTTCTCATTCTTCCCGGTCATGCTCGTGGCATCCTGACCCGAGCGCGGGGTTGCCGTTGCATGACGGCGCCGCGCGGGAGGATCCGCGGTGCTCGAGGCGTGGTTCTGGGGCCTCGTCGCGGCTTCGACGCTGATCGTCGGTGCCGTCGTGGCGATCGGCGTTCCGTGGCGCCGACGGATGATCGGCCTCGGCGCCGGGTTCGGGGCGGGCGCCCTGATCTCGGCCGTGACGCTCGACCTGACGCGATCGGCGTTCGAGGCGGCAGATGTGCCCCTGGTCGTGGCTGGTCTGGGTGCCGGCGCACTGGCCTTCTCGGCCGGCAACTGGGCGCTCCACCGCGGCGGGGCGGTGCGCCACCGAAAGCGGTCGGCCGGCCAGCAGGCGGGAGCGGACCCGCTCGGGATCGTCCTCGGAACGGTCCTCGACGGGATCCCGGAATCGGTCGTCATCGGGATCTCGCTGCTGGCCGGGGAAGGCGTCGGGTTGGCCTTCCTGGCGGCCGTTGCGATCTCCAACGTGCCCGAGGCGATCTCGGCGACCACCGGGCTGCGTCGGACCGGATGGTCGACGCGTCGCGTCCTGGGCCTCTGGACCGTCGTGGCGGTCCTGAGTGCCGTCGCGGCAGCCGCCGGTTACGGACTCCTCGCCGACGCGCCGGCGACGACCGCTGCCGCGATCCAGGCGTTCTCGGCCGGCGCGATCCTCACGATGCTCGCCGACACGATGATGCCCGAGGCGTTCGACGAGGCCGGCTCCGCCGTCGGTCTCGCGACCGTGCTGGGCTACGCGATCGGCGCGCTCCTGACGCTCGTGTGAGGGCGGGCGCTGTCAGACAACGGTGAGCCACGCTCCCGGGAGGAGACCGCGATCGAGGCCGACGCAGGCACCGATTGGCGGTGACGGTGCGAGACTCTGCCAATGGCGCGATTCAGGTACGGACGGGACATCGCCGAGCGTTTCCCGGCCGTCGTCGGCGGCGTCATGCATGCAACCGGCGTCCACAACGGCCCGACGTCGGCCGGACTCGCCGCAGCCTTCGGTGACGAGGAACGCGCCGTTCGTTCGCGGATCGGCGAGACGGCCCTCAGTGAGCTGCCAACGCTGGCGGCCTGGCGCCGAGTCTTCCGCGGCTTCGGCGTCGATCCGACCCAGTACCGTTCGGCGGCCGAGGCACTCCTGCGCCGCCTGACGAAGCAGGGCGAGCTGCCCTCCATCGGGACGCTGGTGGATCTCGCGAACCTCGTGAGCATTCGGTATGCGCTGCCCGTCGCGGTCCTCGACGTGCGCGGGATCACGGGCGGCACGACCGTCCGGTTCGCCCGCGGTGACGAGCGCTGGGCCGACCTCGGCGCAAGCCAGGCCGAGCACCCCGAGCCCGGCGAGGTGATCTTCGCCGACGAGGCGGACGTCGTGAGTGCCCGCCGCTGGTGCTGGCGGCAGAGCGCCGGGAGCGCTGCGCGCGCGGACACGACCGAGATCCTCGTCACGGTCGAGGGCCATCATGAAACGGCCGAGCGTGACGTCAGGCAGGCGCTCGCGGACCTTGAGGCGCTCCTCGTCGCGCACGCCACGCCGGCCACGCTCCGAAGTGCCGTGCTGAGCGCCCGGGACTCGGCGTTCGAATAGGTCACGCGGTCACGGTACGTCGGCCCGAGGACCGGCCCGCGAAATCGCGAAGGTTCCGACGGACCTTCATCGAGCAGGGACCGTCTCTATGTACTCCGGTTCCGCCTGCCGATAGGGAGCGTCGAACCCGGAGGCGAAGAGCGGGATCACCGCGTCGGGATCCGAACATGATTCGGCCAGCCCGAGGTCGACCCATGCCCAGCATGGGGCCTCCCAGACCGCCCAGATGGCAAAGCGGCCCTCGGGTAACCCATCGGGGAAGTCGTGGACGAACCACTCGCACGTTTCGGGTCTCCCCTGGGTCTGGTAGGTGGGTCCGCACCGGGCGCTCGCTCCGCGCAGGACGTAGTCGGACGTGTAGCGGTAGGTGGGCTCGTTGCGGCCCGTTTCCATGCGCGTCACGTACAAGACCACGTCGAAGCCGTTTCCGAGTGCGTTGGGCCCGTTGTTGATGAACCCCTCGCGCACGTGAAAGGGGCGGCCGGCCGTCCAGACACCCGAACCCATCGTCGAGTTCAAGGGGTCCATCCAGTGGGCGTCGCGGAAGCATTCGCCGTCCAATCCGCCGCCCTCGAAGAGGAAGTCAAGGCGGTCGGCGTTGGGCGGGCTGTCGATCGCTCCGAGTGGCAACGGTCCGTTGCCGTCGTCCCGGGGCAGCGCCTCCGCAATGTCGGGAAGCGGGGTGCCGCCAGTCGGCAGTGACTCCGTGCAGCTCCGCTGGGGGAGCACCTCGTCGGCCGTGGCCGGCGGGTCAAGCGGCGTTCGCACGGTGGTCGGCGACGGCTCCCCGAGCGCACCGTGCGACACCGGCGGTCGATCGTCACCCCGCCCGAGGAAGCCGATGCCGACGACGATCGCGAACGTGCCGACGACGACGGCGGCGGCCAGCCGTCCAGGCACGCCCCGGTTGAGCACTCGGACTGGCGATGGACCCACGGAGGACTGGAACGCTCCATCCGCCTTGGCCATCTCCCGACTCGTGTCTTCGGCGATCCCCTCGTCTCCCACGGTGATCAGGAGCGCGGTTCGTCGAGCCAGGCGAGGAAGGCGGCCGGGGTGCGGACGGGCAAGTGGTCCGCCAGAACGGTGAGATGGCCATCACCAGACACGAGGACGGCGCGCTCGGTCATGGCGAGCGCCAGGAGGTAGTCGTCATTCGGGTCGGCCGACCGGATCGGTGGCGCGGCCCCGGGATCCGCCGCGAGGACCGCCGAGCGGGCGATCCAGGCCACGAACGCGTCGGCGTCGGCGGACGGGAGGCGCGAGAGCGGTTGAGACGCGGAGCAGCCCGTTGCCGCCGCGGGAACCGGGCGACCGGAGCCGGAATCGACCGCAACCGCCCGGAGCGGGGACCGGATCGAATGATCGAGGTGCCGTTGCTGACCCGCCTTGGGGCCGAAGGGCACCCGCCCCCGTCGCCCGTCGCTGGTGCCGGCCGGCCCGAGCCGGGATCGACCGCGACGGGCGAACAGGAGGATGTCGGTCTCGTTCCCTACCGCCACATGCGGAGCTCGGACTTGACTACTCTTCGAAGCCGCTGGTCGGGTTGCAGGCGACACCTGGCGACGGGGCGAAATCCTTGCCGCCAGACGCAACAATCTGACCGTAGGACTGAACCTTGCCGCCTGCCGGCGTACTGCCCCACAGTCCGTCGTCGCCAAAGGGTACGGTGGACTCACCGTCGCCTGCGCCCGGCCCGGTTTCGTCAGGCTGGTCCAGTCCGTTGAACAGGCAGAGTGAGCCACCGTGGACCTTGGCTGCCACGTCACCCTGCGGATTCCACTCACCGGCGAATGCTGCCTGGCTCGACACTACCAGGGACATCAGCGCGATCGAGACCGCAACCCCGAATCTCCTCATCAATCGGCGAACCATGAGCAAATACCTCCTTCGGCCGAGGTCGGTCTCGCCATTGGCCTGCGGCACGAGTCGGGCGACCGGTCCGATGGGACGCCGTGCCGTGGAACTCCCCCGAAGCTCCCGCCACCTCTCCGTCCGAGGCATGATGCACGCTCGGGGGTGGCGATGCGACGTACTTCTCCTCTGATTCCGGTGCGCGGACGCAACGCACTCCGCCCCGGGTCTCCCGTCGCTGGTGCTGGTCCTATCGCTCCGCCGGACACTCCTCGATGACCCGCTCCCGTCCTCGCCCGTCAGCCCTCGCCCTCGCGTCCTGATCGCATCGATGAGCATCTGCCTCACTCGAACCGAAGCTTTCGCTGGCCGACCCGGGGCTGCCGCTGATCGTCACGATCTGCTCATGGTGGCGCCGCGGATAGCAGTTCGCAGGGCCGCGCTTCCAGAGCACGGTGCGCGGATCACTCCGGCCTCGCCTGGCCCTCGAGCATTTGCTCGGCTGCAAATAGGTTGATCCCGCTGTCGATGAGATCGAGTAACTCGCGCATCGTGCGCTCCTCCTCGACCTGCTCCTCGATGAACCACTGGAGGAACTGCAGACTGCGGTGATCCCCGGCTTCCTGGGCCGCGGTTGCGAGCGCGTTGAACTGGCCGGTGACCCGGACCTCGCTCTCGAGCGCGGTCTGGACCGCCGTCTTCGCCGAAGCGTACTGGGTCGTCCTGACTCCAATGGCTGGCAAGTCGAACGAGACTCCGTTGTCGACGAGGAAGTTGACGATCCTCGACGCGTGCTGCGCTTCCTCGACGGACTGGCCGTGGAAGAGACGAGCCCACCTCTTGAGGCTTTGCCCCTCGAAGTACAGCGAGATCCCGTAGTAGGTCTGATGCGCGCTCAGCTCATGACCCACCTGCTCGATCAGTAGGTCGCGGACCCGGTCGCTGATCATGGTTGTTCTTCTCCGTTCGGGTTCCCTGCGACGTCGAGGATACGCTCGGTAGACCCGTGCGTTTCCCGACGGCGTTGTCCTGGCGACGCGGCTTCGTCAGCCAGATGAAGGCGATCGCGAGACACCTGACAGTCGGCGACGAGTTCTGCGGCATCCGGCGGTCGTATCGTTGAACCAGACACCAAGGGGGACTTCTGAATGCGCAGCGTGACCTACTCGATGGGCGTCTCGCTCGACGGCTACATCGTCGGGCCGGACGGTGGCTTCGACTGGGCTGCGCCCGACCCGGAGGTCTTTCGGTTCTGGATCGACGAGATCCGAGGGGTCGGCGTCCACCTGTTGGGACGGCGGCTGTACGAGACGATGCTGTACTGGGAGACCGCCGACCAGGATCCGTCACTCGGCGACGCGGAGCTCGAGTGGGCGGGCCTCTGGAAGCCGCTGCCGAAGGTGGTGTTCTCCACCACGCTGTCGGCGGTCGAGGGCAATGCCCGCTTGGCGTCGGGTGACGTGGCCGAGGAGATCGAGCGGCTGCGTTCAGAACCTGGCGAGGGCGAGATCGCGATCGGCGGCGCCACGCTGGCCGCCGAGGTGGCCGCGCACGACCTGATCGACGAGTACCGGGCCATGGTCTACCCGGTCCTGGTTGGTGGTGGCACGCCGTTCTTTCCTCAGCGCGAGCGCCGGGTGGATCTCAATCTCGTCGAGACCCGCACCTTCAGCTCGGGAGTCGTCTACCTCCGCTACCGCGTGGCGCGCTAGCTGTTCTTCCCCGTCAGGTTGTTGACGGGCGTGCGGCTGGGTCATCCGAAGAGGTCAGACCCCGGCGAGAACCGACTGCGACATCAGTCCTGGCATCCTTCTGCCCCTTCTCGGCTCGATCCTCGCGCTCCTGGGCCTCGAGGCCTCGGCCCTCTGGCGGGGCGTGAGGTGACGACGGCAGCTCGTGTGGATCCTCGCCGCGCGGCTGCCGGGACCCGATGGCGAAGCGATATTGAGTCGCTCGATTGACTCGATGGGAGCAGAACGTGAGGATGGGATCCTGTAGTTGCCCCGGCGTAGGAGAGGTTGGAGGCTATGACCATCGACGCGCTCGAGCGATCGCTTGCTGGCCGGACCCGTGGCCCTGTCATCGCCCCGGACCATCGCCTGTACGACAGCGCGCGGACACTCTTCAACGGCATGCTCGATCGTCGTCCACGCCTGATCTTCCGACCCGCCGATACGGATGATCTCGTCTCTGCCGTCCGCTGGGCGTCCGAATCCGACGTTGCCATCGCCGTGCGAGGCGGCGGCCACAGCGTCGCAGGTCACTCAATGCCCGACGACGGATTCGTCATCGATCTATCGCGCTGGCGGTCCGCGACCGTCGACCCGGGGCGGCGGATCGCCGAGGCCGAAGGCGGCTGCCTCCTGATGGACCTCGACGCGGCGACGGCCGGCTACGGGCTCGCAGCTCCCTCGGGGACGTTCTTCGACACCGGGATCGGGGGCCTGACGCTGGGCGGGGGGATCAGCCACATCATCGCGTCGGAGGGCTTCGGGTGTGACGCACTGATCGGCGCGGAGCTCGTGACGGCGGATGGCCGGGTCGTCGATGTCGACGAGGAACGTGAGCCGGACCTGCTCTGGGCGCTCCGCGGGGGCGGCGGCAACTTTGGGGTCGTCACCCGGTTGCGCTATCAGCTCACCCCAATCGAACGGATGTACAGCGGATCCCTGTCCTACCGTGGACCTGCGGTCGGTGAGGTCTTGGCTCGGCTGTTCGAGCTGGACGCGTCGGCCCCCGACGAGCTCGTGACGCAGGCGATCGTCTGGTGGTCCGATGAGGACGGCGGGCCGATCGTCAAGATCAACGTTGACTGGCGTGGCGAGCCGGACGACGGAGACGCGGCGATCCGCGAGCTGCGCGAGCATCCCGTTCCCTTCCAAACCAACCTGCGAGCGATGACCTGGCTCGAGGCCCAGGCGCGGTTCACCCCCATTCCGTTCGGCCTCCGCCACTACTGGAAGGGCCACCTCGTGAGCGAGGCGTCCACGGGTCTGGCGGATGCCGTCATCAGCGCCGCCGAGGGGTCCGGCGACGACGGGTTCATCCTGGTTGAGCTGATCCATGGCGCTGCGCATCGGATCCCCGACGAGTCCGCCGCCTTCGGGGGACGGCGGGCGGTCGCGAATGTCACCGCGCTCAGCATCTGGCGGGACGCCGGCGGCGACGAGGCGGGCATCGAATGGGGACGCCGAGCGGCACGGTTGTTCGAGCCCTACTCGCAGTCGGGTGGCGGCTATCTCAACTATCCCGAAGTCGATCAGACAGCCGCGCGTGTCGCGGCGGCCTTCGGTCCGGAGCGATTCGCCAAGCTGCGCAAGATCAAGCGGACCTGGGACCCTGACAACCGCTTCCGCCACAACGCGAACATCGTGCCGGCCTGACCCGGCTCGCGCGCCGTCTTGTGGCGCGCACGCTTTCCTATCCCTGAACGCCCGCTCGGCGAACGGGACGGCGAACTGAACAAGGAGGCCTCCGGACCGGGCGGCCTCTCGTCCCGCTCGACGCCCGGTGTCATTGGCGCCTGGTCGTCGACGCCGGGGCGCATGGCCCAATCGGCCGACTGGGAACTGAGGTCAGCTGCTCTGAGGCCCGGGGATGGGCAGCCGCTATGAGCGGCGAGTTCAGAGTGGAAGTGCGTAAGACTGGTCGGGGCGAGAGGGATAGCCCCGCCAGAACCCACCGACCGCCCATTCTGCTCGTGAATCAGACGCCTCCCCGCGACCCGGCGGAGGCGACCGCGTGAGTACGACGCGCGCCGCGGCCCCGACCGCGGCCTGGCGGAACCGCATCGTCGGCCACGGCGACGAGCCGCCGGAGCAGCTCTTGGCGAACCCGGCCAACTGGCGCCTCCATCCCAAGGACCAGCAGGCGGCCCTCGCGGGGGCGCTGTCCGAGGTGGGCTGGGTGGCCCAGGTCCTGGTGAACCGGACGACGGGGCACGTCGTCGACGGGCACCTGCGGGTGGAGCTGGCGATCAGCCGCGGTGAGCCCAGCGTGCCGGTGGCGTACGTCGAGCTGAGCGAGGAAGAAGAGCGCCTCGTCCTCGCCAGCCTCGATCCACTCGCTGCGATGGCGACGGCCGAGAAGGATGCCCTCGCGGCGCTCCTGGCCGAGATCGAGACCGGCGACTCCGCCCTCGCCCGGATGCTGGCGGAGCTCGCCGATCAGCACGGCATTCGCCGACCGATCGTCGGCGATCCGGACGAGATCCCGCCGGTCCCGGACGAGGCAGACGTCTACGTCAGGCCCGGCGACCTCTGGCTCCTGGGCGACCATCGCCTCCTGTGCGGGGA
>DATIUS010000133.1:0-6844 GCA_035466655.1 Candidatus Sulfomarinibacteraceae bacterium
CGATCGACGGCCGCCCGGTCAGCGCCCGAGCCGGGTCGACGATCCTCGACATCTGCCGGGCCGAAGGGATCGACACGCCGACGCTGTGCTACGGCGAGACCCTCGAGCCGGTCGGCGTCTGTCGGGCCTGCGTGGTCGAGGTCGCCGGCGCCCGGGCCCTCGTGCCGGCGTGCTCGCGCAAGGCCGAGAACGGGATGGAGGTCTCGACGGACTCGGAGCGAGTCCGCCACTCGCGACGGCTGGTCCTCGAGCTGCTCGGCTCATCGGTCGACCTGCGCCTGGCCGGCCCGGCCGAGCCGGACGGCTCGATCGCGGCCTATGCCGCGCGCTACGGAGCGGACGCCTCGCGGTTCGGGCCGCCGGGGCCGCCGGCGGGAACCAACGAGCGCGACGGCCGCGAGGCCGGCCACCACCACGCCGTCGCCGGCACGCCGTTCGCGGAGACGGTCGCCCAGCCGGTCAAGGTGGACAACGAGCTGTACGTCCGCGACTACGGCAAGTGCATCCTCTGCTACAAGTGCGTCGAGGCCTGCGGCGAGGACGCCCAGAACACGTTCGCGATCGCGGTCGCCGGACGGGGATTCGACGCCCGGATCTCCACCGAATGGAACGTCGGCCTGCCCGAATCCGCCTGCGTCTACTGCGGCAACTGCATCGCCGTCTGCCCGACCGGCGCGCTGATGTTCAAGTCGGAGCACGACATGCGCGCCGCCGGGACGTGGGACGAGTCGGCGCAGGCCGTGACCTCCACGATCTGCCCGTACTGCGGCGTCGGCTGCACGCTGGACCTCCACGTCCAGGACAACGTGATCGTGAAGGTCACCTCGCCGCTCGACTCCGCCGTCACCGAGGGCAACCTCTGCATCAAGGGTCGCTTCGGCTTCGAGTTCGTGAGCGAAGGGCCGCGCTAGTTCTCTCCCCGGCGTCGCCGCGTGGCGGCGATGCTCGTGGGGAACCACGTCCGTTCCTGATGCGCGTGCCCGCATCCTGGTGGTCGGCTGATGCGGCCATCCGCATCAGGGTCCAGGGTCTGTTCCGGAATGCGGCGCTCGGGGCGAGCGGGCGTCAGCCCATCAGATCCCGAAGGTCGATCCGGCCGTCGTGCGAGTAGACGTTGAAGCCATCGCCGCGGAGGAAGCCGACGAGCGTGACCCCGAGCCGGTCCGCGAGGCGGATGGCGAGGTCAGACGGCGCCGAGACCGCGCAGATGATCGGGATCCCGGCCATCGCCGCCTTCTGGACGATCTCGAAGCTGACCCGGCCGGAGACCAGCAGCAGGCGATCCCAGAGCGGCAGCTCGCGGGCGAGGACCCGTGAGCCGATGAGCTTGTCGAGCGCGTTGTGCCGCCCGACGTCCTCGCGCACGGCGACGAGGCGCCCGTCGGTCTCGAACAGCCCGGCCGCGTGGAGCCCGCCGGTCCGGTCGAAGGCGGCCTGTGCCTCGCGCAGCCGGTCCGGTAGCGACAGGATCACGGACCGAGGGACGACCGGAAGCCCACTCGGGAGCGGCTCGCAGCGGACGGCGATCTCATCGATCGACGCCTTGCCGCAGATCCCGCACGAAGCCGTCGCCACGAAGTTGCGCTTCGCGCCGACGGACGGGTCCATCCGGCGCGCCAGGCGCACCAGCACCACGTCGTCCGGCTCGGCCATGAAGCCCGGGTCGCCGACATCGACGCCCAGGACCTCGTTGCCCTCGAGCAGCCCCTCGGTCGTGAGGAAGCCGACCGCCAGCTCCTTCTCGTGCCCGGGCGTCCGCATCGTGACCGCGACGTTGACGGGGGCCTGGCGCGGGCCGGCGGCACGGATCTCGAGCGGCTCCTCGCCGGCGACGAGATCGTCGCGAAGCTCCAGCTCGGCGCCCCGGACGGCCACCACCTTGGTGCTCGTGACGTGGCGGACGGGCAGCGTCGGATCGAGGGGCACGGTCACGCGCCGAGTGTAGTCTGCGCACCATGCATGAGCCCATGACGGCGGAGGCGCCGGTGACCACCCCCACGGCCACCCGCCGTGACCTGCTGCGCCGGGCGCTACGACTCGAGTACCTCACGATCGGCTGGAACGTGATCGAGGGGATCGTCGCCATCGCGGCGGCCGTCGCCGCCGGCTCGGTCGCCCTGCTCGGGTTCGGGATCGACTCCTTCGTCGAGTCCGCCTCGGGCTCGGTGCTCGTCTGGCGACTGCTCGCGGAGCGGCGAGCGACCGACGAGGAGCGAATCGAGCACGTCGAGCGGCGGGCTCAACGGCTGGTCGCCCTCTCGCTCGCCCTGCTTGCGGCCTACATCGCCTGGGACTCGACCACGTCGCTCCTTGCCGGTGAGCGGCCGAACCCATCGCTCGTCGGGATCGTCCTGGCCGCCGTCTCGCTCGTGGTGATGTGGTGGCTGGCGCGGGTGAAGCACCGCGTCGGCATGGCGCTCGGCAGCCGGGCGATGACCGCCGATGCCTTCCAGACCGACGCCTGCTTCTGGTTGTCGCTGTTCCTGCTGGTCGGCATCGGCGCGAACGCCGTCTTCGGCTTCTGGTGGGCCGACCCGGCGGCGGCCCTGGCGATGACCGCGTTCATCGGCCGCGAGGCCCTCGAGGCGTGGCGCGGAGAGGAGGAGGGCGACGAGGCTCCCGGCACCCCTTCATGACGAGGCTGCCGTCAGCCAGTCCCCGTCGTGAATGGGCACGCGCTGGACTCACGCGCTGGACTATCGATCGCACCACTCGCTTGCGGGAGAGTGGTCGTGCGTTCCGCCACAGCATGAAGAGGTACCGCCGGCCAGGAAGCGCTCGGGATGGAACTCGAACCGGACGAAGCAACCGGGGCACCTGAAGCGCAGCGTTCGGCCCCGGTAGCGAGCGGTGACGCCCTCACCGGCCGGGACCTCGTTGCCGCACACGATGCACGGCGCGGCCGGTTGGTCGCGCGACTCGAGCACGACGAGCCTGGGTGCGATCGCCATCACGCAGCCTCCACGATGATCCGACCCCGCGGCATGCCCATCTGGCAGGTGAACTCATGCTCGCCGGGGCCGCCGGGCACGAACTCGACCGGGACGATCGTTCCCGCCGGGATCATCCCGCCGAACAGGCCGACCGAAAGCACCGTCGAGAGCGACACGAAGCCGGCTGCCACGAGGGCCCCGACGATCGCCAGCGCCAGCAGTGCCGGAAGGAGCCACGGGGGGCGAGCCCCCGCCCGCTCCCCGATGAGCCGGATGCGACCCCGGTATCGACCCATCCCGCAGGTGAAGCGCACCTCTCCGGGCGGCAGGCCCGGGAGATCGATCGTCGTCACGCCGGTGGCAGCGAGGCGACGATCGAGACGTGGTGCCGAGAAGACCACCCGCTCGGAGCAGACGTCGTCGTCGTCGCGCCGGAACACCAGCCTGAGTGGCCGGCCGGCGCGGGCCACGATCGTACCGGGGTGATAGCCGCGATCGACCACGACATCGACCACCTGACGGCCGTCGGGATCGAGCCGCGGCCACGCCACCGTGCCCGCCATCGCGATCATCCCGGTCATCGGCATCGTCCCGCCCGCCAGCAGCAGGTCCGCCGCGAGCACGATCGCAGCGCCGAAGAGGAGGCCCAGCAGCAGGTCCGGCATCCTGCGATTCCATCCGCGTCACCTGAGCCACCGATGAGGATCGCCTGACGCCGTGGTGAGAAGCCGGCGTCTCGTTGCCTCGAGGTGGGGGAAGCGGAGGGGCGCCCGGAGGATCGAGAACAACGGGCAGCGGCGCGTTCAGGGCACCTGCAGCACCGACACCACCGCCGCGGCAGCCACCACGACACCCGTCGCGGCGGCCGTCAGTGGCACGGTCCTGGGCGACCTGCGCCGTTCCGAGCGCAGCCGAAGAAGGACCTGCCGGACGACGGTGTACGCGGCGAACGAGAGGACGAAGACAGCGCCCGGAACCGGCACCGTGCCGCCGAGGACCAGGGCGAGCGTTGCGGCGCCGATGACCAGCCCCGTCCCCGACTCGAGCAGCTGGCTTGGGACGCGCCGCGCCCCGACACGCCGATCGGACGACCAGATTCCCCAGCGACTGGCGGTCGGGCGCCCAGCGCAGCAGCCCGTGAGGAAGCAGCCGATCCGCCCGATCGCGACGGCGAGGAAGATTCCCGGTGTCGTGGCATCGAACACGATCCCGATAGGCAGGTCGAGCAGCAGCAGGGTGACGGCCCCCACCGAGGGGAGGGCGATCAGGAAGCCATCGACCGCCCAGCCGCCCCGGATGATCGATTCCCCTGGGTGCAGCACCGTGTACCAGGCCTTCGCGCCGATCAGCCCGGCAACGATCGTGACCCCGGAGGCCAGCAGAGATCGACTGACCGGGACGTCGCCACGCGCCAGGATCGCCGACTGGACGGCGACCGCGACGGTGATGCTGAGGATCGCGAGCGCCGTGTAGATCCCGGGCAGGACCGCCGGGAGCGTGGCCAACGGAGCGAGGACGGCCCAGCGGGTCCTCGTCCGACCATCGGGACGAGTCGAGATCGCCCAGCGACGCCACGACCAGCTCGCGGGGTACGTCGGGCGACCGCGTCCCGCTCTCGGGCGCGCCGTCCCGCCGGCCGCCGCCACGGCTGACGTCGCGATCACCTCGCCGTCCACGGTCCATTCCCCGGCCCCGAGTCCGTAGACCCAGGTCGTGATCGAGACGGGTCCCGTGCCGGGCACGATCTCCGCGATCGTCTCGTCCTGCACGAACGTGTCTCGCGATCCGACAGGCGCCCGGCTTCCGACGCGCCGGCCGGTGAAGCGCACGGTCGCCGCGTACGGTTCGGTGCCCTCCCCCGAGTCGAACCAGGCCGTGGCGACGAGTGCCTGCGGCTCGACGGGATCCCCGGCGGTTGCCGGCGCCTGCCCTGATGGTCGGTGCGACCCATTCCCGCGCTCACGGCTCGCCACGGCCGCGATTCCGCCCGCGCGAGCGGCACGCGTGCGTACGTGAGGTCGGTTCCCTCTTGCCTCGCGCCGGCGTCCCACGGATCCTGCCCCCAGACGAAGATCGGACGTCGAACGAGGTCGTTCGCACGGGTCCGAGATCGCGCTGCCGCCTCGTCCAGCGCGCGGCAGGTCAGCGGAGTGGACCGCGGGCGCCTTAGAGCCAGATGAAGCCAATCTGGGGATCGCTCTCGCGCACGCTCGCGGGGCACGGGCGGGACTTGCCGGGACCCCGGCCCGCACCTCCCAGGTCCAGCCCGCGGGACACTTTCCGACGACCCCGGCTTGGAGCATCATCCGGATGCGCCTCGGAGGAATCGAATGCGATGACGCGGAGCGACACGATGGGCTGGCGGGAGGGCGGCGCCACCGGGACGAGCGACCGTCGTCGTGTGCTCGCCCGTCGGATCCTCGAGGGCGCCCGGGCGGCATTGCCGGCCGATAGCCCGCTCGAACTCGTCCTCGCTGACGATGTGACCGCGGACCGCAGCACAGCCGTCCGGGTCGTCGTCCGCGGGCCGGATGCCGCCGGACGCCTCATCTGGCCGCCATCGGCCGACACGCTCGGCGAGGCCTACCTCCGGGGCGACATCGAGATCGAGGGCGATATCTGGACGGCGATCGACGCCGGCCGATCCTTCGATCCCCGCCGCCTCGGACGCGACCTGCCACTCCTCGCCCGCCTGGGGATCGAGCTCCGACGCGGTGCGACGCCAGCCCCGATCCTCCGTCGCCGAGCCCGGCTTTCCGGACGGCGGCACTCACGGGCCCGCGACCTTGCGGCGATCCGCTTCCACTACGACGTCGGCAACGAATTCTTCTCACTCTGGCTGGATCGCCGACTCGTCTATTCCTGCGCCTACTTCGAGACGCCGGACACCTCGCTCGACGACGCGCAGGAAGCGAAGCTCGACCTGATCTGCCGCAAGCTCCGCCTCGAGCCCGGGATGCGCCTGCTCGACATCGGCTGCGGCTGGGGGTCGCTCGTGATGCACGCAGTCGAGCGGTACGGCGTCGAGGCCACGGGCATCACCCTGAGCAGCGCCCAGGCGAGCTGGGCCGCGGAGGAGATCGGTCGCCGCGGCCTGAACGGGCGAGCCCTCGTCACGATCCGCGACTATCGCGACCTCCAGGGCCTCGGGGCGTTCGACGCGGTCGCCTCCGTCGGCATGTTCGAACACGTCGGCCGAGAGCGGCTTGGCGAGTACTTCGGCGCGGCGTTCGACGCCCTGAAGCCGCACGGCCTGTTCCTCAATCATGGGATCGCCACCACGGCGACGGGCGGCGGACTTCGGCCACGCTGGCTCCGCTTCGGAGACGGCGGCTTCGTCGGCCGCTATGTCTTCCCCGACGGGGAGCTGGTCACGGTCGAGGACGCGGCCGGCGTTGCGCGCCGGGCCGGCTTCGAGCTGATCGACGTGCAACGGCTGCGGCCCCACTACGCGCTCACGCTGAAGGCCTGGGTCGAGCGACTCGAGGCCGCCGCAGGCCGCGCACGCGAGCTCGCCGGCGACGAGGTCTACCGGACCTGGCGGATCTACATGGCCGCGTCCCGGCGAGGCTTCGAGGACGGCTCGCTCGATGTCGCCCAGCTGCTCCTCGCCCGGCCGAACGTTGACGGCCCTGCCGCGCTACCCCTCCGGCCCTGGTGGCACGGCTGAGAGCGCCCCGCCCGACGGCCTTCGTCACCGCGGCGCTCGCCGTCATCGCGTTCGGCGCCGCGATGGGCTACCTGGAAGCGGCCGTCGTCGTCTACCTGCGAGCGGCGCTCGAGCTCCAGCCCGGGGTGCTGCCGGCACCAGATCCGGCGACGTTCGGCCGATTCGAGGCAATCGAGATCGCCCGCGAGCTGGCGACGCTCGTCATGATCGCCGCCGTGGGCTGGCTGGCCGGGCGCAGCCG
>DATIUS010000134.1:0-30494 GCA_035466655.1 Candidatus Sulfomarinibacteraceae bacterium
GTCCCGCAGGCGATCCGCGAGCGCGACGCCACGATCGACGGCTTCGCCGACCGCCACGAGCGGGCGATCACCGGGCCGGAGCGAGAATGCCGCCTCGAGCGGCCCGATCGCGAGCGGCCTCGTCCGGACGAGCGACAGCCCGGCCGCCGGGTTTGGATCGAGTGCGCGAGCCACCGGGCTCATCGATCATCCGCCGGCCAGGCCATCGCCGACCAGGCCGCCAGGAGGGCTCGGCGGCGGTCCCGCCGCTCCGGCAACCGCAACGGGACGTCCCGAAGATCGAGGATGAGGCCCGCCAGGCCGCCCGTGACCGGCACATCGAACCGCCGGGCCCGGGCCCCCAGCCGGACCGCCCCGCGGAATTCGAACGACGCATCGGCGCGCGCGCCCGGCGGGAGGTCGACGAAGGCCAGCTCCCCGGCCGTCAGCTCATGCCGGCTCGCGGATCCGCCGCGGCCGAGGATCATCCGGCCGACCGGGGCGTCGTCGCGCCGCGGCCGTGCCCCGGCGGCGAGGACGATGCTCCCGAGCGGCACGAGCAGGTCCCCGAGCACGTCACCGAGGAGCGCTCGCCGCTCCGCCGGATCCTCGATCGTCCCGATCGGCCCGAGGAGCCGGGCCGGGTCCAGCGCAAGCTGCGTCGCACCGGGACGGCGGATCGTGTCGGCGACCGCCAGGGCCACCGCAGCCGGCGGCGCCGCCGCAACGGCGCCGCCGGCGATGATCGTCAGGTCCGGGGCCGGTTGTGCCGAGAGCTCGGGGGTCACGCCGGCGATCCGGACGAGGGCCGCCCGAAAGGCGGCCAGCCGGAGCCTGGCGCCGTCGCCGGTCGCATCCGACCATGGTGCCGAGCGCAGGTCCCGCAGCCGGTCGGCCATCCGGTGCCGATCCAGGCTCCCGGTCGTCCAGGCGAGGACCTGGTCGACCAGGTCCTCGCCGAGCCCCGACGGGACGAGCGCGCCGCTCGCCGTGACGACCGCCGTGCTCGTTGGTTCGCCACCGGCCGCGCCCGGTGCCGCCAGGATGCGCGCTCCACCGTCGTGGCCGACCTCGAGGATCTCGAGTCTTCGGTCGAGCAGGTCGGCCAGGGAGGCCGCGGCGGCCCGGAGGGCGCCACGGCCGTGGAGTGGATCGGCGAGCAGGCCGTTGAGCACGTTCCGCAGGTCCTGGCCCGGCGATCGGCGCATCCCGATCGGCGGCGCATCCACCATCCTCGCGGGATCGCCCACCGGCCCCACCCCGAGGCCGTCGAGCCATGCCCTCCGAGAGCGAAGCGCGGCGCCCACGATCACCTGCAGCTCCGGCCGTCGACGCGCGGCGGCGCCGACGAGGCCGGCCAGGTCGTCGAGGGTGGGGCGCTCGTCCGGGCCCGGTGGGTCACCGGTGGAGACGACGACCGCGGTGACGTCGGGTCGCAGCACGAGCTCGGTCATCTCGCGCGGGTCGTGCGTTTCCGTCGAGGCGGTCTCGAACCGCCAGGGTGTCCCGGCGAGGACCCCCTCGAGGAGGGCGGCGGACCGACGCGAGGCGCCGATGGCCACGATCGTCCGAGGGGCGACGCTTCGGCTCGCGAGCCAGGGGATGCCGTCAATCGCCGACGGGTCGAGGCCGACCTCGGTTGCGAGCTCCGGATCGATCGCCCGGATCCGCGCGGCGAGCACCTCGAGGAGCTCGTCCTCTGGCGCGCCAGCCGGGGCCGCCAGCGAACCCAGGAGGCGCCAGCGCTCGCCTGGGCGCCCGAGGACGGCCACCACGGTCGTGGCGGCGCCGGCATCGACGACGGCGAGTGCCCGGGGAGCCCTGATCACGGAGGCATGCTACCCGTCGAGTCCGCGCCACGGCGAGGCCCGGCGGCCGGGAGGCTCACGCGTCCCAGACGGTTTCCTCGTCCAGCTCCTCGAGACGTTCGATGAGCTGCTCGATGCCGTCGTCATCGGCGAGGATGGCCGTCGCCTCGGCGAGATCGCCGCCGAACAGGCTGCGCAGCACCGGATCGAAGAAGAGCATCGCGTTCGCACCGAGCGGCCGGTAGGGCCGGCTTGCGTGCAGGAAGTGGACGGCCGGAGCCGTCAGGCCACGAAGCTGGATCTCGCGCGCCACCTGCTCGACGAGCTCGTCCCGCTGCTCGTCAGCGGCGTCGAAGCCCGGCCCGCCGATCTCACTCACCATCCTGCCTCCGATCTCGGGGATTCCGGAACGGCCGCCGGGATCGGCGCGGCCGGTGACACGGCCGCGGACATGGCCGGGGCTTCGGCCGGTGACCCCCCGAGGGGTTCGCCGAGCGCCCGCTCGAATGCCTGGTACGCGGTCAGCCCCCGGAGGGCGAAGATGACATTCTCGATCCCGGGGCTCGCCCGGAGCTCTTCCCGAACCGTCGCGACGGTGATCCGGGCCGCCTCGTCGAGTGGAAACCCTCCCACCCCGGTCCCGAGTGCCGGAACGGCGAGGCTCGCGACGCCGACCTCCCTGGCCCGGGCCATGGCGCTGCGCACCGCGGCCGCGAGCACGGGCGCCGAGGTTCGGCGGTTGCGGTCGAGGGAAACGGCATGGATGACCGCCTTCGCGGCGAGCCTGCCCGCCCCGGTGACGATCGCGTCGCCAAGCTCGATCGGTCCCTGTTGGACCGCGGCGAACTCGATCTCGTCGCCGCCGGCGCGCTTCAGCGCGCCACCGACCCCGGTCGACATCCAGAGCGTCGGGTTGGCGGGATTCACGATCGCGTCCACCTCGAGGACGCAGATGTCCCCGTTCCACAGTTCAAGGCGCGTCACCCGAAACCTCCGGAGACGAGCGTCCGGACGCCCTCCAGTCCGGGCCGTGATGGTACACCCGGTGCAGGCGCCGAGCCATCTGGCTGACGGCCGCGGCCGAAATCGTGGTGCGGGGACGCGCCGGTCGGACGGCCTGTGCGAGTCAGTCGCCGGCTCCCTCAGGCGTGCGAACGGCGAACCCGAGGCGCTTGCCCGACCGAAGGCGGTCGGCGACGGCCGCGAGTCGCTTGCGGGCGGCCGGGATCGCATCCGGCAGGTCGGAGGCGAGAAGTCCGGCGTCGCCGAGGCGCTCCCGAACGGCTTCGCCGGCCATCCCGTGCAGGTAGACGCCCAGGCGCGCCGCAGCGAACGGCCCGAGACCCTGGGCCAGCAGCGCGCCGATCACACCGGCCAGGACGTCCCCGGTGCCACCCGTCGCGAGCGCGGGATTCTCGAATGGCGCGACCGCGGCTGCCCCGTCCGGGTCGGCGATGACGGTCCGGGCACCCTTCAGGACGACGACCTGTCGCCACGACGCGGCGGCGTTCCGCGTCGCCACGAGGCGCGCCGCGTCATCACCGACGAGGTCGCCGTCGGCGGCCGGATCCGCGCCCGCGCCGGCTCGCAGCCGGGCGAACTCCCCGGGGTGCGGCGTCAGGACGGCCGGCCGCGACGCACCGGTCCACCAGTCGTCGAGCGTGGCCATCGACCGGAGCGCCTCCGCGTCGAGGACGATCGGCGCCGGTGATTCCTCCTCTCCGGCGACGATCAGCTCGCGGACGAGCTCCGTGGTCGCGAGGCCCGGCCGGAGGCCCGGCCCGAGGACGATCGCGTCGTGCTCGTGGTCCAGGATCCGGGCCAGCGCGGGCTCCGGGTCGACCTCCTCGACATCGTCTTCGGGGAGCGCCATCGTCGTCGCCTCGACGACCTTGGCCGCGAACAGCGGCTGGAGTGATTCGGGCACGGCCAGCGTCACGAGACCGGCCCCGGCCCGGCCGGCGCCGCGACAGACGAGCAGGGCGGCCCCGGCGTAGTCGAGCGAGCCTGCGATCACGAGCAGCTTGCCGAAGGTCCCCTTGTGCCCGCGCGCCGCGCGCGTCGGCAGGAGCCGCGCGACGGTCCGGTCGTCCAGCGTCGACCCGCCGCCGCCGTCGGCGGCCCCGGGCGTGGACGGCGCAGGCTCGGCGGGCCCGGCCGCCGGCCGCCCGAAGCCGACGGGCGCGTCAGCCACGCTCCCGCTCCACGATCGTCGCGTCATGGAGGGCCCGGAGGCGCTCCATCCGGGCAAGGAGCCGCCGCTCGCGATCATCGAGGCGCTCCTCGATGTCGAGCGGGAAGACGTACCGTCCGCCGGCGGTCCGCACGCCGAACGCGATTGCAACGGCGTAGTCGGATTCATGGGTGATCGACAGGGCGATCCGGTCCATCCCGAGCTGCTCGGCGCGCTGCGCGGCGCGTCCGTGGAGCCGGACGGACGGCTGGCCGGTCGGCAGCCGCTCGACCTCGATGTCACGCCAGCCGATGCCCCGCACCCCGAGCCCCAGCACCTTGCTCACCGCCTCCTTCGCGGCCCACCGGCCGGCGAACGTCTCGGGCCGGTCCCGGACGTAGCGCTGTTCCGCCGGCGTCAGGACGCGACGCGAAAAGCGCGGACCGAACCGCTCGAGTGTCTCCCGGATCCGGGCGACCTTGATGATGTCTATCCCAAGCTCGGTCGTATCTTCGGGCGGATGGCGTCGCGGGGCTCCGTCTCCGACCTCGGAGGGCGCCGAGTCTGCCGCTCGGGGAGTCCCCTGCGTAGCCTTTCGGCGGGCCAACTGTGCCCCCTACTCGACCGTGACGGACTTCGCGAGGTTGCGCGGCTGGTCCACGTCCGTGCCGCGGGCGATCGCCACGTGATAGGCGAACAGCTGGAGCGGGATGATCGCGAGCGCCGCGCTCACGGCTTCGTGCGTCTCCGGCACCCAGCAGACGTCGTCTGCGAAGCGCTCGATCTGCGGGTCTCCGACCGTTGCCACGGCGATGACCCGGGCGTCACGGGCGCGGCCCTCCATCACGTTGCTGATCAGCTTTTCGTAGGTGGACGACCGGGTCGCCACCGCCACGAGCGGACACTCCGCGTCGAGCAGCGAGATCGGTCCGTGCTTCAACTCGCCGGCCGGATAGCCTTCGGCGTGGACGTAGCTGATCTCCTTGAGCTTGAGCGCCCCCTCGAGCGCGGCCGGATACGTCGAGCCGCGGCCGACGAACATGAAGCCGCGCGAGTTGACGTACCGGCGGGCGAGCTCCCGTGAAGATGGTGCGTTCAGCTCGATCGCCCGCGCCGCCGCGTCGGGCAGCGCCCGGAGGGCCGCGCCGAGCTCCCGCTCGGCGGCCTCGGACATCGTCCCGCGGAGCCGCCCGATCGCCGCGGCCAGCACGACGAGCGTCGTCACCTGGGTGACGAACGTCTTCGACGCGGCGACGGCGATCTCGGGGCCGGCCTGGAGGAAGAGGACCGCGTCCGCCTCACGCGTGATCGCCGATCCCACGGTGTTCGTCACGGCGATGATCGGGCAGCCCCGTTCCCGGGCGTGACGCGTGGGTGCGATCGTGTCGGCGGTCTCCCCCGACTGCGTCACCGCGATCACGAGCGTCGTCCCGTCGAGGGGTGGTGGGCTGTACCGGAACTCGGAGCCCACGGTCACCCGGGCCGGGAGGCCGGTCCACGCCTCCAGCGCGTTCGCGCCGACGAGGGCAGCATAGGACGCCGTCCCGCAGGCCACGAGCTCGATCCGGGTGATCTCCCGGAGCACGGGGACGAGCGCCTCGATCTCCGGTACGTGGATCCGATCGTCCCGCCCGACGCGCCCGGCGAGCGACTGCCGGAGGGCATCGGGCTGCTCGTGGATCTCCTTCAGCATGAAGTGCTCATAGCCGCCCTTCTCGGCGACCTCCGGGGTCCAGTCGATCCGCGTCTCGGGCCGCTCGCGGACCTCGCCATCCACGCCGGTCACGACGACCCCGGACGGTCGGACGTCCACGATGTCGCCTTCCTCGAGGAAGACGATCCGGTTCGTGTGGGCCAGGATCGCCGCGACATCGCTGGCGATGAACGACTCCTCGCCGTTCAGGCCGACCACGAGCGGGACGTCCTGGCGGGCCCCGACGAGCCGGCCGAGCTCGTCCCGGTGCATGACGACGATCGCGTAAGCGCCCTCGACCCGGCGGAGGGCCGCCCGGACCGCGTCGGCCAGGTCGCCCTGGTAGGCCTCCTCGACGAGGTGCGCGAGCGCCTCCGTGTCCGTCTCCGAATCGAGGCGGTGTCCGCGGGCTTCGAGCCCGTCCCGGAGCTCCCGGAAGTTCTCGATGATCCCGTTGTGGATGACCGTGATCTTCCCGGTGCAGTCGACGTGCGGGTGGGCGTTGAGGTCGTTGGGCCGCCCGTGGGTCGCCCAGCGCGTGTGGGCGAGGCCCATCGCCGCGTGCGGGGTCCGGTCGGCGATGGCCGTGGTCAGGTTGGCGAGCTTGCCGGCCCGCTTCTCGACGAACAGATCGCCCTCCTCGTCGACGAGGGCGATGCCCGCGGAGTCGTAGCCGCGGTACTCGAGGCGCCGGAGCCCCTCGATGAGGATCGGTCCCGCCGCGCGGGGCCCGGTGTAGCCGACGATGCCGCACATCGGTTCAGGTCCTTCGTCTGGTGGCCCGGCCGCCTCCGGGAGGTTCCTGGTTCGATGGAAGGGCAGCGGGCGTCAGTGTAGCCGCTCGCCCGCGACAGCCGCGAGCGCGTCGGCCAGCTCGTCAACGAGGGCCGCGTCCGGGCCCTCGACCATGACCCGAAGGGCGGGTTCCGTCCCGGACGGCCGGACGAGGATTCGGCCCGCCTCCCCGAGGCGCGCCTCAGCGTCGCGGATCGCTCGCCGGAGGATCGGGTCGCCCTCCCACTGGTCCTTGTGCCGCACCCGCACCGCCCGCTGCTGCTGGGGCAGGAGCGGAACCGCCGCGGCGAGGTCCGCGAGCGGGCGCCCGGCGGCGGTCATGACCCGGAGCACCTCAAGGGCGGTCACGATGCCGTCGCCCGACGTCGTGCGCTCCATGACGATCACGTGGCCGCTCTTCTCGCCCCCGAGGCCGGCACCGGCGAGGAGCATCCCCTCCAGGATGTACTTGTCGCCGACGGGCGTCTGGACGACGATGCCGCCGGCGGCCTCGACCGCCCGTCCAAGTCCGCCGTTGGAGAGGACGGAGACGACGAGCGTGCGGCCGGCGAGGGTTCCGTGCGCGAGCCGGTCGAGGGCGAGGATGCCGAGCACCTGGTCGCCATCCACGACGCGACCCGCGGCGTCGACCGCGATCAGCCGGTCCGCGTCGCCGTCGAGCGCGAAACCGACGTCCGCCCCGCGCGCGGCGACGACGCGCGCCAGCCCTGCCGGGTCGGTGGCCCCGCAGTGCAGGTTGATGTTGCTGCCGTCGGGGGCCGCATTGAGGACCTCGACGGCCGCGCCGGTCGCCTCGAGGATGGCCGGCGCCACCGCGCTGCCGGAGCCGTTCGCCGCGTCGAGGACGATCTGGAGGCCCGAGGCGTCGATCGCCCCGGCGAGCCGCATCCGGTCATCCACGTACGCCGCCACGCGGTCTGTCGCGTCGATGGCGATCCCCAGCTCATCGTTCCCGACGCCGCCCAGCTCCTCGGTGCGCCAGATCAGCTGCTCGAGCTCGTCCTCCACCGTGTCGTCGAGCTTCAGCCCATCGCGATCGAGGACCTTCAGCCCGTTGTCCGACGCGGGATTGTGCGACGCCGAGACCATGATCCCGGCAGCGAACTCGCCGGTCCCGGCGAGGAAGGCGAGCGCCGGCGTCGGGACCACGCCGACGCGGTGGACGTCCGTCCCGAGGCTCGCCGCGCCGGCGGTGATCGCGGCGACGAACAGGTCGCACGAGCGGCGCGTGTCCTGGCCCACGACGATCGATCCCCGCCCGCCGGCGAGCCGGTGGGCGACGGCGCGGCCCAGCGCGTACGCCGTCGTCGGCCGCAACTCGACGTTCGCCACGCCTCGGATGCCGTCGGTTCCGAACAGGCGAGCCACGGGCTGGGTGTCCTCCGGGTCTCAGGTGCGGTCGCGGCGGTCGGTCCGGCCCAACGATCAGGGTACCGGGCTGGCCGATGGAGCCGGCGGCAGGGTGATCGTGACCGTCACCGGATCCGGGCTCGCGCCGATCAGGGTAAGGCCGGTGAGGAGGTTCGCGCCCACGACGACCTCGTGGGCCCCCTCGTCGAGCCCGGTGACGTCGAGCGTCACGGCGAGCGCGGCCCCGGAGAGCCGGTCCAGGTCCGCGACCGACCCGCCGATCGTGACGAGGACCCGGTCCGTGGACAGGCCGTACTCCCGGTCCGCCCTGGCGCCGACGAGCAGGAGACCCGCCTGGAAGGTCCGCGTCGCAGTCACCGGCCGCAGCGTCACCGTGACGGTGACGGTCGGGTTGCCGAGCAGCTGGACCCCGTCGGGCAGCTGGATGGTCGTGGTCGCCACCACGGTGGATGTCGCACCGGTGATCGTGACCGGCGCCGTATCCGCGATCTCGAGCACGATGAGATCGTCGACGTCGCCCTCCACGGCAACCACGAGCGGATCGACGGCCACGGCGGCGGTCTCGAAACCCGCCGCCGGCGAGCCGGCGATGACCGGTCGCACCGGGAGGGTCTTCGTCTGGCGGTCGGTGAAGATCGCCAGACGCACCCGGGTGGACGACGGCTCCACGTCGACCTGGAGGAGCGGCTCCCCGCCCGAATCGACGGGCAGCAGGTCGACGACCCGGTTCACGTCGATCCCGGAGGCGTCGACCGAGATCCTCGCCTGGACCTCCGCCACCGCCTCGACGACCGACGCGGCGCCAGTGACCGTCGCATTGGCATCGGCTGCCTCGGGCTCCCCGATGTCGAGGCCGCCCGGCACGGTCCCGATCTCGACGCGAACCGGCACCACCCGGCTGATGACCGCATCCAGCCGGACGATGATCTGTCGGGGCTCATAGTCCAGGACCTGGATCCGGGGATCGATCGCCACGACGCGAACCGCGACGGAGTGCCGCCCGCTCGGCGGGTCCACCTCGTCGAGCGAGACGGTGGCCCGGAAGCTGGCACTGTCGAGGCGGAGGCCGAGATCGTCCGGCGCCAGGTAGCGGATCTCCCGGACGGCGCCGAGGTCGGACAGGATGGTCACGTCGGAGGTGACGCCGGTCGCCTCGATCGGGACGCTGCCCTCGAACAGCTTCGCACTCGACGAGACGACGAGGCCCGCGTAGAGCAGGGTCGCGAGGGCCACCGCGCCGACCTTCAGGGGCCAGTTGTGGACGACCAGCCGGAGGGCCCGGATCATCGGGGCGAGGCGCTCGTTCCGGCCGGCTCGGCCGCGGCCGGCGCGTCGTCCCGTGCTCGCGCTTCGGCCGCGGCCGGCGCGTCAGCCCGAGCCTGCGATTCGTCGACCCCCGGGCCGTCGTCGTCGCGGGCGCCGCTGGTCGAGGCCGGGCGACCCACGAGCCCCCCGAGGCCGCGGATCGCCGGGCCCGGGCGGGTCGGCTCGGCGGCGGAACGGAGCCGGAAGCGGCCCTGCTCGGCCTGCGAGTGAAGCAGGGCTCGCAGGGAGCGAGCCAGCTGGAGCTCGCTCAGGTTGCGCACGATCCGGGCCCGCTCCACGAGGCTGACCTGGCCGTTCTCCTCGGAGACCACGACCACCACCGCATCCGTCTGCTCGGTGATCCCGAGCGCCGCCCGGTGGCGCGTCCCGAGGCGTTCGCTGTGGACGGTGGTCTCGGCCAGCGGCAGGAGCGCGCCGGCGGCGAGGATGGTCGGTCCGCGGACGATCACCGCGCCGTCGTGGAGTGCGGCTCGGGGCGTGAAGATCGTCCGCAGGAGGTCGACGGACAGATCACCGTGGATCATCACGCCGGTCTCGGCGATCTCCTCGAGCCCGGTGTCGCGCTCGAGGACGATCAGCGCCCCGTGGCCATCGCCGGAGAGCAGCGCGGCGGCGCGTGCGACCTGGGCGGCAACCCGGTCCGCCTCCCGGTTCTCGGCCGGGAAGAGCCAGGCGAACGATCCCACCCGGCCGATCCGCTCAAGGGCGCGGCGGAGCTCCGGCTGGAAGATCACGACGAGCGCCACGAAGCCGACAACGGCGCCCGCCTGGAGGATCTGGGTGAGGAGGCGGAGCGTGAACGCCTGCGCCGCGAAGTAGACGACGAACAGGACGCTCACGCCGATCACCAGCCGGACGGCCCGCGTGCCCCGGATCAGGCTGAACAGCCAGTAGATCAGGACCGCGGTGAGCCCGATGTCGAGCAACGTCGTGAGCCGAACCTGATCGAGGATCGACGCGAGGAGCTCCGGCATCGTCGGGCGAGTGTAGCATCGCGCTCCTTCCGGCCCGGGTTGCCCCACGGCCCGTCGCTCGGCGGCGTGAGCGGACCGCCCGAGTCACGATTGACGATGCGGCCGGACGATGGCACGTGGCCGGGATCGGCCGTCCGGTCCAGGTCGGGCCGGAAGCCGGATCATGCCCCGGGCGTGTGGCCCCGGCTCGGAGCGAGGCCGCGTTCGGCGGCGAAGGCGTCGACGGCCGCCCGGGCCTCCTCGTCTCCGTCGAGGTCCGCCAGCCTGGTGAGCAGCCGAACCTTCTCGGCGGCCGTATCGCGCCAGCCGCGGTCCGCCTGGATGGCCGCGATCTCGAGCTGGAGCCGGTGGTTGGACGGGTTCGCCGCGAGGAGGGCGAGACAGGCGTCCATGGCCGCGTCGTACCGACCCTCGATCCGGTAGCCCGCGGCGAGCGCCAGGTATCGCTCGGTAGCGCCGGCGAGGTCGCCACTGTCAAGGAGGGCATCGGCCACCGCCCGAAGGACCGCGGGGTCGGGCGGCGGCGGGGCAGCGTCGGCAGCCGGCTCCGACCCGGCGTCGGGGTGGGACGCTAACGCCGCTTCGGACATCGCGCCCGGCTCCCGCTCGGCCGCGGCCGTGGCTCCGTCGCCTGGGACGGCCGGCTCATCGCCGCTGGAGGCGGGTGCTTCGCCCGGCGCCGTCGCCGTCGCCGGCTCCGGCGTGGAGGGCGACCAGAGCGGCTCCGGCGGCGCTTCGGCGTCCTCGTCGACGGGTTCCGCGGCACGTTCGGCCGCGACCCGAAGACGGTCGACGTCACGCCGTCGCGACCTTGATTCCGCCAGGTCGAGCGCCTGTACGGCGACCTCAAGCGCATCGCCGAGCCGTCCGGCCCGCTCGAGGACGAGCGACAGCGCGTCGAGGTCGCTCGCGGCAGCCGACCGTCGCCCGGCATCGGCGTGGAGGGCGGCTCGGCCGCGCAACGCGGCCTCGTCACCGGGGGCGCGTGCGAGGGCGCCGTCATACGCGGCGAGCGCCTCGTCGAGCCGGTCCTGTCGACAGAGCACCCCGGCCAGGCTCACGAACGGGAGGGCGCGATCCGGCGCAATCGCCGCGGCGGTCCGATAGGCCGCCTCCGCCACGTCCAGGCGGCCGCGCCGGGACGCCACATGGCCGCGCCGGAGGGCCTCCTTGTATTGCTCGTAGAGCGCCTGGCTCATCCGGCCTGCGTCCTACGCGGCGTCGCCGAGAACCTCGACGAGCAGGCCCTTCTGCACGTGGAGCCGGTTCTCCGACTGCTGGAAGATGATGCTCCTCGGCCCATCCATCACGTCGGAGGTGATCTCCTCGCCGCGGTGGGCCGGCAGGCAGTGCATGACTCTTGCTTTCGGGCCGGCGATCGCGCACAGGGCCTCGTTGACCTGGTAGTCCGCGAACGCCACGCGGCGACGCTCCGTCTCGGCCTCCTGGCCCATCGAGGTCCAGGCATCGGCGTACAGCACGTCGGCCCCGGCGACGGCCGTCCGCGGGTCGTGGCCGAGGGTCACGCGGCCCCCGTTCGCCTCGGCAAGCGCGGTGGCCCGGGCGACGATCTCCGGGTCGGGCGCGTAGTCCGGCGGGTGCGCCAGCCGGACCTCGATCCCCTGCCCAGCCCCGACAAGAGCGAGCGAGTGGAAGACGTTGTTGCCATCGCCGACGAAGGTGACGACGAGTCCGCGCAGCGACCCGAAGGTCTCACGCAGCGTGAACACGTCCGCGAGCGCCTGGCACGGATGCTCGCGCAGGGTCAGGGCGTTGATCACGGGGATGTCGGCCTGCGCCGCAAGCTCGACGGCGACGTCGTGCGGTCCGGTCCGGACGATGATCGCGTCGACGAAGGCCTGGAGATTGCGCGCGACATCGGCGACCGATTCCCGGACACCCCAGCCAACGTTGCCGGCGGTCAGCTGGATTGCCCCGCCGCCGAGCTGGATCAGCCCCGCCTCGAACGTCACCCGGGTTCGGAGGCTGGGCCGCTCGAACAGCATCGCGAGCGTCCGGCGAAGCAACGGCAGCCGCGCGTGGCGCCGCCCGACGGCGAACTCCGCCTTGAGGTCGGCGGCCGTCGCGAACACGCGCCGGACCTCGTCCGGGGCCAGGTCCGCCGCGCTGATCAGGTCCCTGCCTCGGAGCGGCCGGGTCGGATCGGGCGAGAGGATCACGGCGCAACTCTACCGCGTTGGGGGCGAGCCGAGCGGCAAGGCGGCCCCGAGCACCGGAGCGAGCGGACTCAAATGTCCGCGAGCGAGGAGCGCAGCGGCCAACGCCGCCGCGGGCTCACGCCCGGAGCCGTCGGATGGCGGCCGAGGCGAAGGCCGGAATCCGCGGCTTCTGGCGGCGCGGATGGCGCGCCTGCGGCAAGGCGGCCGCCGCGGACTCACGCCCGGAGCCGCCGGATGGCGTCCGAGGCGAAGGCCGGAATCCGCGGCTTCTGGCGGCGCGGATGGCGCGCCTGCGGCAAGGCGGCGGCGAGCACCGGAGCGAGCGGACTCGAACGTCCGTGAGCGAGGAGCGCAGCGGCCAACGCAGCCGCGGGCCCGCCAGGCGCGCCGCTAGCGCTTGGTGTACTGGGGAGCCTTGCGGGCGCGCTTGAGCCCGTACTTCTTGCGCTCCTTCATCCGCGGATCGCGGGTCAGGAGGCCGGCCTGGCGCAGTGGCAGCCGATGGCCGTCGGGATCGAGCTCGAGCAGCGCGCGCGCGATGCCGTGGCGGATCGCCCCGGCCTGGCCCGTCACGCCCCCACCCTCGACCTTGACCATCGCGTTGAAGCGCCCCTCGGTGCCGGTGACCCGGAAGGGCATCCGGACGTCCGCCTCGTCGATCGCGTTGCCGAAGTGCTCGACGAGCGAGCGACCGTTGACGACGATCTCGCCCTCGCCCGGCATGAGCCGGACGCGCGCGACGGCGGTCTTGCGCCGGCCTGTTCCCGAATTGAAGGCAAGGGTGGACATGCGTGGCTCCTCCGTCAGGCGAGCGGCTCAGGCCGCTGGGCCTGATGCGGATGATCGTTGCCGGCGTAGATCTTCAGCTTCCGGAGTTGCTGGGCGCCGAGTCGTGTGTGCGGCAGCATCCCCTTCACGGCGCGCCGAATGACCTCCTCGGGGCGTCGCACGATCAGCTTGCCGAGCGACTCCTCCTTGTAGCCCTGCGGGTGACCGCTGTGGCGGATGTACAGCTTGCTCTCCGTCTTGTCGCTGCTGACCGCGATCTTCGCGGCATTGAGCACGATCACGTGGTCGCCCGTGTCGAGGTGCTGGGTGTAGGTAGGCTTGTGCTTCCCGGAGAGGACGCGCGCGACCTGCGTCGCGAGGCGGCCGAGTGTCTGGCCCGTCGCATCCACGACGTACCAGCGTCGCTCGATCTCGCTCTCCCGAGCCGTGAAGGTCTTGGCGTTCATCGTTCCTCGTCTTCTCCGTTGCTTCGCCTCGCTCGCCGTCCAAGGACGACGCGCCGGAGGCATAGTCCCCGGGCCGGAGCAGCCGCCCCGTCGAGGGCCGGTCGTCGCTCGGCAAGCGCCGCGGCGACCGCTGTCTCGTCGATCTTGCCCGCCCCCACCGCAAGAAGGGCGGCGACCATGCGCCGGACCATCCCCCGGAGGAAGGCATCGGCCCGGACGTCGATCGTCACCAGGTGCCCATCCCGCCTGACCCGAACGTGGTGGACGTTCCGGACCGGCTGCGGATCGGCCCCGCCGAAGGCGCTGAAGTCGTGGCGACCCTCGAAGGCCGACGCGGCTCGTGCCATCGCCTCCGCGTCCAGGCGGGTCCGCACCCGGAGCGCCGTGCGCTCCCGGAGCGGGCTGCGCGGCCCGTTCCAGACGGTGTAGCGGTACTCCCGGTACCGCGCCGCGTAGCGAGGGTGGAAGCCCTGGGCTGCCCGACGAACGTCGCGAACCGCGACATCCGGAGGAAGCAGGCCGTTGAGGGCTTCGGCCAGTTCGGCCGCCGAGAGTCGTCCCGCGTAGGAGAAGGCGATCACCTGCCCCGACGCATGGACCCCGGCGTCCGTCCGACCCGCACCGTCGACGGGGTGCCGAACACCACCGGTGAGGTGGGCCAGCGCCGTCTCGAGCGCTCCCTGGACGGTCCGCGTCCCAGGCTGCACCTGGAACCCGGCGAAATCCGTGCCATCGTATTCGACCCTCGCGCGGTACCGCGAGGGGGAGCCCTCTCGGGCTCCACTTGGTCGCCGCTGCGTCGGCGCATCCGTGCGTTGGCGCGTCCGCGCACTCACTCACGCACCCTGGGGTGCGCTCGATCGTGTGCTCCGCGCCGCCTTCGGCTGCCCTCGACGGAGCGGCGAGGTGCTACTCCGATTGTTGACTACACCAATTCGATTTGGACGATTTCGGCGGCATCGCCCGAGCGCTGACCGATCTTGACGATCCGGGTGTACCCGGAGGTCCGGTCGGCGTACTTCGGGGCGATCTCGTCGAACAGCTTGGTCACGACGAGCGGCTCGTTCGGGAACTCCGAGACGACCGTCCGACGTGCGGCGAGGTCGCCGCGCTTGGCCAGCGTGATGACCCGCTCGACGCGGCCCTGGATCTCCTTGGCCTTCGCCTCGGTCGTCTTGACGCGCTCGTAGCGGAGGACGGAAACGGTGAGGTTCTTGAACAGGGCCAGGCGCGGGCCCATCTTGCGGCTCAGCTTGCGGCCGTCGATCCGGTGAGCCATCTCAGGCGTCCTCGCCCTCGAACGGAGCGTCCGCCTCGCCGATCTCGTCGATCTCGTCGATCTCGGCCTCGCCCTCGAAGGCCGCGGCCTCGGTTTCGGGGAGAATGAAGCCCCGCATCCGCAGGCGCTCCTTCATCTCGTCGAGCGACTTCTTGCCGAAGTTGCGCATCCGGAGGAGATCGTCGTCCTTGAGCTGGAGAAGCTGGCCGACCTTCACGATGTTGTTGCGCTTCAGCGAGTTGTACGCCCGCATCGGGAGGTCGAGCTCCTCGATCGGCATGTCCAGCATGTTCGGCGGCAGCTGCGGGACGCCGGCGCCGGTCCGATCGCCCGGCATTGCCGCCTGGCCGATCGTGATGAACGGTCGGAACTGCTCGACGAGGATCTGGGCGGACCGGCTGAGCGCCTCCTCGGGACTGATCGTGCCGTCCGTCTCGATCTCGATCGTCAGCTTGTCGAAGTTGGTCACCTGGCCGACGCGCATGCCCTCGACCCAGTAGTTGACCTTGCGGACCGGGGTGAAGATCGCGTCGACGGCGATGACGCCGATCGGCAGGGCCTCCGAGCGCTCGGCGCCGAGGTAGCCGACGCCGCGCTCGACGGTGAGGTCCATCTCGACGGTCACGTCGTCCGCGTCGAGCGTCATCAGGACGAGGTCCGGATTGACGATCTCGATGTCGGCCGATTCGACCAGGTCCGCGGCCATCACCGGCCCGGCGCCGCTCTTGGTCAGGCGGAGCTGGACGGGATGGGTGGCGAAGCTCTTCAGGCGGAGCTTCTTGACGTTCAGGACGATCTGGGTGACGTCCTCCTTGACGCCCGGGATCGTCGAGAACTCCTGGTAGACGTCGCGGATCTGGATTGACGTCACCGCGGCGCCTTCGAGCGACGAGAGGAGGACGCGCCGGAGCGCGTTGCCGAGCGTGACGCCATAACCGGCCTGGAGGGGGCCGGCCTCGTACTTGGCGTACGTGCCGACTTCCTCGATGGGCTCGATCTGCGGGCTCTCGAGTTCGATCATGGGCGGGGGTTACCTCGAGTAGTACTCGACCACGAGCTGCTCGTTGAGGTCGAGCGGCATCTGGTCTCGGCGGGGCAGGCTGAGGACGGAACCCGCGAGGCGGGCCGGCTCGATGCTGAGCCACTCCGGCGCCTGGTGAGAGCGGAGGGTCTCCTTGGCGGTCTTGAACGGCTCGCGCTCGCGGTGCGATTCGCGAACCTCGATGCGGTCACCCGGCTTCAGCTCGTACGACGGGATGTCCGTCGGCACGCCGTTCACGGCGAAGTGGCCGTGCGTCACGAGCTGGCGGGCCTGGGCGCGCGAGGTCGCGAAGCCGAGCCGGAAGACGACGTTGTCGAGGCGCGTCTCGAGGAACCGGAGGAGGTTCTCGCCGGTCACGCCGTCGAGATGACCAGCTTCGACGAAGTAGTTGTGGAACTGCCGCTCGAGCACGGAGTAGACGCGACGGACCTTCTGCTTCTCGCGCAGCTGGATCCCGTAGTCGCCCATCTTGCGGCGGCGGACGCCGTGCTGGCCGGGCGGGCTCGGCCGGCGCTCGAAGGCGCACTTCTTCGAATAGCAGCGCATGCCCTTGAGGAAGAGCTTCGCGCCCTCCCGGCGGCAGAGGCGGCAGACGGCTTCGGTGTATCGGGCCATGGGGTCCTGTCTCAGCTCAGACGCGGCGCCGCTTGGGCGGGCGGCAGCCGTTGTGCGGGATGGGCGTGATGTCGGTGATCGCCGTGACCTCGAGTCCGGCGGTCTGGAGGGATCGGATGGCCTGCTCGCGACCGGCACCGGGGCCCTTCACGTAGACCTCGACCTGGCGCATGCCGTGCTCCATCGCCTTGCGGGCGGCGATCTCGGCGGACATGGCGGCGGCGTACGGCGTGCTCTTGCGGGAGCCCTTGAAGCCGGCGACGCCGGCGGACCCCCAGCTGATCACGGCGCCCATCGGGTCGGTGATCGTGATGATCGTGTTGTTGAACGACGCCTGGACGTGAACGTGCCCCTGGGGGACGTTCTTGCGCTCCCTGCGGCGCTGCTTGACGGCCCGCTTCCGCTCAGCCATGCGTGTCGGTATCCCTCGTCACTACTTCGTTGCCTTGCGCCGGGCGCCGACCGTCTTCTTCGGTCCGCGCCGCTGCCGGGCGTTGGTCTTCGTCCGCTGGCCACGGACCGGGAGGTTCCGCCGATGGCGGAGGCCCCGGTACGAGCCGATCTCGATGAGCCGCTTGACGTTGAGCGCCACCTCGCGGCGGAGGTCTCCCTCCACCTTGAACCGACGGTCGATGAGCTCGCGGAGGCGGTTAACCTGCTCCTCCGTGAGGTCGCGCACCCGGGTGTCCGGGTTGACGTTCGTCTGGGTCAGGATCTTCTGGGCGGTTGGCAGCCCGATCCCGAAGATGTACGTGAGGGCGACCTCCACGCGCTTCTCGCGCGGGATGTCGATGCCGGCGATGCGTGCCATCGGACTGCTACCCCTGCCGCTGCTTGTGCTTCGGGTTCGTGCAGATGACCATCACGGTGCCGTGGCGACGAATCACCTTGCAGTTGTCGCAGCGCGCCTTGATGGAGGCCCTGACTTTCAACGGATCCTCGAATGGTAGGTTCGTGCCAGCGGCATCGAACGGCGGCTATTTCAGTCGGTACGTGATCCGACCGCGGGTCAGGTCGTACGGAGAGAGCTCGACCCGGACGCGGTCCCCCGGCAGGATTCGGATGAAGTTCATCCGGAGCTTGCCGGAGATGTGGGCCAGCACGCGGTGGCCGTTCTCCAGTTCGACGGCGAACATGGTGTTCGGGAGCGGCTCAAGAACCGTCCCTTCGACTTCGATCGCGTCTCGCTTGGCCACGGGCGGTGCTGTGTCCCTTTCTCACGGCGAGTGCCGGCCCGGCGGGCCGACACACGAACGCGTAGCGTACCAGATGTTCCTCCGATCGGGCAATCACCCGTCAGACGGTGGTGAGGATCTCCGGGCCGTTCTCGGTCACGGCGATCGTGTGCTCGAAGTGGGCGGCGAGCGATCCGTCGACGGTGACGACGGTCCAATGGTCCGGCAGGACCTGGACCTCGTGGCCACCGAGGGTGAACATGGGCTCGATGGCCAGGCAGATCCCGGGCGCGAGCTTCAGGCCTCGGCTGCCCGTCCGGTAGTTCGGGACGTTCGGCGCCTCGTGCATCTGGCTGCCGATGCCATGGCCGGTGAACGGTCGGACGATCCCGTAGCCGTGCGCCGAGGCAATGTCCTCGATCGCGGCGCCGATGTCGCCGATGTGGTTGCCCGGCACCGCGGCGGCGATGCCGGCCATGAGGGCCAGGCGGGTCATGTCAACGAGCTCGACGGCGGCCGGTGCGGCGGCCCCGACGACGAACGTCCGTGCCGCATCGCCGTGCCAGCCGTCGACCGCCGCCCCGGCATCGACCCCGACGATCTGGCCGTCCCGGACGGGGCGCTCGGTCGGGATTCCGTGAACGACCTCGTCATCGATCGAGATGCACAGGCTGCCGGGGTACGCACCCGGACCCCGGCCGTACCGCCCGCCGCCGAGATAGCCCTTGAAGCTCGGAACACCCCCGGACTCCCGGATGTGCTGCTCGGCGAGCCGGTCGAGATGGCCGGTCGTGACCCCGGGCTTGAGCTCCTCCTCGACCAGCGCGAGGACCTCCGCCACGATGCGACCGGCCCGCCGCATCTGGTCGATCTCGCGCCGGGACTTGCGGGTGATCACCGTTCCCCCACGCCGGCCGTGCCCGATTCGAGGGCTTCGACCAGGCCGGCCGCGACGTCGGCGATCGGGCGGAGGCCGTTCACCGTCCGCAACGCCCCGGTGGACCGGTAGTGCTCGACGACGGCGTTGAGGTCGTCGAGCTGGCCGGCGAGGCGGGCCCGGATCGTTTCCGGGCGGTCGTCCGCGCGCTGGACGAGCGGCGACCCATCGACGTCGCAGACACCCGACGCCCGCGGCGGGTTCATCGTGGCGTGGTAGGGGTGCCCGGCCGCCTGGCAGATCCAGCGGCCGGACAGCCGCTCGACGAGGTCCTCCGCCGGGACATCGATGAGCAGGGCCGCGTCGACCCGCGAGCCACGCCCGGCCAGGAAGCGGTCGAGCGCCGCGGCCTGAACTGCCGTTCGCGGGAAGCCGTCGAGGATCGCCCCCTTCGCCGCATCCGGCTCGGCCAGGCGCTCCTCGAGCATCCGGATCGTGACGGCATCGGGGACGAGCTGGCCGGCATCCATGTACGCCCTCGCCTCCAGGCCGACCGGCGTCGAGGCACGGATCGCAGCGCGAAACAGGTCCCCGGTCGCGATGTGCGGGATGCCCAGCTGGTCCCGGAGGACCGCCGCCTGTGTGCCCTTCCCGGCGCCGGGCGCGCCGAGGAGGACGATGAGCGTCACCGCACCGACGCGCCGGGGACGTCGGCGTGGAGGGTCCGGAATCCAGAGATGGTCGCGCCCGGCACGGCGAGGCCGCGGCAAAGCGCCTTCGAGTACGGGAGCGACCGCACTCGAACGTGCGCGTGCGACCGCGCACAAGAGGCAACGCCACGCCGGCCCGTCAGATCGGGCGCCCCCGTCATCTGATGAAGCCCTCGTAATTGCGCATCATCAGCTGGGCTTCGATCTGTTTCATCGTCTCGACCACGACGGAGACGACGATCAGGAGGCCGGTCCCGCCAAGGGCGACGCCGGTGAGCGACGGGTCGAGGACGCCGGCGATGACCGGTGCGACGGCAACGGTGCCGAGGAAGAGGGCGCCCGCGATCGTGATCCGCGAGACGACTCGGGCCAGGTAATCCTGCGTCGGCCGGCCGGGCCGGATCCCGGGGATGAATCCGCCGTTCTTGCGGAGCTGCTCCGCGGTCTCGTCCGGCTTGAACGTGAAGGCCGTGTAGAAGTAGGTGAAGCCGATGGTCAGGAGGAAGTACATGATCGCGTACTGGATCGTCGTGGACGCGAGGAAGTTGGCGATCGCCGTCGCGACGTTCGCGACTCCCTCCACGGTCGAGTACGAGAAGTAGAGCGCCAGCTGGGCGGGGAACTGGAGGATCGAGATCGCGAAGATGATCGGGATCACGCCGGCCAGGTTGACCCGCAGCGGCAGGAAGGTCTGTCCGCCCTGGTACATCCGCCGGCCGCGGACGCGGCTGGCGTACTGGATGGGGATCCGGCGCTGTCCCTCCTGGATGTAGATGATCACGCCGACGGCGACGACGGCCAGGACGGCGAAGAGCACGATGTCGCGGAGCGACTGGCCGCCGGTCAGCAGTGATGCCGCCGCGGTCGGGGCACGGCTCACGATGCCGGCGAAGATGATGAAGCTGATGCCGTTGCCGATCCCCTTCTCGGTGATCAGTTCGCCGAGCCACATGAGGATGACCGCGCCGGCGACCATCGTGATCATCTGGACCCACGACATCGCGTTCCCGAGTCCGAAACCGCCGACGATGATCCCGTCGGCGTTGAGCGCGGACAGGATCCCGAAGGCCTGGAGGAACGCCATCGGAACCGTCAGGTAGCGGGTGTACTGGTTGAGGCGCTGCCGGCCGTACTCACCCTCGCGGCTGAGCGCCTGGAGCGAGGGGATCACTCCCTGCATCAGCTGCATGATGATCGAGGCGTTGATGTACGGGTTCATCGTGAGCCCGACGATCGACAGGGACGACAGGCCGCCGCCGGCGAACAGGTCCAGGATACCGAAGGCCTGGTTCTGCTCGAAGAATGCCGCCAACTGCTCACGATCCACGCCCGGGAGCGGCACCTGGGCCAGGAGCCGGTAGACGAGCAGGATCCCGAGGACGAACAGGATCCGGCGCCGGATGTCCGGCGCGCGGAACGCGTTCAGGAGGGATTCGAACACGGGTCAGGCGTCCGCGGACGGTTCGGCCGCGGCCTCGTCGGACGCGAGGGCCTCGGGGGCATCGGTCGAGGGCTCCGGCACGGCGGCGGCCTCCGGGGCCGCTCCGGGCTCGACGCCGAGTGGGGCGAGGCGCGCCGTCGGCACCTCGAGGAGTGACACGCTGCCGCCGGCAGCCTCGATCTTCGCCCGCGCGGTCGCGCTGACCGCGTCGGCAACGACGAACAGGGCGGTCGACAGGTCCCCGTGCCCGAGCACCTTCATCGGCTTGTTGAGCGACCGGACCAGCCCGGCGGCCCGAAGGATCTCCTGGTTGACCGTGATCGGCGCCGGCTTGGCGCTCTTCGCCTTTCCGGCTCCGGGCATCTCGCCGCCCTCGAGGACGCCGAGCTCGACGAGGCCGGCGATGGCGCCGACGTTCACGATCTCGTAGTCGATCTTGAACGGGTTCTTGAACCCGCGAAGCTTCGGGATCCGCTGGTGGAGCGGCGTCTGTCCGCCCTCGAACCAGGCCGGGATCGAGCCGCCGGCTCGGGCCTTCTGGCCCTTCGTCCCGCGACCGGCCGTCTTGCCCTGGCCCGCCGCGATTCCGCGGCCGACCCGGCGCTTCGTGGTGTGGGAACCCGGCGCGGGCCGGAGGTCATGGAGCTTCATGCTTTCTCCTCGGGGTCGCCGCCCATGCGGCCCTCGCCCGCGTTGCCGCCTGCGCTCGCTCGCGTCCTCGGACCGATGGCTCGCGGGGGCGTCGCCTCGGTCCTCGAAGAGCCCACGCTCGCGTGCTCGCCGGCGCCTTGGCGTGAGCTCGCCTGGCCGGCGACGACCGACTCCGGGATCTCCTCGACGGTCACGAGGAAGCGGACCTGGCGGGCCATGCCACGGGTGGCCTCGTTGTCGACCACCTCGACCGTGCTCCCGATACCGTGCAGGCCGAGGGCCCTGATCGTGGCCCGGTTCCGAGCGATGTGGCTGATCGTGCTCTTGACCTGGGTGATCCGCAGCCTACCGGGCACCGCTGGCCTCCCCGGCGGCCGGCTGGCCGGCGATCCGGCTTCGGAGCGTGACGCCACGGCGGGCGGACAGCTCCTCGGCGGAGTGGAGGGAGCGGAGCGCCTCGAGCGTCGCCCGCGTGACGTTGACCGGGTTCGTCGAGCCGTGGACCTTCGACAGGATGTCGCGCACACCGGCGGACTCGACGACGGCCCGGACCGAGCCGCCGGCGATGACGCCGGTCCCCTGCGAGGCCGGCTTGAGCAGCACGCTGCTGGCCGCGAATTCCTTCTTCACCTCGTGCGGGATCGTCGTCCCGACCATCGGGATCCTGATGAGGTGCTTCTTGGCGTCCTCGACGCCCTTCCGGATCGCCTCCGGCACCTCGCCCGCCTTCCCCAGCCCGACGCCGACGTGGCCGGCGCCGTCGCCGACGACGATGACCGCGCTGAAGCTGAAGCGGCGACCGCCCTTCACGACCTTCGCGACGCGGTTGATCTGGACGACGCGCTCCTCGAGCGCGAGCTTGTTCGGGTCGATGCGTGCCACGTCAGCTCCTTAGAAGTCGAGTCCGGCCTCGCGGGCCGAGTCCGCGAGCGATTTGACGCGCCCGTGGTACCGGAACCCGGCTCGATCGAAGACGACGCGCTCCACCCCCGCGGACTTCGCCCGCGATGCAAGGAGCCGCCCGACGGCCGCTGCCTCCTGCGACTTCGTCCCGGAGCCGGAGCGAAGCTCCTTCTCGAGCGAGGACGCGGCGGCGAGCGTCGTGCCGGACGCATCGTCGATGACCTGGGCATAGATGTGATTGAGGCTGCGGAAGACCGCGAGCCGCGGCCGCGCAGCGTCCCCCTCCAGGCGGAGGCGGATCCGTTCGTGGCGCTTGCGTCGGGCGGCGCCGCGACTGGCGACCTGCGTCATTTCGCTACTTCCTATGTTCCCGGGTCGCCTCGCTGACAAGCCAGGGTTGCGTTGGCGCCTGCCCGCCTTCACTCACGCACGTTCGAGTGCGCTCGTTCGGGTGCTCGGCACCGCCTTGCCCTGCCTTCCCATCGAGGCGATGGACCGACACTACTTCTTGCCGCCGATCTTGCCGGCCTTGCCGGACTTGCGGCGGATCACTTCACCGGCGTACCTGACGCCCTTGCCCTTGTACGGCTCCGGCTTCCGGCTGGCCCGCACCTTGGCGGCCACCTGTCCGACGAGCTCCTTGTCGATGCCGACGACGGCCAGCTTGATCGGACTCTCGACCTCGAAGCTGATGCCGTCGGGCGGCTCGATCTCGACGGAGTGGCTGTAGCCCAGGCTGAGCTGGAGCTTCCTGCCGACGAGCGCCGCGCGGTAGCCGACGCCGGTGATCTCGAGGCCCTTGCGGTACCCCGTCGTCACCCCGACGACCATGTTGTTGACGAGTGTTCGGGTCAGCCCGTGGAGCTGCTTGTGCATCTTCTGCTCGGACGGACGGGCGACGACGAACGTCCCCTCGTCGCGGCTGAGGAGCATATCCGCGTGCAGCTCGCGGCTGAGCGTCCCGCGCGGGCCGGTGACGGTGACCCGGGAGCCGTCGATCGTGACGTCGACCCCAGCGGGAACGGCGATGGGCAGGCGACCGATTCGCGACATCGTCCGCCTACCAGACGTAGGCCAGGACTTCGCCGCCGAGCTGGGCCTTGCGGGCCTGCGCGCCGGTCATGATCCCCTGGCTCGTGCTGACGATGACGATGCCGAGTCCGCCGAGGACACGCGGAATGTCGGTCTTGCGCGCGTAGACACGCAGGCCGGGCTTGCTGATCCGCTTCAGCCCGGACACGACCGGAACCTTCCCGTCCACGTAGCGCAGCTGGAGGCGAATGGCGCGGCCGGGACCGGCCTGCTCCTCGGTCCAGTCGGCGATGAAGCCCTCGGTCTTGAGGATGCGGGCGATCTCACGCTTCGTTCGCGACGCCGGCACGACCACCTCGAGGTGGCGAGCCCGGGAGGCATTGCGAACGCGGGTGAGCATGTCCGCGATCGGGTCGGAGATGTTCATCGGTGTCCTACCAGCTCGACTTCGTGACGCCCGGCAGCTCGCCCTGGAGCGCGCGCTCCCGGAAGCAGATCCGGCACAGGGCAAACCGGCGCATGAATCCTCGCGGACGGCCGCAGACGAAGCAGCGGTGGTAACCGCGGACCGGGAACTTCGGCGTCCGCTTCGCCTTTGCGATCATCGATTTCTTGGCCATGGTCTCCCTCCCCGCGCCTACTAGGCGAAGGGCATGCCGAGGAGCTCCAGCAGTCGCTTGGACTCCTCGTCGGTCTTCGCCGTCGTCACGATGCTGATCTCCAGCCCGCGGAGACGGTCCACCTTGTCGTAATCGATCTCCGGGAAGGCGATCTGCTCGCGGAGGCCGATGGAATAGTTGCCGCGCCCGTCGAACGACCGGCTCGGGACGCCCCGGAAGTCGCGGATCCGGGGGAGCGCCAGGAGCGTGAACCGCTCGAGGAAATCCCACATCCGCTGGCCGCGGAGCGTGACCTTGATGCCGATCGGGTTGCCCGTGCGCACACGGAACTGGGCGATCGACCGCTTGGCCTTCGTGACGATCGGCTTCTGGCCGGTGATCGAGGCAATGTCCTTCACGGCCGCGTCGATCGCCTTGGCGTTCGTGAGCGCCTCGCCGAGGCCGACGTTGACGACGACCTTCTCGAGCCGCGGCACCTGCATCGGGTTGACGTAGTTGAACTGCTTCTGGAGGGCCGGGACGGCCTCGGCCTGGTAGCGGTCCCGAAGACGGCTCGCGATCACGCGGTCACCTCCAGGGCCTGCCCACAGTGTCCGCAGACACGGATGCGGTGGCCGTCCTCGAGCGTGGTGTGGCCGATCCGCGTGGGCCGGTCGCACTTCTGACAGACGAGCATGACCTTCGAGACGTCGAGCGGCATCGCGATGTCGAGGATGCCGCCCTGCTGGATCTTCGGCATCCGGTCCGTCCGGCCGCTGGTCTGGCGCGGCTTCGTGTGCCGCTTTGCGATGTTCAGGCCCTCGACCACGACCGAGGTGCCGCTCGTCGGGGTTCCCCGGCGGTAGGGCACGCGGAGCGCGCCGCGGCTGGCGGTCCGGCGGATCACCCGCTCGACCTTGCCGCGCTTGCCGGCATCCTTGCCCGCGATGACGACGACGATGTCGCCCTTGCGGATCTCGGGGACGCGGGTCGGGTGGCCGTGTTCGTAGACCCGGGCTGCCATCACAGCACCTCCGGGGCGAGCGACACGATCTTCATGTAGTTCCGGTCTCGAAGCTCGCGGGCAACCGGGCCGAAGATCCGGGTGCCGCGTGGATTGCCCTGGTTGTTGATGAGCACGGCCGCGTTCTCGTCGAAGCGGATGTAGCTGCCGTCCGGTCGGCCGTACTCCTTGGCCGTCCGGACGATCACAGCGCGGACCACGTCGCCCTTCTTCACGGCGGCGTTGGGGATGGCCTGCTTAACGCTGGCAATGATCACGTCACCGACGCCGGCCGTCGTCTTGAGCGACCTGCCCATGACCCGGATGCACTGGATCGTCCGAGCACCGGTGTTGTCGGCGACCTTGAGGCGGGACTGCGGCTGGATCACGCGCCCTCCTCGGCCGAGGGCCCGGCCGCGCCGTTCTCGGCGGCGTCAGCGCCCGTCGCCTCGTGTCGCGTCCGGCCCGGGTGCGCCGCGGCGTGAATCGCCTCGGACACCTCGGCCTCCTCGGAAACCAGGTCGGCGACCGACCCGTGCTCTCCTGCCCGAGCGAGCACACGGACGAGACGCCAGCGCTTGGTGGCCGACAACGGCCGCGATTCCTCGATCAGCACGGTGTCGCCGACATGGGCGTCGTTGAGCTCGTCGTGGGCCTTGAACTTCGTGGTCAGCCGGATGACGCGCTTGTAGAGCGGGTGGCGGGCGAGGCGCTCGATGGAGACGACGATCGTCTTGTCCATCTTGTCGCTCACGACGCGACCCGTCTTCGTCTTGCGCTGTCCCCGAACGGGGCTCGTTGTTGCAGTCATCTCTCGATCCTTCACGCCGACATCCGGCCGGCCGGAGCCGGTCGCGAGGTGAGCCGCTCGCGCTGGACCGTGAGGATCCGGGCGATCCGTCGGCGGGTCTGCGGAATCGTGCTCGTGTCATTCAGCTGCCGGGTGGACAGCGCGAACCGTGCGCTCCAGAGGTCCTGCTTCGCCTCGCGAAGGGCCGTCTCGAGCTCCGCGTCCGAGAGCTCCCGGATCTTACCGATGTCCATCGCCGGCTCCCTCCACCAGGGCCGATTCGCGAACGACGACGCGCGTCGCGACGGGCAGCTTGTGGGCGGCGAGGCGCATCGCCTCGGCGGCCTCTTCCCGGCCGACGCCGGCCATCTCGAACAGGATCCGGCCCGGCTTGACCACCGCGACCCAGTGGTCGGGCGCGCCCTTGCCGGACCCCATCCGGGTCTCGGCTGGCTTCTTCGTGACCGGCTTGTCGGGGAAGACGCGGATCCAGATCTTGCCGCCGCGTTTGACCGACCGGGTCATGGCCCGTCGGGCGGCCTCGATCTGCCGGCTGGTGATCCAGGCCGGTTCGGTCGTGGCCAGGCCGAACTCGCCGAAGGCGACGAAATGGCCGCCCTTCGCGACGCCGGACATCCGGCCCCGCATCACCTTGCGGTGCTTGACGCGCTTCGGAAGGAGCATCGTCAGACCCCCTGCCCGACGGCCGCGGTCGGCGGCGCCACAGGTCGCTCGGGGGCAAAGTCGCCGCGGTAGATCCAGACCTTGACCCCGATGCGGCCATAGGTCGTGGGCGTGTGGATCTGCCCGTAGCTGATGTCGGCGCGGAGCGTCCCGAGGGGGATCCGCCCCTCCTTGTCCCACTCGCGCCGGCCCATCTCCGCCCCGCCGAGGCGTCCGGCAACCATGATCTTCACGCCCTTCGCGCCGGCCTTCATCGAGCGCTGGATGGCCTGCTTCATGGCCTTCTTGAAGGCGATCCGACGGGTCAGCTGCTGGCTGATGTTGACCGCGACGAGGTATGCGTCCAGCTCCGGCTGGCGGATCTCCTTGATCTCCAGCTTGACCTTGCGCTTCGTCAGCGCGCCGATCTGCTGGCGGAGGATCTCCACGTTCTGGCCGCCCTTGCCGATCACGATGCCGGGCTTCGCAGTGTGAACCGTGACGGTGACCTGGCCGAAGTTCCGCTCGATCTCGAGGCCGCTGACGCTCGCGTTGGCAAGGCGCCTGCCGACGAGCTCGCGGATCGTGATGTCCTCCTTGAGGAGGGTCGTGTACTCCTTGTCCTGGTACCACTTCGCGGTCCAGGTGCGCGTCACCCCGAGGCGGAAGCCGTACGGGTGGACCTTGTGTCCCATCTGTCAGGCCTCCCGGTTTCCGACGGTCACGGTGATGTGGGTCTGTGCCTTGTGGATCGGGAAGGCCCGACCCTGGGCGCGCGGTCGCCAGCGCTTGATCGTGGGTCCCTCGTCAGCTCGCGCATCGAGGACGACCAGCTCGTCGGCCGGCAGGTTGAGGTTGTTCTCGGCGTTCGCCGTGGCGCTCTTCAGCACGCGGGCGACGTCCTTGGCGGCATGCTGCGGCATGAACCGGAGCACGGCGGCGGCCTCTTCCACGGGACGGCCCTTGATCGCCTGGACGACCAGACGGGCCTTCCGCGTGGAGCCGCGGAGGTACTTGGCGGTGGCGGAGACACGCACGGTGGGCCGCTCCTACTTCGGGCTCGTGGACCGGTCGGTGTGCTTGCCGTGCCCGCGGTAGGTGCGGGTCGGGGCGAACTCACCGAGCCGGTGGCCGACCATGTTCTCGGTCACGTAGACCGGGACATGCTTCCGGCCGTTGTAGACGGCAACCGTGTGGCCGATGAACGTCGGGAAGATGACCGACGCCCGCGACCAGGTCTTCACGACCCGCTTCTCGCTGCGCTTGTTCATCTCCTCGATCCGGCCGAGAAGGCGGGCCTCGACGAACGGGCCCTTCTTGATGGAACGGGACATCCTCTGCCTGCCTCCCCGCTACTTCCGGCGCCGCGAGCGAACGATGAGCCGCGAGGTGGTCTTGCCACGTCGCGTGCGGTAGCCCATCGCCGGCTTGCCCCACGGGGTCTTGGGCGGCATCCCCGTCGGGGACTTGCCCTCGCCGCCGCCGTGCGGATGGTCGCGCGGGTTCATGACGACGCCTCGCACCTCCGGTCGCTGTCCCATGTGGCGGGCGCGGCCGGCCTTGCCGAGGTTCTGGTTCTCGTGGTCGAGGTTCCCGACCTGGCCGACGGTGGCCATGCACCGGATGCTCACCCGGCGGACCTCGCCGGACGGGAGGCGGACCTGCGCGTAGTCACCCTCCTTGGCGAGGAGCTGGGCGGCCGTGCCGGCGGACCGGACGATCTGGCCGCCCCGGCCGGCGATGAGCTCGATGTTGTGGATCGTCGTGCCCAGGGGGATGTTGGCGATCGGGAGCGCGTTGCCGACGCGCGCCTCGGCCTCGGGCCCGGACAGGACGACGTCGCCGACCTTCAGGCCATGCGGCAGCAGCATGTAGCGCTTCTCGCCGTCCCGGTAGTGGAGCAGGCCGATCCGCGCGGAGCGGTTCGGGTCGTACTCCACGGTGGCGACCCGCGCCGGAACGCCGAACTTGTCCCGCTTGAAGTCGATCCGCCGGTAGTGCGTCTTCTCGCCGCCGCCGCGATGCCGGACGGTGAGCCGGCCGGCGTTGTTCCGCCCGGAGCCACGCTTCTGCGGCTCGAGCAGCGGCTTGTACGGCTGGTCGGTGGTGATCTCCTCGAACGTCGAGCGGGTCATCGACCGGCGCCCGGGCGAGGTTGCCTTGTAGCTCCGCAAGGGCATGGCTAGACCCCCTCGAAGAACTGGATCTTCTGGCCGGGGGCCAGGGTGACGATCGCCTTGCGCCAGCCGGAGATGCGACCGGTGATCCGGCCGCGGCGCGTGCCGGTCGACTTCGTCCCCGGCTGCTTGGTCAGGACGTTGACGGCCACGACCGTGACCTTGTCCGTCTTGTAGAGCTCCTCGATCGCCGCCTTGATCTGGATCTTGTTGGCGTCGCGGTGGACGGCGAAGGTGTACTTGCCGCGGCTGGCCTCGTCGATCGACTTCTCGCTGATGACGGGCCGGAGGATGATCTCGGGCGCGGTCAGAGCGCTCACAGGTACACCTCCTCCATCCGGGCGAGGGCCGGCTGCTCGATCACGACCGTGTCCGCCTTGATCAGGTCGACCACGTTGAGCGAGTCGGCGAGGATGACCTCGACGGTCGGGAGGTTCCGCGCCGAGAGCTTGAGCTGCGCGTCCGACGACGGGGCGACGACGAGCACCCGGCCGGTCGCGTTGAGCGCGGCCAGGATGCCGACGAAGTCCTTGGTCTTGATGCGCTCGAGCGCGAACGCGTCGATGACGCGGATCGCCTCGTCGCCGAGCTTCGCGGTCAGGGCTCCGCGGAGGGCCAGCCGGCGCATCTTCTTCGGCAGCCGCTGCTCGTACGAGCGCGGATGGGGTCCGAAGACGGCGCCGCCGCCTCGATAGTGCGGGGCCGTGCGCGAGCCCTGGCGGGCGCGGCCGGTGCCCTTCTGGCGGTACGGCTTGCGGCCGCCGCCACGGACCTCGCCTCGGGTCTTGGTGTCGTGCGTGCCGGTCCGGCGGCCGGCGAGCTGGGCGGTCACGACCTGGTGGAGCACGGCAACGTTCACTGGGGCCGCGAAGAGCTCATCGTTGAGCTCGACGCTGCCGACGGAGGCGCCGGTCCGGTCGTAGAGGGTGGTCTGCGGCATCGATCAGGCCTTCTTCACGAGGATCAGGCTGCCCCGCGCGCCCGGCAGGCTGCCCTTGACGAGCAGCAGGTTCCGGTCCGCGTCCGCGCGAACGACCTTGACCTTCTTGGTGGTGACGCGCTCGTCGCCCATGTGGCCGGCCATCCGGACGCCCTTGTAGACGCGCCCGGGCGTGGTGCCCGGACCGATCGAACCGGGCTCACGATGGTGGTCCGAGCCGTGGGTCTTGGGACCCCTGGCGAAGTGGTGGCGCTTGATGTGGCCGGCGAAGCCCTTGCCCTTCGAGACGCCGGTGACGTCCACGAGGTCGCCGGGGGCGAACAGGTCGGCGACGACGAGCGTCTGGCCGACGGTGTAGCCGGAGGCGTCGTCCGTGCGGAACTCCCGGAGCGTGCCGGTCATCGGCAGTCCCTTGAGCTGGCCGGCCCGCGGCTTGGTCAGCCGCTTCTTCACGTCCGTGCCCAGCTGGACCGCCGTGTAGCCGTCGACGGCCGGCGTGCGGAGGCGCGTCACCACATTCGGGGCGACCTCGAGCACGGAGACGGCCACCATCGTGCCGTCGTCCTGGAAGACCTGGGTCATGCCGACCTTCCGGCCGATGAGTCCAACAGTCATGGCAGCGTCACATCTTGATTTCGATGTCGACGCCCGCGGGAAGCGAGAGCCGCATCAGGGCATCGACCGTCTTCGACGACGGATCGAGGATGTCGACGAGCCGCTTGTGGGTGCGGATCTCGAACTACTCCCGACTGTCCTTGTCGATGAACGGCGAGCGGATGACGGTGAACTTCTCGATCCGCGTCGGCAGCGGCACCGGACCGACGATGTCGGCGCCGGTGCGCTGGGCCGTCTCGACGATCTGGGCCGCCGACTGATCGAGCAGTCGGTGGTCGTACGCCTTGAGGCGGATGCGGATGCGCTGCTTGGCCATGCCGCTACTCGGTGATGCTGGTGATCGCGCCGGCGCCGACGGTCCGGCCACCCTCGCGGATGGCGAACCGCTGACCGGTCTCGAGCGCGATCGGGGTGATGAGCTCGACGCTCATCTCGACGTTGTCGCCGG
>DATIUS010000135.1:0-15507 GCA_035466655.1 Candidatus Sulfomarinibacteraceae bacterium
GACCGCAGTCGAGCATGCCGACGCCTCGGCAGCTGCCTGGGCGGAGGTGCTGGCGTTCATCCACGCGCATGCCGGCTGACGTGCGCCGGAACGATGCGGGGCGCCGGGAGGGCCAGGCGCCACGTCAGCGCTTGATCAGGTTCCAGAAGACGACGATCGCGACGACGACGGCGACGACCGGCAACCACAGCCCGGGCAGGATCGACTGGACCACGTCGAAGACGGTCTGGATGGCTGCCCCAAAGACCCGGAAGGCACCGCCGACAAGGCCGACGATGCCGTCGGCCAGCGTCTGGAGGAGGTCCCCGGCGATGTCCACGGACCCAGTGTCGACGAGGCGTCAACGGCGGGCCCCGCCGACGCCCCGAAGGTCAGGCTTCGCCCGAGCGACGCCCCAAAAGCGTCAGGGCTCGGCGACCACCTTCGCCCCGGCGTTCCGGGGTGCAACCACCTCCACCCGGCCGGGGAGGTCCGTGTCGGCGGCGGCCGCGCGGAAGGCCGCCTCGATCCGGGCCACGCCGGCGACCGTGTCGGTGAAGGCGATGATCGCCGAGCCGGCGCCGCTGAGGCAGGCACCGAGGGCCCCGGCGGCCCGGGCGTCCCCGACGAGCCTGGGCAGCTGCGGGTAGGCGGCGGCGCGATACGGCTCGTGGAGGCGGTCCTCGGTGAGGAAGCGGAGCACGTCCCGGCGCCCGGTCGCGATCCCCGCGACGCCGACCGCGACCCGCCCGAGGTTCGCGACCGCGTCCTCGCGCGGGACCCGGGCCGGGAGCACGCGGCGCATCTCGCTCGTGGCGAGCCGGAGGTCGGGAATGAAGATGACCGCCCGGATCCCGCGCGGGACGTCGAACCGGATCGCCTCGACAGTCTCACCGATCGCGGCCGACACGACGAACCCGCCGAGGAGCGCCGCGGCGGCGTTGTCCGGGTGACCCTCGATCGCCGTCGCCAGCCGGAGCAGGTCGGCATGCGACAGGACGTCGCCGAGGAGCGCGTTCGCGGCGAGGAGGCCGCCGACCGTCGCGGCGGCGCTCGACCCGAGGCCTCGCGCCAGCGGGATCCTGTTGACCATCTCGATCCGCCAGCTGGCACCGTCGGGCACCTCCCCGCGGGCCTCGCGGATCGCGGCCTCGACGCCGAGCACGAAGCGATTCCGCCCATCGGCCGGCAGCTCGCCGGCCCCCTCGCCCTCGACCGACAGCTCGATGCCGCCGCGGCTCCAGGTACGCACTTCCAGCCCGACCCTGTTCGTCAGGGCGAGGGCCATCCCGAGGCAGTCGTAGCCCGCGCCGAGGTTGGCCGTCGTCGCCGGGACCTCGACCGCGACCCGCCGCCCGTCGAGCTCGGCGAGCCAGCTCGTCACCATGCGAGCGCCTTTCGAACCGCGTTCGCGGTCGGTCCGGCCTCGAGGATCCCGCCGCCCGCCTGGGCCTCGGCCGTGTGCGGGTCCTTCAGGCCGTTACCGGTGAGCACGGCGACGATGAGCGCGTCGGGGTCCAGCTCTCCGGCCCGGGCCAGCTTCGCGACGCCGGCCAGGCTGGCCGCCGACGACGGCTCGGGGAAGATGCCCTCAAGCCGCGCCACGTCGCGGTAGGCGGCGAGGATCTCGTCGTCCGTGACGGCCTCGATCCGGCCGCCCGACTCGTCCCGGGCGGCCGTGGCCAGGGACCACGACGCCGGATTGCCGATCCGGATGGCCGTCGCGATCGTCTCCGGGTGCTCCACCGGGTGGCCCAGCACGATGGGCGCGGCGCCGGCGGCCTGGAAGCCGAGCATCCGCGGGCGCCGCTCGACGATCCCGGCCATCGCGTAGTCGGTGAAGCCGGCCCAGTAGGCGCTGATGTTGCCGGCGTTCCCGACCGGGATCGCGAGCGCGTCCGGGGCGCGCCCGAGGTCGTCGCAGATCTCGAACGCGGCGGTCCTCTGTCCGGCGAGCCGGTGGGGGTTGACCGAGTTCACGAGGGTGATCGGGTGGTCGCGGCCGGCGGCCAGCTCGCGCACGAGCGCGAGGGCCTCGTCGAAGTTGCCATCGATCGCGACCACCCTTGCACCGGCCACGAGAGCCTGGAGGAGCTTCCCGATCGCGATCGCGCCCTTCGGCAGGACGACCACGACCTCGAGCCCCGCCGCGGCCCCGTAGGCCGCGGCCGACGCAGAGGTGTTCCCCGTCGAGGCGCAGATGATCGACTGCGCACCGGCCTCGATGGCCTTCGCCACGGCGACGACCATGCCCCGATCCTTGAACGAGCCGGTCGGGTTCATGCCCTCGACCTTGACGTGCAGGTTGCGCAGTCCGAGCGCCGCCCCGAGTCGGCGCACGTGGACGAGCGGCGTCGCGCCCTCCCCGAGCGAGAGCGCCGGCGTGGCGTCGGTGAGCGGCAGCCACGCTCGATAGCGATCCATCAGCCGGGGGCGGGGGCGGGGGCCGTTGGGGGTCACCGGCGTGCTCAACGAATGACCGGGTAGCGGGCGCCGGACGGGGCGTCGAAGGTCTCGCCATCGGCGGGCCGGCCGGCAAGGATCGTGCCCGCCGCCGCGGCGAGGCCGGCCCACGTGCTGCCGGCACCGCGCGCGATCGCGACGAGGTCCCCGAGAACGGCGGACGACGTGGCCGATCCCCCGGCGCCGGGCCCGTCGAACGCGACTCGGCCGATCGGCGCGCCGTCCACCTCGATCCGGTTCAGGACGCCGTTCGTGCGACCCAACGGTGCCTCGAGCGGGACGGCCGATGGCCGGACCGACGCCTCGATGCCGTCACCGCTCCCGGTGCGCGACGCCGCGGCAACGAGCTTGATCGCGAAGCCGCGCGCCGCTGCCGCGGCGATGTCCTCGACCGTGACCCCGGTGATGCCCGGCAACCCGAGGCCGCCGCCGACCAGCGCCGGGGCACGGCCGATCGACCCGACGTCCAGCCAGCGGCCGAACGCCTGGCGCGCGAGCACGGCGAGCTTGTTGGCCGCGTCATCGCCCTCCACGTCGCCGCGCGGGTCCGCCTCCGCATACCCGGCGCGCTGGGCGTCGGCGAGGACATCGGCATAGGCACGACCGTCGGAGGCCATCGCGCTGAGGATGAAGTTCGTCGTGCCGTTGACGATGCCCCGGACGGCCTCGATCCGGTTTGCCGCGAGATCGAGGGCCAGCGGCCCGAGGACGGGGATCCCGCCCCCGACGGCGGCCTCGAAACGGAACGCCGCGCCCGTCCGCCGCGCGATCGCCTCGAGCGCCGGCCCGTGGTGGGCCAGGACGTGCTTGTTGGCCGTGACGACCGGCCTGCCCGCCGAGAGCGCGGCCGCCAGCAGCGTCCGGGCCGGCTCGTCGCCGCCCATCAGCTCCACGACCACGTCGGTCTCGGGCGCCGCGACGAGATGTGCGGGGGCGTCGGTGAGCAGCGATTCCGGGATCCCGCCGGCAATCGCCCTGGCAATGTCACGAACGGCCACGCCGGCGAGCCGGAGCTCCGCGCCGTCGGCCGCCCGCAGCGTCTCCGGACGATCCAGGAACGCCCGGATGACCTCGCGGCCGACCGTCCCGGCGCCGAGGACGGCGACGCGCAGGGTCGCGGTCACGAGGTGGGCGCGAGGAACAGCGCGGGCGTCACGACGCGAATGGTAGCGGGCGGAAGGCCTCGATCACGAGGACGGTCGGAGCCGGCCCAGGCGATCCGCCAGGGGGCCGGAACAACCCCCAAGTCCGGGCCATTCGTCCCTATCGAACGTCGGATGGCCGGCCTTAACTGGCGCCGTGCGCAATTCACAGTTGCCAACTACGGATTGGACGCTCGACGACCTGCCGGCCGGTGCCTGTGCCCGAGTCGTCGCGGTGGATCCCGGCCAGCGAGTGCTGCTGGCCCGCCACGGCGTCCACCCCGGCGTCAGGATCGAGGTGGACCTCGACGCACCGTTCGGTGGACCGCGAATCGTGCGCCTCGGCTTCGCGCGGCTCGCGGTGGCACGCGCCGCTGCACGCACGGTCCGGGTAAGGCTCGAGGACACCGAACCCACCGAGGAGCCCGGATGACGACCGTCCAGCGCATCGACCTGGCCTGCCATCGACCGCCCGACGCGGAACCCGCAACGCTCACCGCCGATGCCGCCGGCGGCGGAGTCCCGACGATCGCCTTCGTCGGGCGGCCCAATGTCGGCAAGTCGACCTTCTTCGCCCGCGCCAGCGGACGCTACGCCGAGACCGCGAACGTGCCGGGCACGACGGTCGGTGCCGAGCGACGGCCCATCCGGCTGTCCGGTCACGACGTCGTCTTCGTCGATCTCCCGGGGGCACTGGCGATGACCGATCGGAGCATCGGGCTCCCGGCGTTCTGGAGGATGGTCGTCGCCGCCGCTCCGAGCGCGCTCGTCGTCATCGTCGATGCCGGGGACCTGGCCCGTCACCTGCCGATGGCCCTGGCCTGTCGAGACCTGGGGATCCCGATCGTCATCGCCGCGAACCTTGCCGATGAGGCAGAGGCGCGGGGGGTCGCGATCGATCTCGGCCGTCTCTCGCAACTGCTCGCCGCGCCCGTCCATCGGACCGTTGGTCGGCGGGGCGTCGGCGTCGGGGCGGCGGTCGAAGATGCCGTGCGTGTCGCCGTCGACCGGTCGCGATCCCGCTCGAAGGTGCCCCGTCGGACGACGCCGGCCAACCCGTACGCCCCCGCCACGGTTCGCCGGGTCACCGATCTCGCGGCGAAGCTCGCGCGAGGGGACCAGGTGGAGGTGGAACCCGAGCTGGCGTCCGCCGTCGCGGCCGGGCGGCTCTCACCGATCGGCGCGGCGACGGTCGCGCTCGCCGACCTCCTCGAACCCGAGCGCTGGGCGATCGCCGAGCGATGGGCGGCCGAGGTGGAGCACCGGTCCACGGTCCGACCGAGATTCGCCGATCGGCTCGCTCGGCAGATCACGGCGCCGTGGCCCGGCCTGCCGCTGTTCGGGCTGGTGACCCTCGCCAGCCTCGGGGCGACCATGGCGATCGGCACATTCCTGTCCGGCCTCCTTGCCGGCGCCTGGAGCGCCGTCGTGTCCCCGGTGCTCACGGGGATCGTCGGCGCGCTCATTCCGATCAAACCGCTCGCGGCGGCGATCCTGTGGGGGCTCGACAGCGGGCTGCTTGCGATGCTTTCAGTCGGGATCCCGTTCGTCCTGTCGTTCTACCTGCTGCTCGCCGCGCTCGAGGACTCCGGGTACCTCGCCGGCACGGCCGTCCTGAGTGATCGGATCTTCAACGCCCTCGGGCTCCCCGGTCGGGCGGCGATTCCGCTCCTCGCGGCGACGGGGTGCAACGTCCCCGCGATCTACGGCACGCGGGTCCTCGATTCGCGGCGGGAGCGACTCCTCGCCTCGTTGCTCATCGTCATCACGCCCTGCTCGGCCCGATCGGCCGTCGTGATCGCCGCGCTTGCCCCGTTCGCGGGACCGGGAGCCGCCTTCCTGGCGTTCGGAGTGGTGGTCCTCATCGCCGTGATGGCCGGGGTGGGGGCCAACGCCCTGGTCCCCGGCCGCCAGACGCCGCTCGTGCTCGAGCTCCCCCCGCTCCGCTGGCCGATCGCCCGGCAGGTCGCCACGAAGGCATGGTTCCGCTTCCGGTCGTTCGTGACCACGGCGACGCCGGTGATGCTCGCCGGCTCGTTCGTCCTGGGCCTCCTCTACGAGACCGGGGCGATCCGGCCGATCGAGGACGCGATCGGGCCGATGGTGACGGGCCTCCTGGGCCTCCCACCGGTGGCCGGCATCGCGCTCGCCCTCGCCTTCCTGCGCAAGGAGCTCGCCCTCCAGCTCCTCCTCGTCCTGGCTGTCGCCGAATACGGGCCCGGCGCGGCGAACCTCGCCGCGTTCATGTCGTCCGGCCAGCTGTTCGTCTTCGCGGTCGTGACTGCCGTCTCGGTGCCCTGTGTCGCGACCCTGGCGACACTCGCGGACGAGTTCGGCTGGCGGTCCGCCCTGGCGGTGACCGGCGCGACCCTCGGCATCGCCCTTGCTGCGGGCGGGCTCGTCGCCAGGCTGGCCGGAGTCGCCTGACGGCGCAACGCCTGGCGACCGGTCCATCCGGCCCGAGACCGTCGGCTACACTCGGCGGCAATGACGACACGGAATCCGGCCCTCGAGGCCGACGTGGACTTCGACGAGGCGCCGCGGACCTTCAGCGGCATCCAGCCGTCCGGCGCCCCGCACATCGGCAACGACCTCGGCGCCATCCGGAACTACGTCCGCCTCCAGGACGAGTACGAGGCGATCTACTGCATCGTCGACTACCACGCCCTGACGAGCACCCACGACGCCGATCGCCTGCGCCGCCAGACTCGTGAGATGGCCGCCGCGCTCCTGGCGCTGGGGCTGGACCCGGAACGCTGCACGCTGTTCGTCCAGAGCCACCGGCCCGAGCACACGGAGCTCGCCTGGCTGCTGATGACCGTCACCCCCGTCTCGTGGCTGGAGCGAACGCCGACGTACAAGGAGAAGAAGCAGAACCAGCCCGACGACATCAACCACGGGCTGCTCACCTACCCCGTGCTCCAGGCGGCGGACATCGTCATCTACAAGGCGACGACCGTGCCGGTCGGGAAGGACCAGGCGGCCCACCTGGAGCTGTCACGGGAGATCGTCCGGGCGTTCAACAACCGCTACGGCGAGACCTTCCCGGAGCCGCAGGCGGTCTTCACCGAGGCACCGGTCGTCCTCGGGACGGACGGCTCGCGCAAGATGAGCAAGTCGCTCGGGAACGCGATCGAGATCTTCGCGCCCGAGGACGAGATCCGACGGCAGGTCATGTCGATGGTCACCGACACGCAGCGGATCAAGCGGACGGACCCGGGGCGGCCGGAGGTCTGCAACGTCTGCCAGCTCCAGCGCTTCTTCGGGGACGACTACCTCGAGCTCTGGGAGGGCGAGCGGACGGCCGCCACCGGCTGCGTGGACATGAAGCGGCTCCTGGCGGACCGGATCATCCGCCACTACGCCCCGGCCAGGGAGCGCTACGCCGACCTGATGGCGAACCCGGGACGGGTGGACGAGATCCTGCGGGCGGGCGCGGACCGCCTGGCGCCGCGAGCGGCGGCCACGCTGGCCGAGGTCCGTGAACGGATGGGCCTGCGCTAGGTGGCGCACGGTCGGCAGCGGGGAGATCGCGGATGTCCTTCGTGCTGACGCCCCGCGAGCGCCGCTGGCTGGACGTCGTCCTGTTCCTCGCCGCGGTCGCCCTCGTGTTCGTCGTCCTGGGCTACCTCGCGAATCTCCTGGCGGCGTTCGGCGACCTCATCCTCGTCTTCTTCCTCGCCTGGCTGCTCGCCTTCATCCTCACGCCGCTGGTCGCCCGCGTGGCAACCGTGCCCTTCCTGTCCCGGACCGGTGCCGTCTTCATCGTCTACGTTGTCCTGTTCGGCGGGCTCACGATCCTCGCGATCGCGGTCGCCGGCGCGCTCGCCAACTCGGTCGCCGACTTCATCGCCAGCGTGCCGACGCTGCGCGACGACCTGCCGCGCATCCTGGCGCCGTGGCAGGCGCGGATCGACGGGCTCGGGCTCGTGGAGGTTGATCTGGCCGCCCAGGCCACGATCTTCCTGGACAACCTGAATCGCTACGCCAGCCAGCTCGCCGGGCCCCTCCAGCAGATCGCCGTCGCCAGCCTCGGTGCGCTCGCCAACCTGCTGCTGATTCTTGTCCTGTCGCTGTACATGGTCGCGGACCGGGACCGGCTCCTCGCCTCGCTGTTCCGACTCGTTCCACCGCAGTACAAGGAGGAGGCCGGGCTCCTCGAGCGGAGCGTCGCCCGGTCGTTCGGCGGCTTCCTGCGCGGCCAGGCGATCATGGGGGTTGTCTTCGCCGCGGTCGCGGTCATCGCCAGCACGGCCTTCGGCCTCGACTACGTTGCCGGCACCTCTGCCGCGGCCGGCCTGCTGATGGCGATCCCGTTCTTCGGGCCGTTCCTCGCCTGGGCGCCGCCGGTCCTCGTCGCGCTGTTCACGAGGCCGGACGCGACCCTCGGCACGCTCGTCGTCATGGCCGCCGGCTGGCTGGTCGTCATGAACGTTCTCCAGCCGCGCCTGATGGCCTCGGCCCTCCGGATCCACCCGATCATCGTGCTCGGGTCCGTCCTCGTCGGCGGGAAGATCGCCGGGATCAGCGGCGCGATCTTCGGGATCCCGATCGCGGCCGTCCTGTCAGCACTGCTGCTCCACTCGATCGGCCGGAGCGTCGAGGGCAGCCCGGTGGCCGCCCGAGCGGCGGAGCGCCTGGGCCGGCGCGAGGGCCGCCCGATCCGCGTCCCGCGCGAGCCGGACCCAGCCACGGATGCCGACGTGGAGGCCGAAGTTGCGGCGGAGACCATGGCGCCGCCCGAGACCGGCACGCCGGCCGGGGCGGGCTGAACGGCGATCGTCCAGCCCGCCGGCCATCGAGCCCGAACGGCCCCAGGCAACGACGGCGGACGCTAATCGATCGCAGGGTTCACGTCATCCGCTTCGCTCAGCGGGCTGGCGTCCGCGAGGTAGCAGCCGTCGCCCCGCCCCGGGTCACCCGAATCGGGCCCGTGATGGGCGGTCTCGAGGCCGAACCAGGCCGGACCCTGGTTGGCCAGCGCAGTGAACGTGTCGCAGGTCAGGAACGTGCCGTCCGCCTGCCTCACGAACGCGTAGTGGTTCTGGCCGTTGGCGATCACCTGGCCGTTGCTGCCGATGACGTGCGGGTGCGCTGAAGCCACGGCGGTGCTCGCGGCAAGCAGGGTCAGGGCCGCCAGCGTCGCCGCCGGCAGGCGCAAGAATCGGTTCATCGTCCACTCCTTCTATTCGGCGCCGGGGTGACCGCCACGAACTCGACGTCGTGAAGGACCCGGACGTCTGTGCCGCTGCCGGCCGGGAAGACCGACATGACGGCGTCGTCGACGCGGGCGGGGTCGAAGGCCCAGCCCTCCAGCACGACCCCGATGCCGGCGTCGTCGGCGAGGAGCGCGATCCGGCTGATGCCCAGCGTGGCCAGCCGCTGCGCCGCCTCCGGTCCAAGGACCGGCTGGCCGGCGGAGGGTCGGGCGACGAGCAGGACCATGGCCATCAGGGGACACCTCGGGGACGTCGCGACCACCGTCGGTCGTGCCGAGGACACTAGGGCCCGGTCGGGTCCTCAATCATCGGGCGAACCCCGTACCACGGCGGAGCGAACGAGGGAAGCGAGCTCCGTCCGATTGCGCAGCCCGAGCTTGGCGAGGATGTTGGTCACGTGCCGCTCGACGGTCTTCGGCGACACGACCAGCGCCTCGCCGATCTCGCGGTTGCTGGCCCCATCCGCCACGCGGTTCGCGATCTCCTGTTCGCGCCTGCTCAGGCCGATCAGACCAGCCGTGGCGGTAGCAGCCCCACGACGCCAGGCGCGAACCCCGAGCTGGCGCAGCGCCTGTGACACGAGCCGCCCTTCGCTCACGGCTGCGCAGGCAGCGGCCAGTTGGGCTGCAGCCGTGTAGGCCGCCACCGCCCGACCGCGATCGAGCGTCGCAAGGCACCGACCAAGATCGATTCGGGCCCAGAGGAGCTCCAGGTTCAAGCCGGCCCGCTCGAGTGCCATGGCATAGGCCTCGAGGGTCGCACTCGCCGCCTCGTTGTCACCGTCTGCTGCCTCGATCGCCGCGGCCGTCCGCATCCGCCAGAGCTCGCGGCTCATGCGGCTCGTCCCGGGTCGGAGGTCCCACTCGGCCAGCGCCCGACGCGCTTCGTCGACGCGTCCGGTCCGCGCGAGGAGCTCTGCGGTCGAGAGTGCCAGGCCGTTGCTGTGGCGCGGACAGCGAGCCATCGCGGCATCCGCATGCGCGGCGCGGAGCTCGGCATCGACCTCGGTCGCGGCCTTGGCGCCGGATACGCGGGCCTGCCACACGGCGATCGCGAGGTGGAGGTCCTGGCTGTAATGCGGATCCGGCTCCTCCGCCGCATCGCGGCGGAGGGCACGCAGTGCCTCGGCCGCGTCCGCGAAGGAGAGCTCGATCACATGTCGGATGGAAGCGCCACCGCCCCAGTGCCTCGGTGCATTGGTGAGTCGGGCCTCAAGCTCGCGCGTCTCGACGGCGACGGCGTGGGCTTCGGCGAGACGGCCCAGGTCACGAAGGGCGCGCGCGAGCCGCTGGCCAGCTTCGACCGTCAGCAGGGGCAGGACCAGGCGCTTCGACGCCTCCCAGGCGTGGCGGCCCCGTGCCTCGCCCTCGCGGGGGCGGGCCGCGGTCCGGAAGGCCTGGCCAACCCGCGTCTCGGCGGCGATTCGCGACTCGTCATCGAGCGTCGTGGCGATGCGCAGGCACTGATCGGCCAGGCGAATGAGGTCGTCATCGCGATCCTCCTGCATCGCGCCATCGATCGCGGACACAACGGCCGCCAGGTACGCCCGGCGAGCCGCAGGCGAAAGCGCCTCGAGACCGCCGCTCCTCGACGCCATCTCCTCCGCTGCAACCACAGCGCGCTGGGCGGTCCGGCTGCCTGCGGTGGTCTCGTGGTCCAGCCAGAGCTCGACGTCGGCCTGAAGGGCATCGAGCCGTACGATTGCCTCGAGCTCCGCCGTCGGCAACGCGCGGGCCCGGTCGAGATGTTCGTGGGCCTCGGCACGCCGACCGAGGCGGTACGCGGCTCGGGCCGCTTCGGTTTCCGCGTGGCACGCCTCCAGGGCATCGGCGGCCTCGTTGCTGACGCGCGTCCAGCGTTCGACCGCGAGCTCCAACTCGCCGATGATGGCACCGAGCTCGCCGAGGGCGCGATCGATTCGGACCCGCGCCGTTGCACCCGGGTCGAGTCCGTCGCTGATCGAGGCGAGCAGCCGAAGGTCGTCGCCGTTCAGCAGGCGCCGCCCGGGTGAGGAGATCAGGCGCAGTGCCAGCTCGGCCGTGGACTCGGCTGCCAGGACCCGATGGTCGAGGGCCTCACGCAGGAGCTTCACGTCGTCGCCGGCCGTCGTCGCGATCCAGTCCGCCAGGCGTGCATGCAGTCGCCGGCGCGCGCGGACCGGCAGGCTCGCCGCTGCGGCCTCACGGATCAGATCGTGGGCCAGCCGGATCGTCCCGCTGACCTCGATGCCGAGACCCCGAGCCACGAGCTCGGCAGAGGCGTGGCGGACGCGGCTGACGTTCCACTCGAGCAGCTCGGCGATCTCGTCGACCATGAATGGCCGCGCCCCGACCGCCAGGAGGGCAAGCAGCCCGCCAGATTCGCCGGTCAGGGCCTGGAGCCGCTCCGCGATGAGGCCTGACGGCTCGACGTCGCCGCCGGCTCTCGTCAGTGCGTCCAGCCAGAACGGCGAGCCTCGAGCGCGGCGCCAGAGCGTCGCGGCGGCCGCCTCACTCAGGCTGGCGTCGATCGCTCGGGCCAGTGCCAGACCGTCCTCGAGGGGCAGCGGTCCGAGGTCGAGCATCACCCGCCGGTCGGCCGTCAATCCGCCCTCCACGGTCGAACGGAATGCGGTCGCGGCAGGCGACGGGCGAGCGACGGCGACAACGCTCAGCGGTTGACGGGCGGGCTCGGCCGCTCGGAGCAGATAGTGGATCATCCCGAGGGACTGGTCGTCGACCCACTGGAGGTCGTCGACACCGATCAGGAGCGGACCGTGCGCCGAAAGCGCTCGGTAGGCTGCCTCGAAGATCCGGAGGGGAGCCCGACTCACGTGGTCGGAGCCTCCGAACACGAGCTGTTCGAGGCTGGAGCCATGGCCCGGAACCGTTGACAGCTGCCGAATGACCTCGCCGACGGCGGCGAGCGGGACCGCCTGATTGGGCTCGAACCCGACGACTCGGACGACCCGCGCGATCCGCGGCCCGGCCAGGACCTCCTCGAGCAGGCGGGTCTTCCCGCTGCCCGGTTCGCCCGTCACGAGCACGGCTCGGGGCGCGCGAGCGTGGCTCGACTGCCGGAGGAGCGCAGTGATCTCCGCGAGCTCTCGCTGACGGCCGACGAACGGGACGCTCATGCCGCCACGATACCGACCGCGTGCGGGTGATCAAGGCCCCGCGGGCGCTACCCTCGGCGCTTCTTCAGGTCCGCGATGACCTCGCGGGCGGCGTTCTGGCCCGGGGCGCCGGTGATTCCGCCGCCGGGATGGGCGCCGGAGCCGCACAGGTAGAGCCCCTCCAGGCCGCCGATGCGGTACCGGGCATGGCCGAGCAACGGCCGCCAGAGGTAGAACTGGTCCAGGCCCGGCTCGGCGTGGAGCGGGTGGCCGCCGGTCAGCCCGAACTCGCGCTCGAGGTCCGCCGGCGAGAGCACCTGCCGGTGGGTGACCAGCTTCCCGATCCCGGGCGCCACCGTTTCCAGCGTCCGGACGACCGCGTCCCCGAATGCCTCGGCCCGCTCCGACCAGTCGCCGTCACGGAGCCGATACGGCGCGTACTGGGCGATCACGCTCATGACGTGGGTCCCGGCCTTCGCCCCTTCGACGAGCGACGGGTCCACGAGCGACGGGATCGTGGCCTCGAGGATCGGCACCTCGCTGGGGCGGCCGTACTTCGAGGCGTCGAAGGCCCGCTCGATCGTGTCGATGCCCGGCGCGACGAGGATCCTGCCGCGGAGGAGCTGCCCGGCGTCCGCCCCCGCGGCCGGGAAGACCGGCAGCTTCCTGAGGGCGAGGTTGACCTTCGCGACGACGCCCGGCGTCCGGATGTTGCCGGCCCGCCAGCCGAGGCTCGGCCCCAGGGCCACCGGGTCCACGAGCCCGACCAGGGTCCGTTTCGGGTCCAGCCCGGAGACGACGGCGCGCGCCGTGATCTCCTCGTCCGAGGCGAGGACGACGCCGGTGGCACGCCCGTCTCGTGACGTGATCGCGACGACCTCCGCGCCGAGCCGGATCTCCGCCCCCGCCGCCCGGGCCGCGGACGCGAGTGCCGCGGACAGCGCCCCTGGGCCGCCCCGGGCGAAGACGGAATCGCCGGCCGCACCGCCGTCGTTGCCGGCAGCGTCCCCGAGGAGGATCGCCGCCGTGCCGGCGGACCACGGGCCGACGGCGCAGTAGCGGACGCCGCGCCATGCGACGGCCGCCCGCAGCACGTCCGACTCGAACGCCTCGGCGACGAAGTCGGCGACCGCCATCGGGAGGACCCGCAGGATCGTCCGCGAATCGCGCTTGCCAAGGCCGCGGAACGATCGGCCGAGCTTCAGCCCGGTCAGCGCGTCCAGGATCCCCGGCGCCTTGATTTCCGGCGGGGCGGAGCGCCCCAGCTCGTCGAGGAATCGGGCCAGCGACCGAACGAGCCGGTCGAACGCCGGCCAGGCGTCGGCGTCGGGGGCTGAGATCGATCGCAGTCCCTCGGCCGTTCCCGCCGGGTCGCCCCACAGCGTCACGGCCCGGCCGTCCGGCCCCGGGGCGAAGACCCGGACGTCCGGGGATACGAGGGCGAGGCCGTGCGCCCTGAGATTCAGGTCGCGCTGGACGGACGGCCGGAGCCGCCCGACCGTGTGGGCAAGGGTCGGGACGCGAAGCCCATGGCCGATCTCGGAGGTGTCGGCCGCGCCGCCGACGCGGTCCCGCCGCTCCAGGACGAGCGTGCGGAGGCCGCCCTTCGCGAGGTACGCGGCCGTGACGAGCGCGTTGTGGCCGGCACCGAGGACGACGGCGTCCCACGGGCCGGCTCCTGCCGTCGTCGAGGGCTCCGAGGTGGTCGGGGGCGTCGCCATCACGCCACCCGCCGTCCGCGCGAGCGCAGCAGCTCCAGTGCCGCGATCCGGCCGTTCGCGCCCATGATCCCGCCGCCCGGGTGCGTCGCCGACCCGCACAGCCAGAGGTCGCGGACCGGCGTCCGGAAGCGCGCCCAGCCGGGAACCGGGCGGCTGAAGAAGAGCTGCTCCAGCGACAGCTCGCCCTGGAAGATGTTGCCCTCGGTCAGGCCGGTCGTCCGTTCGATGTCGAGCGGGGTCTGGACGTCCCGATGAAGGATCTTCGACTTCAGGTCCGGCGCGAACTCCGAGATCCGGTCCACGACCGCGTCCCCGAACGCCTCCCGGTTGTCATCCCACGTCCCGAGCGATGGATCCAGGTGGTACGGGGCGTACTGGACGAAACAGCTCATGACGTGCTTGCCAGGCGGGGCCATCCCGGGATCCACCAGCGTCGGGAAGACGATGTCGATGTACGGCCGACGGCTCCACCGCCCGTATTTCGCGTCGTCGTAGGCCTGCTCCATCTCGTCGATCGACGGGGAGATCGAGACCGCGCCGCGGAGGTGTTCGCCGGCGCCGGGCAGGGCGGTGAAGCTGGGCAGCGCGTCGAGGGCCATGTTCACCTTGCCAGACGAGCCTCGGAACTTGAACCGGCGCACCTCGGCCTCGAAGTCGGGGTCGAGGGTGCCGGGCTCCATGAGGTCGATGAACGTCCGGCGGCTGTCGACCGACGAGAGGACGGCGTGGGCGAGAACCTCCTCGCCCGATTCGAGGACCACGCCGGTCGCCTTCCCGTCGCGGACGAGGATCCGGGCGACCGGCGCCTCGGTCCGGATCTCCGTCCCCGCGGCGCGCGCGGCGCTGCCGATCGCGTTCGAGATTCCGCCGGTGCCGCCCTTCGGGATGCCCCAGGCGCGGAAGGCGCCGTCGATCTCGCCCATGTAGTGGTGGAGGAGGACGTAGGCGGTGCCCGGGCTCTTGACGCCCTGGTACGTGCCGATGATCCCCGAGGCCGACATCGTCGCCTTGAGCGGGATCGTCTCGAACCACTGGTCGAGGAAGTCGGAGGCGGACATCGTCATCAGCTGGACGAAGACCGCCTGCTGGCGCTCCGTGAGCTTCTGGAAGCTCCGTAACAGGCCGGTGAGGGGGAGAAACGGCCGTGGATCGTTCGAGGCGGGATCAGGCGGGACCATCGACAGGATCGGCTTGATGAACCGGGCCATGTCGACCATCAGCTGGCCGTATTCCCCGTACGCTTCGGCATCGTTCTTCGACCAGCGGCGGAGCTCGCGGATCGTCCGGCCGTGGTCGTTCACCCGCCACAGGTAGTCGCCGGTCGACGCGCCGTCGCGCCCCTTCGGGCCCTCGCCCGGGCGGAGCGGGGTGAACGTGCCGTCGAGGGGCAGGATGTCCAGGCCGTGCTTCGGCAGGTCCAGCTCCCGGATGATCTCGGGCCGAAGGAGCGAGACGACGTAGCTGAAGACCGAGAACCGGAAGCCCGGGAAGATCTCCTCGGTGACCGCCGCGCCGCCGAGCACGTGCCGGCGCTCGAGGACGAGGGTCTTCAGTCCGGCCCGTGACAGGTAGGCCCCGGAGATGAGGCCGTTATGGCCGCCCCCGATGATCACCGCGTCGTAGCGCTGCGCCACGCGGCCTCCTCGTTATCCAACCTGCATAGACTCCATGCAGTCTAGCGGAGCCGGCGGGTGTCCGGCTATGCATACTTGAGCCGAGCAGCCGGAGGCGATTTCGTGAGCGTCGGTACCGCGTTCCACCCCCGGACCGCGCCCCTCAACCGGAAGATGGCGTGGCGGGAATGGTCCGGCTACTACGCCTCGTCCGTCTACGCCGATGCCCACGACATCGAGTACAACGCGGTTCGCGAGGCGGCGGCGCTGTTCGAT
>DATIUS010000136.1:0-12165 GCA_035466655.1 Candidatus Sulfomarinibacteraceae bacterium
GTGGAGCTCCCAGCCCAGCTCGCCCAGGTAGTTGATCCGCAGGGCGCGCACGGGGATCCCAGCAACCTCGATCTCCCGGGCAGTGAGCCAGGGGAAGGCGGCGCTGCCCAGATCGGCCCGGGTCAGGGGCGCGAGGGCGTCCCGAGCGCGCGGGCCGGCAAGGATCAGCACGTCCCAGTCGGTCGTGACGTCCGTGACCTCGACGGCCTCGCCGTCGAGCCGCGAGCCGCGGAGCAGGTCGAGGTCGCGATCGTGCGCGACGGCGCCCGAGAGGAGGTAGAACCGGTCGCCGCCGAGGCGCGTGACCGTGAACTCGGTGGCGATCCGGCCGCCCTCCGTCAGGGCGTGCGCCAGGACGATGCCACCCTCGCGGCGCGGCATGCGATTGGCGCACAGCCGGTCGAGGAAGGCCTCGGCGCCGGGACCGGCCACCTCGAACTTCGCGAAGCTCGGCAGCTCGAAGATGCCCACCCGTTCCCGGACGGCCCGGCACTCGGCCGCGACGACCTCGAAGACGTTGGTGCGGCGGAAGCTGCACGCCTCCTCGCGCCCGTCGAGGGAGAACCACTTCGGGCGCTCCCAGCCGAAGCCCTCGGTGAAGACGCAGCCCTTGGCCTTGAGCGTCTCGTACAGCGGCGTGATCTTCGCGGGGCGACCTTCGGGCCGCTCCTCGCCGGGCGGGATCAGCCGGTACATGTCCCGATACTCGCGATGGGCCTTTGCCGACGCATAGGCCTTGTCCGCATAGGCACCGAACCGACGCGGGTCAAGGCCGAGCATGTTGATCTCGGCTGCCCCGTGGACCATCCACTGGGCGAGGTACTTCCCGCAGCCGGGCCCCTGGGCGATCCCGATCCCGGTTCCGGTGGCCAGCCAGAAGTTCGGGACGCCCGCGGCCGGCCCGACGAGCGGATTGCTGTCCGGCGTGTGCGAGATCGCGCCGTTCACGACCTTCCGGATTCCGACCCGGGAGAAGATGGGCATCCGCTCCATCACCCGCTCCAGGTTGGGCATGATCCGGTCCCACTCCGGCCCGAACAGCTCGTTGGAGGAGTCCCAGGGGGGTCCGCCGGTCTCCGCCCATGCCTCCTGGGTGTCGCGCCCCTCGTAGATGCCGATGAGGCCGGCCTGCAGCTCCTGCCGGTAGTAGGCGGACGCAAACGGATCGCGCATGACGGGCAGCTCGACGTCGCGGTCCAGGAACTCCGGTACCGGCTCGGTGACGAGGTACTGATGCTTCATGTTGGCAAACGTCGTCTGAACCCCGAGCCAGGCGCTGACGCGGTCCGCGTAGCAGCCGGCGGCGTTGACCACGTGCTCGCAGGTGATGTCGCCCTTCTCGGTCGCCACCCTGAACTCGCCGTTCGGGAGGCGCTCGATCCCGGTGACCCGATTCTGCCGGACGATCGTGGCGCCCAGCTCCCGCGCAGCGAACGCCATGGCATTGCAGGCGCTCGATGGATCGACATACCCGTCGTCGAGCGTCCACGCTCCGGCCAGCACGCCGGTCGTCGTGACGAACGGGTTCAGGCGGCGGATCTCGTCGAGGCCGATCACCTGCATCCGGAACCCGATGTTCGCGGCGACGCCCTCGACCCGCCTGAAGTGGTCCAGCTCCTCGGGCGTCGTCGCGAACCGGATCCCGCCCGTCGGATGCCACCCCGTCGGCATGCCGGTCATCGACTCGAGGCGCGCGTACAGCGCGTTGCCGTGGGCATGGATCCTGGCCATCGTGTAGTTGGCGATGAAGCTCGGGCACTGGCCGGCGGCATGCCACGTGGAGCCGGAGGTCAGCTCGGACTTCTCGACGAGGATCGTGTCCGTCCAGCCCTCCAGGGCCAGGTGGTACTGGAGGGCGATGCCCATCACGCCCCCGCCCACGATCACGACCCGGGCCGTCGATCTCACGTTCCGTCCTCCATCGCTTCGACCATTGACGACGATCGGGACGCGCGAACGCCCATTCCGTGGCGAAACCGGGAACGCAGCGATCGTCGCCAGGCCATCGCCGGACCGGGCGCGAGGCCGGCCAGATGATGCGCAACCATCATGATGCGCGAAAGGACCCCGCGGGGCAGCGGGATGTCGAGTGCTCCTCGGAGGCGTCGTGGACGCCTCGGGCTGCAGGCGGCGGAATGGGCCCCAGCAGGTCGCGTCGAATGTGCTATCGCTGGCGTCGCCGTCGACCTCGACGCGACGATCGTGACGCGGAATGCCGACGACTTCGTTCGCCAGGGCGTGCCCGTCTTCACCTACTGAATCGACGCCCCCTGACCGACAACGAGAGCGGGAGCATCGTCGCCGCGATGGCCGCGAGGGCCCACGCGCTGAGGCTGAAGTCGCCGCTGGCGTCGCGCAGGGCGCCCAGCACGAATGGCGCCGTCGAGGAGAGCAGGTAACCGACGAGCAGCATCATCGCCGCGAGGGCGGAGGCGTCCGAGGGCCCCTCGGCCACGTCGACCGGGAGGACGAGCGAGAGCGGGAAGAAGGCCCCGATCCCGAAGGCGAGGAGCGTGACAGCCGCGAGGACGCCCGGGTCGCCCGGGGCGGCGCCGCCCGTCGCGCCGATCGCGATCGCGCCGACGAGCGCGGCAACCGACGCGATCGAGAGCTGGCTCCGCCGGGATCCCAGGCGGTCGGCGAACAGCGGCACGCTGAGGCTGGCCGCGAGGCCGACGACATTGAAGAAGGCGACGAGGCCGGCTGCCTCGAGCTCAGACCAGCCCCGCTCGACGAAGATCGACGGCAGCCACGAGATCGTCCCGTAGAAGAGCGTCGACTGCGTACCGAACACCAACCCGAGGTGCCAGCCGGTCCGTCGCCGCCAGGGCAGTGGAGGTCGGGGCAGGCGGGCGAAGCCGGTCGAACCGGCAGCCGCCTCGTCGCGCCCAGCCAGGATCCACCAGCCGACGAGGGATCCGAGCGCCGCCGCAGAGATGATCGCCAGCGCACCCCGCCAGCCGCCGAACGCGTCGGCCAGGGGAACCGCGACCGCCGCGGCGATCGAACCACCCACGATGAGCCCGGTCACGTACCCGCCCGTCCCGAGCGACGGATGCGCCGGGAGCCTCGCCCGGACGATCATCGCCAGGATCGGGCCGGACGCGGCCATCCCGAACCCGAGCCCGACGGTCGCGAGGAGGACGAGCGGGACACCTGGAACCGCCGCTCGGATGAGTCCGAACCCGCCCACGAGGAGGATCGCCAGGGCCAGGGCCGATCGCGGCCCGAGGCGGGCCGCCATGACCGGTCCGAGCGGCGCGAGCAGGCCCATGCAGAGGACGGGGATCGTGCCGAGGAGGCCGGCCGTGCCGTGGTCGACGGCGAGGTCCGCGGTGATCGCCGGCAGGAGGGGTCCGATGACGAGGATCTGGGGCCGGAGCGCGAGTCCGCCGACGAGGAGTGCAGCGAGGTCCCTGAGGTAGCCCCGGCCGGCGCCAACGCGACGGGTGCCGGCCTGCTCGCCGCCCACGCGACCGTTGCCGGCCGGATCGCCGCTCACGCCTGGCCGCGGAGCCGCACGCCGATGCGGGCCGCCGCCGCGGCGACGGCGGCCGCGATGGCTGCCTCTGAACCCGGCGTCGGGAACCGATACGACGGTCCGTGGACATGGACCGCCGCGACGACCCGGCCGGAGGCGTCGGCGATCGGCGCGGCGACGGACGAGATGCCCTCGGCGAACTCCCCGCGGACCCAGGCATAGCCGTCGCGCCGGACGTCCCGCAGCCGCTCGAGGAGTGCGGCCGCGTCGACGAGGGTCCGGTCGGTGAACCGCTCGAGGGGCGCCGCGAGGGCTCGCGCCATCGCCGGTCCGCTCATCGCGGCGAGGAACACCTGGCCGGACGAGACCGCGTGCATCGGGATGCGCGAGCCCGTCCAGTCCCGGACCGAGACGGGATTCGGCGAGTCCACCTGGTCGACGTAGTGGACCGTATTCGCGTCGGGCACGGACAGGCCGGCGGCCTCGCCGGTCTCCGCGGCAAGCGCCTCGAGCGAGGGCCGGGCGATCGCCACGAGACCCGTCGCGTCGCGCAGCCCCGACGCGAGCGCGGCGATCCGTTCGCCGAGCCGGTAGCGCGTCTGGCCGGGCACCTGTTCGACCGCGCCCTCCCGCTCGAGGGCTCCGAGCATCCGGGCGGCGGTCGATTTCGGCAGCCCGACGCGAGCCGCGACCTCGCTGACGCCGGCCGGTCCATCGGCGAGCGCGCCGAGCACGGCGAAGGCCCGCTCGATGCTCTGGACTCTGGACATCGGACACCCCGTCGGCTAGGCTGTTGATCGTTGCGTTCCATCATACGGCATCGTTCCACGATGTGGAACCGTCCGCGCCGTGAAGCGCAGGGCGACGCCGCCACGCACAGGAGCCAGGGCAACCGATGGCGCAGGACGGCTACCAGGACATCGACCTCACGACGCTGACCGACGACGAGCTCGTCGAGCAGATGCACAACGACCTCTACGACGGCATGGCCGCCGAGATCATCCAGGGCACGAACATCCTCCTCGGGCGCGGCTGGGGCGCCGACCGGGTCCTCAACGAGGCCCTGGTCGAGGGGATGCGGATCGTCGGCATCGACTTCCGGGACGGGATCCTGTTCGTCCCCGAGGTCCTCCTCGCCGCCAACTCGATGAAGGCCGGCATGGCGATCCTCCGGCCGCTCCTCGCGGAGACCGGGGCGAAGCCGGTCGGCAAGGTCGTGATCGGCACGGTCAAGGGCGACATCCACGACATCGGCAAGAACCTCGTCGCGATGATGCTCGAGGGCGCCGGCTTCGAGGTCCACGACCTCGGGATCAACACGGACGCCGACAAGTTCATCACGGCCCTCGAGCTCCACAAGCCGGACATCCTGGGCATGTCCGCGCTCCTCACGACGACGATGCCGTACATGAAGGTCGTCATCGAGGAGCTGAAGAAGCGCGGGATTCGCGACGACTACATTGTCCTCGTCGGCGGGGCACCCCTCAACGAGGAGTTCGGGAAGGCCGTCGGCGCCGATGCATACTGCCGCGACGCCGCGGTCGCATCCGAGACGGCTCGCCGGCTCGTCGAGCAACGCCGTGCGCGGGTCGCCTGACGGCGCGTCCATCCGGCGCGGGCGTGCGTTGCCGACGGCGGGCGCTCGCTCACGCACGGACGAAGTGCGCTCGCTCGCGCCCTTGCCGGCGCCTTCGTCCGCGCTCGGCTTGACGCGCCGTCACCAGCAGGGGCCCCGGCGCGGGCGTGCGTTGCCGACGGCGGGCGCTCAGGATCGCCCCCTTGTCATCGGCTGCGGGGCGCTTGCCCGGGAGCTGGTGGCCCTCACGAGGCGCGCCGGGTTCCCCGAGGTGGACCTGACCTGCCTGCCGGCCACGCTGCACAACCGTCCGGAGCTGATCCCCGATGCCGTGCGGGCGCGCATCCGCCGCGCCCGCGCCGCGGGACGCCGCCAGCTCTTCGTTGCCTACGCCGACTGCGGGACCGGCGGCCTGCTGGACCGCGTCCTCGAGGAGGAGGACGTCGCCCGGCTTGACGGTGCGCACTGCTACGAGATCTATGCCGGCCGGGCCGCGTTCGCGACGCTCACCGAGGAGGAGCCGGGCACGTTCTACCTGACCGACTTCCTGGTCCGGAACTTCGAGCGGCTGGTGATCCGCGGTCTCGGCCTCGACCGCCACCCCGAGCTGCTGCCGACCTACTTCGGGAACTACACGCGCGTCGCCTACCTCGCCCAGACCGACGACGCGGCGTTGACCGCCGCCGCCCGGAGCGCCGCGCATCGCCTGGGCCTCCGCTTCGAGCGGCGCTTCACGGGCCTCGGCGAGCTGGTGCCGGCGCTCGCGGCGATCGGAGCCGCGACGGCCCCATCGCCGGTCGCAGGGAGACCGTGATGGCCGGGACGCTGACAGTGATCTGGTGGCGGGACATCCCCGCCCAGGTCGTGGCCAAGGATCGGCGCGCGGCCCACAAGGTCGTGCTCCATCCCAGGTTCCAGGTGGCGATCGACAGGGCCGCGATGAAGGCCGGTCGGAAGGAGTTCGGCGACTACATCGAGGACTGGCGTCGCGAGGCCCGGGCCTGCGGCGACGACGTCGTGGCCGAGGCGACCGCCGAGGCGGCCCGCCTGGAGGCGGCCTACCCGAAGGAGCGCCTCGCGCAGCTCGTCGCGGCCGGTGGCGTGGCTGTCGGGGGTGGCATGGCCGGCGGCGCGGACACGGAGCGAAGCGTCCCGGAGGTTGATCCCGCATGACCCACACCGTCGTCTCGTCGGCCACCCGGGAGGTCGTGATCGGGTTCGACCGCCCGTTCGTGGTCATCGGCGAGCGGATCAACCCGACGGGCCGGAAGCTCCTCGCCGAGGAGATGCGCAACGGCGACTTCAGCCGGGTCGAGCGCGACGCGATCGCCCAGGTCGAGGCCGGCGCGCACATGCTCGACGTGAACGCTGGCATTCCCCTCGCCGACGAGCCCGGGATCCTGGCCAGGACCGTCCGGCTGGTCCAGTCGCTCGTGGACGTGCCCCTGTCGATCGACTCGTCGATCGTGGAGGCGCTCGAGGCGGGCCTGGCCGCCTACCAGGGCAAGGCGCTCGTGAACAGCGTGACCGGTGAGGAGGAGCGCATGGAGCGCGTCCTGCCCCTGATCCGGAGGTACGGCGCGGCCGTCGTCGCGATCTCGAACGACGATTCCGGGATCAGCGAGGACCCGGACGTCCGGTTCGCCGTTGCGAAGCGGATCGTGGAGCGCGCCGCCGACCACGGGATCCCGCGCGAGGACATCGTCGTGGACCCGCTCGTCATGCCGATCGGGGCGATGCGGACGGCCGGCCAGCAGGTCTTCCGGCTTGTGCGGCGGCTGCGCGACGAGCTGGGCGTCAACTCGACCTGCGGCGCCTCCAACGTGAGCTTCGGCCTCCCGCACCGGGAGGGGATCAACGCCGCCTTCCTGCCGATGGCGATCGCGTCCGGGCTCACCTCGGCGATCACGAACCCGCTCTCGGCCGAGGCAAGGGCCGCGATCATGGCCGCCGACGTCCTCATGGGCAACGACCCGGACGCGGGACGCTGGATCCGCGCCAATCGCCCGCCGTCGCCCGAAGCGGGGATGGGCAGCGGGCCGGACGGGGCGGCCACGGCCGCCGAGCGCGGGCGGCGGGTGAACCGGCGGGCGCTCGGCGGGGGCGTCGCGACAGCGTGACCGCACCGTGACCGTATCGTGACCACCGGCGCGGACCCGCTCGTCATCTTCACGCCGTCCGGCCGCCGCGGCCGGTTTGCCGACGGGACGACGATTCTCGACGCCGCCCGCGCCCTCGGCGTCGATCTCGACTCCGTGTGCGGCGGGCGAGGCCTGTGCGGCCGGTGCCAGGTCCGGCCCGGCGAGGGCGAGTTCCCGAAGCACGGGATCGCCTCGTCCGGGGCGCATCTCTCGCCGCGGGGGCCTGACGAGGACGAGTACGACCGGCGGCGAGGCCTCGCCGCGGAGCGGCGCCTCGGCTGCCACGCGGCGATCCACGGCGACATCCTGGTCGACGTTCCGCCCGAGAGCCAGGTCCATCGCCAGGTCGTCCGGAAGGGCGTGCCGGTCCGGGACTTCGTCATCGATCCCGTCGTCCGGCTGTTCGAGGTCGAGGTCGAGCGCCCGACGCTCGAGACGCCGGGCGGGGACCTCGCCCGCCTCCTCGCCGCCCTCCGCGCCGAGTGGGGCCTCGAGGACCTCCGGGTGGACCTCGACGTCGTTCGCGGCCTCCAGGCGGCGCTCGAGGCCGGCGCCTACCGCGTCACCGTCGCCGTCCACGACGGGCGCGACGTCACCGCGATCTGGCCGGGCCTCCACGATCGGGCGTTCGGCGTGGCCGTCGACATCGGCTCGACGACGATCGCCGGCCACCTCGCGGACCTCGCCGACGGGGCGGTGCTCGCGTCGGACGGGGTGATGAACCCGCAGATCCGGTTCGGCGAGGACCTCATGAGCCGGGTCTCGTACGCGATGCTCCACGAGGGCGGGGCCGCAGAGATGACGCGGGTCGTTCGGGAGGCGCTCGCCACGCTGATCGCCGGGCTCGCCGCGCGGGCCGGGGTCGATGCGTCCGACATCCTCGAGCTCACGCTCGTCGGTAACCCGATCATGCATCACCTCGCCCTCGGGATCGATCCCGTGCCGCTCGGGTCGGCACCCTTCGCGCTCGCCATCGACACCGCGGTCCGGACGACCGCGCGCGGGCTGGACCTGCCGGCGAACGCGGGCGCGCGCGTCTACGTCCTCCCGTGCATCGCCGGCCACGTGGGCGCGGACGCGGCCGGCGCGATCCTCGCCGAAACCCCGTATCTCGCCGACGAGCTGACGCTCCTCGTGGACGTCGGGACGAACGCGGAGATCGTGCTCGGGAATCGAGCGCGCCTCCTGGCTGCCTCCTCGCCGACCGGGCCCGCCTTCGAGGGTGCCCAGATCAGCTGCGGCCAGCGCGCGGCGCCGGGTGCCATCGAGCGCGTGCGGATCGACCCGGAGACCCTTGAGCCGCGCTTCCGCGTCATCGGCTCCCCGCGCTGGTCGGATGAACCTGCGTTCGCCACCTCCGTGCGCCGGACCGGGATCACCGGCGTGTGCGGCTCGGGGATCGTCGAGGTCGTCGCCGAGCTCTTCCTCGCCGGCGTCATCAGCGCCGACGGGACGATCGACGGCCGGCTCGCATCGCGCAGCTCGCGCATCGTCCCGGACGGACGAACGTTCGCGTATCTCCTGCACGACGGGTCGCCCCGCCTCCTCATCACCCAGAACGACGTTCGGGCGATCCAGCTGGCGAAAGCCGCGCTCTATGCCGGGGCCCGCCTGCTCATGGACGAGCTCGGCGTCGAGACGGTCGACCGGATCAAGCTTGCCGGCGCGTTCGGCAGCCAGATCGACCCGCTCCACGCGATGGTCCTCGGCCTCGTCCCTGACGCGCCGATCGAGAAGGTCGGCCCCGCGGGCAATGCCGCCGGCACCGGGGCGCTCATCGCGCTCCTTTCCGCCGACGCCCGCCGCGAGATCGAGCGGGTCGTCCGCACGGTGGAGAAGGTCGAGACCGCGATCGAGCCGCGCTTCCAGGAGCACTTCGTCGACGCGATGGCGATCCCGCACCGCAGCGCACCGACGCCGAACCTCGCCGCGCTCGTCCGCCTGCCCGCCGCCCGCACCGCGGCCGGCCGGGGCGGGGAGCCGATCGCCGCGCCGTCGGCCAGTCGTCCGATGAACCGCCGCCGCGTCGCGGCCGCGACCGCCAGGGAGGAACGCTGATGCACGAGGGTCCGCGCCACCGCACGGGGGGACGCGCCGGCCGGGTCGCCGCTCGCGCGGCGGCGCACATCGAGGCCGCGCCGTTCCTGACCCGTTCCCTCAAGCCGTTCGAGGTCCTCGACGAGGAGGGCCTGTCGCTCATCGAGGAGAACGCGGACACGATCCTCGAGGAGGTCGGGATCGAGTTTCGCGGCGACGCCGCGGCCCTCCGCCTCCTCGGCGAGGCCGGCGCCGACGTCGAGGGCGAGCTCGTCCGGTTCCCGCGCGGGATGTGTCGCCGGATCGTCCAGGCGTCGGCACCGCGCGTCTTCACCCAGCACGCTCGCAACCCGGAGCGGGCCGTCAGGATCGGGGATCCGTACACGGTCCTTGCCCCGAACTACGGCTCCCCGTTCGTGCGCGATCTCGACAACGGCCGCCGCTACGGAACGATCGAGGACTTCCGCAACTTCGTGAAGCTGACGTACCTGAGCCCGTACCTCCACCACTCGGGCGGGACCGTCTGCGAGCCGGTCGACGTGCCGGTCAACAAGCGCCACCTCGACATGGTCTACTCGCACATCCGCTACTCGGACAAGCCGTTCATGGGCTCGGTCACCCACCCGTCGCGGGCCGAGGACACCGTGGAGATGGCGAAGATCGCGTTCGGCGAGGACTACGTCCGGGACAACACGGTCGTCCTCAGCCTCATCAACGCGAACTCGCCGCTTGTCTGGGACTCGACGATGCTCGGTGCGGCCCGGGTCTATGCCCAGAACAACCAGGCGACGCTCATCACCCCGTTCATCCTCGCCGGGGCGATGTCGCCCGTGACGGTCGCCGGCACCGCGGCCCAGACGCTCGCCGAGGCGCTCGCCGGGATGACGTTCGTGCAGCTCGTCCGGCCGGGCGCGCCGGTCGTCTTCGGGAGCTTCGCGAGCTCGATCTCGATGCAGTCCGGCGCCCCGACGTTCGGGACCCCGGAGCCGGCCCTCGTCCTGTACGTGATGGCCGCCCTCGCGCGGCGTCTCGGCGTCCCGTTCCGGTCCGGCGGCAACCTGTGCGCCTCGAAGATCGCGGATGCGCAGGCGGCCTACGAATCGGCCGCCACGTTCGGTCCGACGATCCTGGCCGGGGTCAACTTCGTGCTCCACGCGGCGGGCTGGCTCGAAGGTGGCCTCGCCGTCGGCTACGAGAAGTTCATCCTCGATCTCGACCAGTGCGGCATGGCCGCCGTGTTCACGAAGGGCGTGGACCTGTCGCCCAACGGCCAGGCGCTCGACGCGATCCGCGAGAACGGGCCCGGCGTCCACTTCCTCGGCAACAGCCACACGCTGGCGAACTTCGAGCACGCCTTCTACCGCTCGGAGACCGCCGACAACAACTCGTACGAGCAGTGGCTCGAAGACGGCGGGATGGACGCCGCACAACGGGCGAACGCCATCTGGAAGCGGATGCTCCGCGAGTACGAGGCGCCACCGATCGATCCGGGCGTGGACGAGGCGCTCCTCGAGTTCATGGTCCGGCGCAAGGCGGCATTCCCGGACTCGGACGTCTGATGGCGATCCTGCGGCGCCGCGCCCGGCTCGCGGATCCGGAACGGGCCGCCCTGGCTCGTGTGCTCGCCAGCCCAACCTTCGAGATCATTCCGCTCAAGAATGTGGACGAGCAGTCGACGTTCCTGCCGCCCGGCGCGGCGGTCTCGGTCACGGCGTCACCGGCCAAGGGGATCGAGGCGACCGTGGACCTGTCGGTGCGCCTCGAGGGACAGGGGTTCCGCGCGACACCGCATCTCTCGGCCCGGATGATCCGCGACCGCGCGCACCTCCGGGCCCTGCTCACGAGGCTGGCCGACGCGGGCATCGACCGGGCGTTCGTGGTGGGGGGGGACGCGCGGGAGCCGGGTGACTTTTCCGACGGCCTGTCGCTCCTTCGCGAGATGGCGGAGCTCGGGATCGCGCCCCGCGAGATCGGCATCCCCGGCTACCCGCAGGGGCATGCCTTCATCCCCGACGATCGCCTGCTCGAGGCGCTCGTGGCGAAGGCGCCGTTCGCGACGTCGATCTCGACCCAGCTGTGCTTCGACCCGAAGGCGATCGCCTCGTGGCTGGCTGCGCGGCGAGCGGACGGCCTGACGCTCCCGGTCAAGGTCGGCGTCCCGGGCGTCTCGGAGATCCCGAGGCTCATCGCGATCAGTGCCCGGATCGGTGTCCGCGATTCGAGCCGGTTCATCATGAAGAACACCCGCTTCCTCGGCCAGCTCCTGGCCTCCGGTGGGCTGTACCGGCCCGCCGGCCTGCTCGAGAGCATCGCGCCGACATTCGCCGACCCGGCCGCGGGCGTCGAGGGCCTGCACCTCTACACGTTCAACCACGTCGCGCCGACCGAGCGATGGCGCCTGCCGTACCTCGCCGCGCTTGGCGCCGGATCGGGAACGTGACGGGGAGCGACCAGACCGCTGCCCCCGGCGCCGCGGCCGGAGCGGATCAGGCCGGGCTGATCGAACGGCTCGCGGCCTTCCCGGACCGGCTGGCCGTGGCGGCGAGCGCAGCGCTCGGGGACGGCCAGGTGGCCCAGCCGGCGGGGTGGTCGCCGCGCGAGGTGGTTCTCCACCTCACCGCGGTCGAGGACCAGGTCTGGCATGCGCGCCTGGACGCGCTCGCCAGGGACGCCTTCCCGCACTGGTCGTGGGTCGAGCCGGGGCTGTGGTCCGGGCCGGGCGACGACTCGTGGGCGGGCGCGCTCGCGGCCTTCGCCGAGCGTCGAGCCGCGACCGTCGCACGCCTCGGCGCGCTCGATCCCGCGGGCTGGACGCGCCGCGGCCGGCACGACACCTATGGCGTCCTCGACGTCGCCGCGCTCCTCCGGATCGCCATCGATCACGACGAGGAGCACCTCGCCCAGATCACGCAGGGCTGACCGCTCCCGCG
>DATIUS010000137.1:0-4547 GCA_035466655.1 Candidatus Sulfomarinibacteraceae bacterium
GCGCCCGGAGCACGTCTGGGACTGGCCTGGGGTAGCCTCGGGTTGTGCAACCCCCTCGTCAACGACGCCGATACACCGCGACCCGCGCCATCGGGCTCCTCGCGCGCATCGGCACCGCGGCGCTCCTGCTCGCGGGGTGCAGCTCGATCGTCCTATCGTCGCCCGAGCCGACCCCGATGGACTACCCGGGGATCGCCGGCGAGCTGGCGAACCGCGGCCTCGAGCTGGACGCGATCACGTCCGGCGACGCGGGCTGCGACGACCCGACGCTGACCGCGACCGCGATCGGCTTCGACGCGTCGGGGCTCGGCGTCGACCCGCCGATCCGGCTCCGCGTCTACATCTTCCGGACCGGCGAGACCTACGACCGGCGACGTCCCGACGTGGACGGCTGCGTCGCGTCTTGGGCGACGGACCCCGAGACCTTCGAGCTCGTCGACGCCCGGCCCTACGTGCTGGGCGGTCAGGGTCCCTGGCCGCCGGCCTTCAAGGCCGCGATCCGGGAGGCCCTCACCGTCGCCGCCGGCAACGGCGGCTGAGCGTCTCTACGGCCGGGATCAGCGCACCAGGTACTTGAAGCCGGAGGTGAAGACGGAGGCTCCGTTCGTGGTGGTGGGCTCGGCGCGCGAGCGGATCCACCAGCTGCCGTAGCCGGCGATCGTCGTCCCGATGACGGCCTTTCCCGTGGCAGGATCGGCATTCGCGTAGGCGATCCGCTTTCGCACCCACGAAGTGCCGACCCGGAGATAGAAATCGAACCTGGCCCGCCCACGCGCGATGCCGGCCCCGACTGGCCGGATGGTCTCCGTCAGGGTGATCTTCGTGGTGCGGCGAATCGCGGTTCCGGTCGGGATCGACGACCTGAGGATGGCCTTTGCGTTGACCCGGACCAGGATCCCGGGACTCACCTCCGTCGCACCCGCCGTGCTGACCATGCGTGCCCGCAGCCAGCGATTGGTTGACGCGGACAGCGTGAACGGGGCGGTGCCGATCGCGCCGACCAGGAGGGTGCTCGCCGGACTCCAGACCCTGCGATCAGCGGACCATTCGACGGCGACCGACCCATCGGCCGCACCGGACGGAGGCACGGCCACGGTGCCGCTCACCGCGGCTCCGATCGTCACGGTCGAGGCGGTGAGCGTCATCGAGACCGGCGGCGGGCTACCGGCTGCCGCGACGGAGAACGGCGCCGAGGTCGCGGGGGTCAGTCCCTCAACGTCCGCCCTCAGGGTGTACCAGCTCCCCGGGAGATCCACCGAGCAGCCGGTGAACGCAGCGAGCCCGGCCACGGCCGTCCTGGTGTTGCCTCCTTCGCAGGCCAGGGATGCGCCCGTCGGATTGCTGGCCAGGCTGAGTGCCACCGACATGGTTGCGCCAGGACCCGTCCCGACCGTGTGGCCGCCGGAGTCCACGATGGCGACGGTCGGCTGGCCGAGGAGCAAGCCAGCGGCCGTGCCGGTCGCGGGTGGACTCAGGAAGGACGCCGCCATCGGTGCGGGGGTTGGCAGCGGGCCGAGGGACAGGAGACCGTAGCCAAAGTCGTTGTTCGGCACCGGCGTGCCAGTGGGCACGGCTCGCTGCTTCAGGATCGTGGCAAGGGTTGCCGGCGCGAGTGTCGGGTCGGCCTCGAGCAGGAGCGCAGCAGCACCACTCGCGAACGGCGCGGCCTGGCTGGTGCCGCAGAAGCCTGCGGCGACCGTGGTGTCCACGCAGTCGACCGCGACGAGGTCCGGCTTGATCCGGCCGTCGAGCGTCGGACCCCGCGAGCTGTACGGTTCGATGACGCTCGGTGTCGTGTACCGGACTGCGCCGACCGTGACCATCCCCGGGTTGCGAGAATCCGCCGGGGCCGGGAGCGATCCGGTCGTCGTGCGATATGTCAGTGCCGTGGTTGCACCGTGGACCAGCAGGCGCATCGTCGCGGCGGCCGGCCCGCCCGCGTAGCGGATGCTGATCCCGAAAGTGCCGGCCGACGGAGCCGTGAACTCGAGCAACTCAAGGGGGTCCCCGGTCTCGGACTGGTAGGCGGCCGACTCTGCGAGCTTCGTGCCGTCTTTCCAGATGGACAGATCGTAGTCGGACGCGGCAGTCGCCCAACGGATGGCGACTCCGATTTGATCCCCCGCATTCATCACGAGATTGTTGGATTCGTCGCCCGGCGCAAAGTCGAGCCAACCGTTCGCGTTTGCGTCGGCTCCGGGGCCCATCCAGCTCGTCTCCCCGCTGTTTCCGGCCGCCGCCACGAACAGCGCCCCACCGGCCACGGCGAGATCCACGAGCGAGTAGTCAGAATTCGAATAGGGGCTCGTTCCGTCGCCCATGCCGTCCAGGAGCGTGGTGGAAACCAGCGAGTAGTTGATCACTCGAACCCCGGCGGACGTCATCCAGGTGATTGCGGTGGCCAGATCGGCCGGCGAGCGGGCGTTCGAGACGTACAGCGACACATTCGGGGCCATGTCGATGATCGATTCGGCAACGGCAGTGCCGTGATTCTCGCCTGGCGTTACGCAGTCGGCGAGGTTCGTAGAGGCGATCCCGATCTGAGCAAAGCAGATGGACTCCACCGCTGAAGGGAGTTCAGTGCCCAATCGGATGGCCATTCCATCAAACGAGGTATCGAGGATACCGATCTTCACACCCCGCCCGGTGTACAACGCCTGTTGCCATGGAAGAGCACCGTGAATCCCGGGTGCCTGACCCACGAACGCGTCGGTGATCGGCGTCCGAATTGCCCGCACCGCAAGGACGCCGGGCACGGCGGCCAACCGCTCGAGATGCCCCGGGAGCACGTAGCCTTCGATGGTCCGCCGAAAGGAGCCCCGAAGATCGAGGCCGACGTTTCGAAGCCGCCCGCGAATGGCGGTGCCGGGCTCCTCTCCAAGCTCGACCGAGACCGCGATCTCCTGCTCGGCATCGCGGACGCGCGTGACGATCGAGCCACCGGGCGCCTGTCCCTCGGCGATGGCTGCCAAGCCGGCGCCAAGTCTCCCGCGTTTCGGATCCGTCGCCTGGGCGTCCGGCGGAATCGCGACCGCGAGCGCGTAGAGCAGGACGGCGCAGGCCGTGAGCGAGCGCGTGCGGCGCATCAGCCGATCCCCCGTGTGAGCGGGCACCGGAACCGGCGCCCAGCTCGACACCAACTGTAGCGCCTGCGCAGCCGAGACGATCTGACGGGGCGGAGGAGGCTGCGCCCTACAGGATCCGCAGGCCCAGGATCCGCCGGGCGATGACCAGGCGCTGGATCTGGCTGGTCCCCTCCCCGATCTCGGTCAGCTTCGCGTCACGGAGGTAGCGCTCCACGGGGAAGTCGGTGACGTAGCCGTAGCCGCCGTGGACCTGGATCGCGGCGTTCGTGGCTCGGCTGGAGACCTCGGATGCGAAGAGCTTCCCCTGCGCGGCGGCGAGCGCGTAGTCCCGGCCCTGGTCCTTGAGCCAGGCGGCTTTCCAGATGAGCGCCCGGGCGGCCTCGATCTCGGTCGCCATGTCGGCGATCATGAACGCGACGCCCTGGAACGAGCCGATCGGCCGGCCGAACTGCTCGCGCGACTGGGCGTACGGCACGGCGGCATCGAGGGCAGCCTGCGCGAGCCCCACGGCGAGCGCCCCGATGCTGATCCGGCCGCCGTCGAGGACCTTCAGGAACGTCCGGAAGCCCTCTCCCTGGCCGCCCAGCAGGTTCGCCGCCGGCACCCGGCAGCCGTCGAAGAACAGCTCACCGGTCGCCGAGGCGTGGAGCCCGAGCTTCTCCTCCAGGCGCCCCACCCGGAAGCCCGGCGTCTCCGCCGGGACGATGAAGGCGCTGATCTCGGCCGAGCGGTCCGCTTTCGATCCGGTCCGCGCGGTGACGATGTACGTCCCGGCCTGGCCGGCGTTCGTGATGAACCGCTTCGCGCCGTCGATGACCCAGGTCCCGCCGCCCGGACCATCCTCGTGTCGCGCGGTCGTCCGCGTCCCGCCGGCGTCGGAGCCGGCGCCGGGTTCCGTGAGCCCGTAGGCGCCGATGACCCGGCCGCTCGCCATCGGGACGAGATACCGCTCCTTCTGCTCGGAGGTCCCCGCCAGGTGGAGCGGGCCGCAGCCGAGCGAGGTGTGCGCCGCGACGATCAGCCCGAGCGAGCCCCAGACCCGGCCAATCTCCTCGATGGCGATCGCGTAAGCGAGGGTGTCCAGTCCGGCCCCGCCCTCGTCCTCGGGGATCGGGATCCCGAGCCAGCCCATCTCACCGAGCCGCCGGACGACCTCGACCGGGAAGCGCCGCTCGCGCTCGTGCTCCTCGACGACCGGCGCGACCTCGCGCTCCATGAACTCGCGGACGGTCGAACGGAGGAGGGCGTGCTCCGCGGAGAGGTCGAGGTCCATTGCCTGATCGTAGCCGCCCACACGTCGCTCGGCTGCGGTCCGCTCCACCTGGCGGGGACCCCCGAGCAGAAGGAGCGGTACCTCGTCCCGATGGCGAGCGGCCGGGTCATCGGCGCCTACGGGCTCACGGAACCCGGTGCCGGCTCGGATGCCGGCGGGACGCGGACGACCGCCCGCCACGAGGACGG
>DATIUS010000138.1:0-2695 GCA_035466655.1 Candidatus Sulfomarinibacteraceae bacterium
GAAGGGTTCGACGCAAACCTGTTCCCGCCAGGCTCTGTCCCGTTCATCGGCGACTACATCCAGATCGAATCGTTCGCCGACGAGGCGCGCCTCGCCTGGACCGGCAACGGCGAGCTCAGCACGGAGATCTACACGACGACCGTCAAGCCCTGAACCGGCCTCGCCGGGTAAAGGACACGTCGGGTGAGCCGGACCCCGGCGAGCGCACCGCGTCGGCTATCCTCTGGCGAACATGGCACGCCAGCTGTCCAGATCCATCCCGCTCGCCGAGCTGCACTGCCACCTGGGCGCGGCGGTGACCCCGGCGATCATGTGGTCGATCGCCCACGCGCAGGGGATCAAGCTCCCGACCCGCGTCTACTGGGGCTGCCGCGACCTCATCACGGTCCACCCCCGCCGGCAGAAGAGCTTCGACGGTTACCTCCAGCTGTTCCACTGGACGGAGCTGGTCCAGTCCAGCCCGATCGCCATCGAGCGCGCCGTCTACGAGGTCGTCGGCGGGGCGTACCGGAAGAACAACGTCACGACGATGGAGCTCCGGTTCAACCCGATGAAGCGGAACCGGGGCGGCGAGCAGGACCTGGACCACATCGTCGCCGCGGCCGTCCGCGGCATGGACAAGGCGACCCTGGAGTACCCGGTCAGGCCCGGCCTGATCTTCTGCCTCGACCGGGCCTTCCCATACGAGCTCAACGAGATCATCACGGAGAAGGCCATCCTGTGGCGAGATCGCGGGGTCGTCGGCGTTGACATCGCCGGCCCTGAATCGGCCACCTTCCGCGTCGCCGACTACCGAAAGCTGTTCCGGCGCGCCCGCCAGTTCGGCCTCGGGATCACCGTCCACACGGGCGAATCCGGCCCGGCGGAGGAGGTCGCACGGGTGGTCGACCTCCTGGAGCCGGACCGGATCGGGCACGGCGTGAAGGCCGCCTACGATCCTCGGGCGATGGCGATGATCCGCGAGCGGGGCATCGTCCTGGAGATCTGTCCGACCTCGAACCTCAACACCGGCGTGGTCAGCGGGTGGGAGGAGTTCCGCTGGATCTTCGACACGTTCCGGCGGAACGGGGTGCGCTTCACGATCTCGACCGACGGACCCGAGATGCTCAAGACCTACATCCGTGACGAGCTCGCGACGCTCGGGCGGCTGGGCATCCTGTCGGTCGAGGAGCAGGAGGGGGTCGCCGCGACCGCGATGGCCGCCTCGTTCGTCCCGAACGTCTCGGACGTCCCGCTCAGCGCCCGGCGGCCGCCCACCCGCGAGGCCGTGGAGCGCGAGGAGGCGTAGCCGGCGTCGGCGCGGGGGAGGCTCACTCCCGGCGCGGGGCTCAGTCGCCGGCGTGGAGGCTCAGTCGCCGGCGTGGAGGCTCAGTCGCCGGCGCGGGGCTCCACCCGGTACGTGCAGGACCGTTCGCCGGACGCGATGTGCGTCTCCCGGACGACGTCCGCCCCCAGGACCTCGCCGAACATCGCCAGCTCGGCCTCGCAACACGAGCCGGCCTCGCGCGCGAGGTGGAAGATCGCGCAGTTGTGTTCCCTGAGCCGGATCGTGCCGTCCGCCCCGAGGATTGCCTCCGCCAGGTAGCCGGCGCCGTCCTGGATCACCGCCAGCGCGCGAACCTGCTCGAGCAGCGACGCGCCCGGGGCCACCCGCTCGCGGAGCTTCTGTCGAAGGCGTGCGCCAAGCTGCCGGCGCCGGGCCGCGAACACCTCCTCGACGAGCTGATCGCCGCCGACGGCCGAGATCGCCTCGAGAAGCGCCGCCGCGAATCCGTCGTAGTCGGCGGGAAAGAGGTCCTGGGCATCGGGCGTCACGTCGTAGAGGTGCCGCGGCCGGCCCACCCCGTGACGCTCGGTCGAGTGCGCCACGAGCCCAGCCTGCTCGAGGGCGTGGAGCTGCTGGAGGACGCCCGTCCGGCTCGCGCCGAGGTGGCCGGCCAGGCCGTCGGGCGACATCGGTCCGCGCTGGCGAAGGTTGACGAGGATGGCCCGCCGGAGGGACGACGGCGAGAGCGACTGTGCCGCGCCGTTGCCGAGGGCTCGGCCCAGGGTCGAGACCGCGACACTCTCGGGAGCCGGGGGCTCGGCGTGCGCCTCGCCATCGACACGGGCCGCAGCCCCGGGGCGCTTCGCGAGGCCTGCGCGTGCGGAGAGGTCTGCGCGGGCTGGGGCGTCGGCGTGGGGGCCCGGATCCGACATCGGGCGGAGGCTAGCAGGAAACGCCTCGGCGAGTCCCCGCCGAGCGGTAGGATCAGGCAATGGACTTCGACCTCTCCGCGGAGAACGCCCTCCTCCGTTCGACCGTCCGCGAGTTCATGGAGCGCGAGGTCGCGCCGGTGGTCGAGGAGCACGAGCGCGAGCGACGCTTCCCGGTCGAGATCGTCCGGCGGCTCGGCGAGATGGGCTGGCTCGGGATTCCGATCCCCGAGGACGAGGGCGGGGCCGGACTGGACACCCTCGCCTATGCGATCGCCATCGAGGAGATCGGACGGGTCTGGGGCTCGCTCGGGCTGATCGTCGCGGCGCACACCTCGCTCGGCTGCGGCCCGCTCCACCTGGCGGGGACCTCCGAGCAGAAGGAGCGGTACCTCGTCCCGATGGCGAGCGGCCGGGTCATCGGCGCCTACGGGCTCACGGAACCCGGTGCCGGCTCGGATGCCGGCGGGACGCGGACGACCGCCCGCCACGAGGACGG